>NZ_JAHPRP010000005.1:0-253574 GCF_025513915.1 Acinetobacter sp. WU_MDCI_Abxb74
GGTTTCCCATGTGAGAGTAAGTCATCGCCAGCTCATTATTCTAAAACACCCTCAACTGATGTTGGGGGTGTTTTTTTGTGTGGAAAGTAAACTGGAAATACCATGAAAGATTAAAGATTTATGCTATAAATAATTAAAAATTAATCTTTTAAATGCTGATTATAAGGGAAAAGTATCTATGGTAATTTACGGTGATGTAGGTTCGGGTAACTGTTATAAGATTAAACTAGTACTTTCCTTATTAAATATTAAGCATGTTTGGATTCATATTGATATTTTAAAAAAAGATACTCAAACAACAGAGTTTTTATCCTTAAACCCTAATGGAAAAATACCTGTATTAGTTCTGGAAGATGGACGTGTTTTGAGTGAATCGAATGCTATTTTAGGTTACGTAGCTGAGGGAACAAAATTTATTCCTAGAGATCCGTTTATTAAAGCCAAAATGTATCAGTGGATGTTTTTTGAGCAGTATAGCCATGAACCTTTTATTGCAGTTGCACGTTTTATTAATAAATATTTAGGTTTACCAGAAGATAGAAGAACCGAATATTATAATTTACAGCCAAAAGGGCATAAAGCATTATCTATTATGGATAAAGTATTAGCGGAGCACGACTATCTTACAGGACCACAACTCACTATTGCTGATATTGCGCTATATGCTTATACACATGTGGCTGATGAAGGTGGTTTTGATTTAAATTTATATCCCAACATTCAGGTATGGTGCCAAAGAATTCGAAAATATTCAGGTTATGTAGGTATGAGTTAATTAAAAAAGAACTCACAGGGAGTTCTTTTTAAGTATGAGAGAAATTTCGAGTTTTTCTGGTTTAGAAGTGAGCTTCTAAACCTACATATGGTCCTTTAAACTCAAACTTAAGATCGTTGTTATCGTAGTCATCTAAATCGATATTGAGTACGCGATAGCCTGCTGTTAAACCAAGATCAATGAGTAGATTATCTGCAAATTTATATTTTACTTCTGCTGATGCATCTGTGATTCGTGCATCGTCAAAGTTTGTATAAGTTGCTTCACCTTTAGCACTTAAGCCCGTAAATGGAAGTTTTACTTCACCAGACAAATAAGCAATAGGGTATGTTTTATCAATATCCACACGCTTGCCTGTATACGCAGTGATATCACCATTTAATACAGTTGCACCAAGTCCCGCATCTACACTCACAATATTGTCTAGTAATTCATAATAGAGAATAAAATCGCTATGATCTAAATCAACTTTATAATTAGCTTGACCTAAGGTTTCTGATTTAGTTTGAGTATCTAAATTTACATAACGAATTTTTGCATTTGGAATAAATGGAATCGGGTGTTCTACTGACAATGAGAGCTGAGCACTGCCTTTTTGATCTAAATCTTGATCATTAGGGAATTGAGAAGACATATTAGCTTTACCATCATAAAACCAGTAGCCTACGTCTCCTTTTACTCCAACAAAGTCTGCTTGAGCAAAGCCACTTAAGCCCATCCCGAGCGTTAATAAAGATATTTTTAATATTTTCACTTTGAACATCCGCATAAAAGAAATCTTTAAGCGCATGATATAGACATCTTGCTACAGATGCATTGATAAAAAACATGAGTCTGAAGCGTATATTGTTAATAATTTTTATAGTTAAGGAAAATATTAATTATTTCATATAATTAATATTTTTCTTTTAATTTGGATTATATAAACCCTTTACCGATTTTAGTATAAATTTTGTCATCTAAAAAAATAGGTATTATCAAATCCAATTGAAAATTGAAGAACAAATTAATGGATAAGTTGAGTAATTAAATAGGATTTTTTAGGAATTGGAAGAAAATATCATTGAACAATATTGAGTGCTTATATGCTTTAAGCGTAAAGATTAGCTGAAAAATAACCAATTGTGATAAAAACTCAGAAAATTCGTAAAATTTCTGACGGAAATTACAGTAAAAAGAAATAAAAACAGGTATTGTTCAGCTATATAGGAGCAAAAAATGGACAAAAATCTTTAAGGAAGAATTTTCTATTTTTGCTTGTTTGAAATGAAAATAAAAATACTCACAAGGTGTCTTTTATTCTCAATCAAACACAAAAGTATTCTTTTGGTTCTTTTTTTGCATGCGGAATAACAATCAACAATAGCAGTAAAAATAAGCAATCTTTTAACATTAGGTGTTCTATGACAGATTCTCGTGAAAACTGGACGTCACGATCTGGTTTTATTATTGCAGCCGTTGGTTCGGCTGTAGGCTTAGGTAATATTTGGCGCTTTCCATACGTTGCTTATGAAAATGGTGGTGGTGCGTTTCTTATTCCCTATTTATTAGCACTCATTACTGCTGGTTTACCTTTACTATTTTTAGATTATGCGGTTGGTCATCGTAGTACTGGTTCACCTCCTAAAGCGTATCGTGCCTTATTTAAAGGTGGAGAAACATTAGGATGGTGGCAGGTGTGTGTCTGTATCATCATTGGTTTGTATTATGCAAGCGTTCTGACGTGGGCAGGCAGTTACGTTTACTTTTCTATTGGTCAAATGTGGGGAAGTGATCCAGAAGGTTTCTTCTTTAATACTTATTTGCAAACCTCAAAAGCGACTGGTTTTGATCTACAGTTTGTAGGTCATTTATTCTGGCCGATTGTGGGGATTTGGGCACTTACTTTAATCATTCTTTATGGTGGCGTGAAAAAAGGTGTGGAATTATCAAATAAGATTTTCATGCCTTTATTATTCATTTTATTTACTATTTTAGTGGTTCAGTCATTGCGTTTACCAGGTGCAGCTCAAGGTTTGAATGCATTCTTTACGCCAAACTGGTCTGCAATGATGGATTATAAAGTTTGGTTAGCCGCGTATGGCCATACTTTCTTCTCACTATCTGTTGGTTTCGGGATTATGGTGACTTATTCATCTTATTTGAAACCGAAAACCAATTTAACTGGTTCTGGCTTAATCGTTGGTTTTGCTAATGCGTCAACAGAGATTTTGGCAGGTATTGGTATTTTTGCAGCGCTTGGCTTTATGGCACATGCGGCTGGTACTGAAGTTAAAGATGTAGTGAGTGGTGGGATTGGGTTAGCATTTATTGCATTCCCTAAAATTATTTCAAGTTTAGGTACAGGCGCCGATTTATTTGGTTTCTTATTCTTCTCTTCACTTTTCGTCGCAGGTATTTCTTCGATGGTCAGTATTTTGGAAGTGCCTATTGCAGCAATGCAAGATAAGTTGAAATGGGGCCGTAAAAAAGCTGTAACAATTATTGGCGGCGGTAGTGCGCTTGTATCGATTATCTTATTCTCAAGTGTAAACGCAATTAAACTTGTTGATATTGTTGACCACTTTATTAATAACATCGGGATTATTGGTGGTGCATTACTATCGATTATTAGTATAGCTTGGTTTAAGCGTTCTGCGTTGATGGAACTTCGTGATCATGTGAACCGTATCTCAACCATTCAATTGGGTAAGGGATGGGATTTTACTCTAACGGTCATTACGTCATTAATCTTGTTAACCACACTCAGTATGACTGTTTTTAATTTGATCAAAAATGGCTATGATACTTATAGTATGAGTTTGCAAGGTGTATTCGGCTGGGGCAGTGTGATTTTCTGTGCGGTCGTTGCAATCGCGTTAAGCAAAATGAAAGATCGCTAGGAGAATAGAATAATGAATACTTCAGCAATCGTAATGATGGTAATTTCGATGGTGTTTTTATGGGGTGGATTAGCTTTATCCATTCTGCATTTGTCGAAACATCCTGAAGAGTTAGATGATGTTTTAGAAGAGGTAAAAGATCAGCATACGCTTTGATACTGATCTAATAAAAAGCAGGCTCGAAGCCTGCTTTTTTTATGCGATTTTTTGAATTTTACAATAATAGAATCCATCACCAGACTGTGCTTGTGGTAGCAACTGTCGACCGTGAGTTTGTTCAATTCCCCAATCAGCTACAATCTTGATCTCTTTTGCATCTGTATGTTCAGCAAAAAAAGCCATCATTTGTTGCTCATTTTCGACTTTTAAAATCGAACAGGTAATATAGAGCAGCGTGCCTCCAACTTTAAGCTGTTGCCACATGTGCTCCAAAATCTGCTTTTGTAAATCGGCAGTTTGAGCAATATCTGTAGATTGGCGTAACAGACGTATATCAGGATGGCGGCGAATAACGCCTGTTGCAGAGCAAGGTGCATCTAGCACAATACAGTCTACTGGCTGTGCTGGAACCCATTCGGTTGCATCTGCTGCTAGAATTTCTGTATGGCTCTGATCAAGTGCTAAACGATTTAAATTTTCAGTCACACGGACTAAACGGTTAGAGTCCTGATCAATAGCAATCAGTTGTGCTGGCTTAAATTTTTCGAGTAAATGAGCTGTTTTTCCACCTGGTGCTGCACAGGCATCAATCACAGTTTTATTATTTAAGTCTGGCAAGAGTTCTGCACAAAGTTGAGCGTGTTCATCTTGTACAGAAACCCAGCCTTGTTCAAAACCAGGTAAGTGAGTAATTTGAACAGATTGTTCAAGGACGATACCTGCTTCAGATAAAATACACGCACGTGCTTGTATGTCTAAACTTTGTAGTTTGGCTAAATAAGCATCTCGATCAATATGGCGTTGATTAACCCTTAACGTTAAAGGAGCAATTTGTTTTAAAGATTGGCAAAGAGATTCGGTTTGTTCTCCCCAATCTTTTTTTACACGTTTATAAAGCCAACTCGGTAAGCCATGCGCTTGTTGTAAACCTTGTTGAAACTCATCTTCACGAGTAGCTCGACGTAAAATCGCATTAACAATGCCGCTGAGTGCGGGGAACCCAAGTTGTTTGGTAGCATCTACTGTTTCTGAGATCGCAGCGTGTGCGGCAATACGCGTGCATAAAATCTGGTAAAGACCCACATACAGACAAGTTTCAACAGTCTCATTATTTAATGGCTTACTGAGTAAAGGTAAGCTAATTGATTTAAGAGCAAACCATTGACGTAATGTTCCTAGAACAAGTTCATGAAATAGCGCACGGTCTCGTTCTGCGACTTGATTAAGCTGTGTATTTAAAATACTGGCAAGAGAGTGACCTTGCTGAACTTTTAATAGAGTCTGGACGACTTGAGCACGTAAGTTAAAACGTGACGAATGAGAAAAGGCCTGACTCATGGCAGAATTTGTCCTACATGAAGTTTCTGGGTTTGTGCAATTTGTTGGGCATTCATTGCTTTGCCGCCTGGCCATTGCACACTGGTCAGACAAATAAACGAGTCTTGACCACACGCAATATGTACACCTTGCTTATCAATTAAAATAATTTCACCAGCTTGGGCATTTGATTTAGTCTGAGCTGAAATTGTTGAGTTCCAGATACGTAGAGCATTGTTTTCATCAAGCTGAATGAAGGCAACTGGCCAAGGGTTGAAGGCGCGAATGTTTCGGTCAAGTTGAACAGCATCAATTGACCAGTCAATTCGAGCTTCCGACTTTACTAATTTATGTGCATATACCGTTAAGCTTTCATCTTGAACTTCGCGTTCTGCCAGATATTTTTGTAATGTTGCTTCTGATTCTAAAACTGCACAAATTGCTGATGCACCTTGAACAGCTAATTTGTCGTGTAGGCTGCCTGAGGTGTCTTCGTTAGTGATTGGACAAAAGGTCTTATACATCATATCGCCTGTATCTAAACCGGCAGCCATTTGCATAATCGTAATACCTGTTTCTTCATCACCTGTTGCAATCGCACGTTGAATTGGTGCGGCACCACGCCAACGTGGTAATAATGAACCGTGGATATTTAAACAGCCATATTTAGGTGTATCGAGCACAGCTTGTGGAAGAATCAAACCATAGGCAGCGACTACCATTACATCTGCACCTAAAGCTGCAAGTTCTTGTTGAGCTGCAAGCCCTTCTTCTGTAGACGCTTTAAAGTGAAGTGGCTGATAAACTGGAATATCATGCTCAAGGGCAAGCTGTTTTACGGAAGATGGTGTTAATTTTTGTCCGCGACCAGCTTTACGGTCTGGTTGGGTATAAACCGCGATAATTTCATGGGAAGTTTTTAATAAAGCCGCCAATGCTGTTGCAGCAAATTCAGGGGTGCCAGCAAAAATAATTTTCACAAATGCATTCCAAAAAGAGTTTGTGGGTAGTATACGTGAAAAACGATTGAAGCCCTAAACTCATAGCTATTGAGGCGTTTGGTTTTTAAATAGTGAACAAAAAATTATTCAAAAATTTTTATTGATAAAAAAAGGTTATGAAAAAATAAAAAATTATTCATGGAAGTTTTGCCAAATATTGACTGACTATTACTGTTCTTGGCTTTCAGAATATTATTTGCTTCTATAGAATGGAGAAAGATCAAATTATGATGATGAGTCAATATTCCGACTGATCTAACGCTATATCAGAATCATTCAGCCAGAGTGGGAGAAATTTCGCTCAAGCACAACTTGTTGGAAATACTAATGCCTGACTATCGTTCAAAAACATCGACACACGGAAGAAATATGGCTGGCGCACGTGGCTTATGGCGTGCAACAGGAATGAAAGATGAGGATTTCGGCAAACCGATTATTGCGGTGGTCAATTCATTTACTCAATTTGTTCCGGGCCATGTACATCTTAAAGATCTAGGGCAGCTTGTTGCAGCAGAAATTCAGGCATCAGGTGGTGTTGCTAAAGAGTTCAATACGATCGCAGTAGACGACGGGATCGCAATGGGGCATGACGGCATGCTTTATTCTTTACCATCACGTGATTTGATTGCTGATTCAGTAGAGTACATGGTGAATGCGCATTGTGCTGATGCTATGGTCTGTATTTCTAACTGTGACAAGATTACTCCGGGAATGCTCATGGCTGCGATGCGCCTGAATATTCCTGTGGTTTTTGTGTCTGGTGGACCAATGGAAGCAGGTAAGGTCAAATTCCGCGGTAATGAAAAAGCGATTGATCTTGTTGATGCAATGGTTGTTGCAGCTGATGAAAGTTATACAGACGAAGAAGTTGAAGAGTTTGAACGTTCAGCATGTCCAACCTGTGGTTCATGTTCAGGTATGTTCACTGCAAACTCAATGAACTGTTTAACCGAAGCGTTAGGTTTATCTTTACCAGGTAATGGTTCGATTGTCGCGACACATGCTAATCGTAAAAAATTATTCTTAAAAGCAGGTCAGCTTATTGTTGAATTGGCTAAGCGCTATTACGAACAAGAAGATGCAAGCATTTTACCTCGTTCAATTGCAACAAAGGCTGCATTTAAAAATGCCATGACGCTTGATATTGCAATGGGTGGATCAACCAATACCGTTCTACACTTATTGGCTGCGGCAAGTGAAGCGGAAGTTGACTTTACTATGGACGATATTGACGAGTTATCACGTCGCGTGCCTGTATTGTCTAAAGTAGCGCCTGCGAAACAAGATGTTCATATGGAAGATGTACACCGTGCAGGTGGCATTATGGCCATTTTAGGTGAACTTGATCGTGCGAATTTACTTGATGTATCACTACCAACAGTCCATGAGAAAACGTTAAAAGATGCGTTGGACAAGTGGGATATTATTCGTACTGAAGATGCAGACGTATATGAGTTCTATCGCTCATCTCCAGGTGGTGTACCAACACAAGTTGCATTCTCTCAAAATCGTTACTATGCAACTTTAGATGGCGATCGTGAAAAAGGCGTTATCCGCAATGCAGAACATGCATTCTCTAAAGATGGTGGTTTAGCTGTGCTATACGGCAACATCGCTCTTGATGGTTGTATTGTAAAAACTGCGGGTGTAGATGAATCTATTCTAAAATTTACCGGCACAGCGCGCGTGTTTGAGAGTCAAGATGCTGCTGTAGATGCAATCTTAGGTCATGATATTAAAGCTGGTGACGTCGTTGTTATTCGTTACGAAGGCCCACGTGGTGGACCGGGTATGCAAGAAATGCTTTACCCAACCAGCTATCTTAAATCGAAAGGTTTAGGAAAAGACTGTGCATTAGTTACAGATGGCCGTTTCTCTGGTGGTTCATCAGGTCTTTCGATTGGACATGTTTCGCCAGAAGCTGCTGAAGGTGGTGCAATTGGTTTGGTTGAAGATGGTGATACCATTGAAATTGATATTCCAAACCGTACCATTCACTTAAATGTTGATGATGCGACTATGGCGCACCGTCGTACAGTTCAAGAAGCGAAAGGCTGGCATCCAAAAGAAGAACGTAAACGTAAGGTATCAAAAGCGTTAAAAGTTTATGCAATGCATACAACAAGTGCAGCAAAAGGAGCTGTACGCGTTCTCTAAAATATTCAATTTTAATAATTGAGTAGAAAGCATGCACCTATCAACACGATGAATTGCTATCATGTTGAGGGTGCATTTTTCATGTCTGGTAAAAAAAATTAGCTTGTAGAAAAAGGTGTTTTTAGATCATTCTATGGGATTGACATAAAATGGTGATAAAATCTTCACCTACGCAGAAACTTGCTAAAAACATGGCTTATTTTCTGCGTGATCTTAGGTGGTCATACTTTCAATCTTGACTACTGTTATACCTTGACTATGATCAAAGCAATCTTTGATCTCGCTTAGGATTTATTTTTTAGAGGCACTATTCATGTCACTGCTACGCCGTTGGTTTGACCCTATCCGATCGAGTTGGTTTTACCAAAAACCGTCTCGTCAAGCGGTGTTACCCACGGAAAATGGTTTAAGTATTTATTTACGACTTGATGATGTATATAGCTATTTAGCTGTTCAGCAATTGTCTCAGCTCGATGAAATTTTAAGTGATGAGCTCAAACCTTTAAAAATTATTATTTCCCATACGGCTTCTGAACCTCCGAACAGTATGTCGCATGAAGAATGGCAAAATTATTGTTTAAATGATGCCAAAATATTGGCCAAACAACACCGTTTTGCTTTTGATGAATTTCCCGAAATCCCAAGCCAAGAATCTTTAAAACAAGCCGCTGTCATATTAAAAAGAACCCCATTACAAGGTCAGAATTTCTTACATTTATTAGAAGATATTTTTCACATGCTTTGGCAGCAACAATATGGAAAGCTGCGTACTTTACATGCCATGGCGGTTAAACATCAGCTTCCTCAACATTTTTCAGAACGTATTTTTACGGATGAGCCTGTAACGGCGGCATATTTTGAGTTTGGTGGACGTAAATATCATGCAGTAGATGATTTATTGCGTTTAACCCGTCGTCTAAAACAGCAAAAACTGCTTACAGGCAATCCAATTTTTTTAATTAATCATATCGAATGGCGTGAACATTTGATTAATGATGCTGAGGCACTGACTGAGATTCAGACACTTCATCCTGAACTCGATATATATATTGCTTTAGAAGATCCGATGAGTTGGCTGTTACTTGCCTATATTAAGGAAGAACTGGCTGATTATTACGACATTCAATTAAAAGTTTACCCTTTAAGCTATCAAGGCCGAGACTGGTTTGATTGGAGTTTGGCAACACGTGTTTCTAAACGAACAGATGTAGCTTTTACCCCTTTTTGTCGTCCTACAGAAGAAAGTACGCTTGAAATGGCAAAGCTTTTCTATAGTGTGCCGGAAAATCAGCAAATCGATACGATATTTAGTATTTTGCAAGCAGTCTGGACGAAAGGAAAAGACTTATCTTTCCAAAAGCATTTCCAAGAATTACAGCAACAGTTGGGAATTGAGCAGTTAACCGAACAGGATGTACCATCTGTTCTAGCGCAAAATGATGCACTTTGCAAAGATAAGCATCAGCCTGATTTACCAGTTTTAGAGTTGCGTATTAATGATCAAAGCTATGTCTTTAATAGCTTGTACAGAGTTTGGATGATTGAAAGTATTTTTAGCAATGTATTAGAAGAAAAATATAAAACGGCCTCAACTTCTAATTGAGGCCTTCTCCTAAAAACAAGAATAGGGCAAAGCCTGTTTTTTCCGTAGCATAACCTTGTAAGGAATCGGAGATAAACAGTGACTTTTTTAGCAATTATTATGGTGGTGTTTGCCTTTGCTGGCATGATTAAAGGTATGATCGGTTTAGGTTTGCCTGCTGTATCGATGGGCCTACTCACTATAGCAATGAGCCCATTTCAAGCAGCTTCACTTCTGATCGTTCCTTCAATGGTGACCAATGTCTGGCAGCTTTTTGCTGAAGGTCATGTCTGGTCTTTTATTCGCCGTTTCTGGACTTTGCTCGTCGGTATTGTGGTTGGGTCAATATGGAGCTTTTTACCTACTTTAAATCAAAGCCATGGGCACAGTAGTGAGATTTTGTTGGGCTGTATGCTAGCTTTATATGGGGTGTATGGCCTATGCGTTAAAAAGCTTCCGCACTTAGGGACGTATGAGCGTTGGTTATCTCCTGTGATTGGGTATATTGGTGGAGCAGTCACTGTCGCAACTGGAGTCATTATTATTCCTGTCGTACCTTATTTGCAGTCTTTACATTTAAAACGTGATGAATTAGTACAGGCTTTGGGGCTGACTTTTACGGTATCAACTATTTGTCTGGCAGTCTTTTTACAGCATAACCCTATGTCAGGAATAACACTGGATTATCGTTTATCTTTCGCGGCTTTATTGGCGGCATTAGTAGGAATGTGGATAGGTAAAAAAATCCGCTATCGACTCAATGAGCAGATATTTCGCCGTATATTTTTTATAGGTTTAATGTCGTTGGGAATATATATGATTTTGCACTAACGTCCGTCTTCTTGAGGACGATGTTGTAGTAAAAACTTGGAAAACAATTGATAGCTTTGAGGGAGTTGAGCAAAATTTTGGGTGGCTAATAACAATTTACGATTTGCCCATGCTCCGAGTAATTGAATTGAATGGAAACGATAGCCAGGTTGCAAGCGTTGAGTAGCACGGGCTGGCATAATGGCAATTCCAACTCCCTTAGCAACAACTTCTGCAATTGCGCCAAAATTAGGTAAACGTAAACGATACTGTATGTTAAAACCTAATAGCTTGGCTTGGGTTTCAATGGATTGTTGCAAAGAGTGATGCGGCATAAGGCCAATAAAGCCATAGTTCAAAGCATCTACCAAATTCAGTTCTTGGTATTGTGCTAAAGCATGTTCGGCGGGGCAGATCAAAACCAAAGGATCACTAGCGAATTCTTGTGTCTGTAAATGCCGAGTGTCAAAAAAGCTTGAAACGAGCCCTAATCTGGCCACACCTTTAGTTAATGCTTCTATAATTTCGGAGCTTTCAGCTTCATGTAAATCGATATTAATTTCGGGATGAAGTACCAGATATCGAGGCAAGAGAGGGGGTAAATATTCACTTTGTGCCGAGGAGTTACACCAAAGCGTCAATGATTCTGGAGCTTTTTGTCTAAAGCGCTGCATTTCTTGTTCTAGTTGATCTTTTTGTGCCATAAGCTGACGAGCATGTTCGACAAAGGCATGTCCAGCAGATGTTAACTCGAGGCCAGTGGTATGGCGAATAAATAAAGGTGTATCAAAATATTGTTCGAGTTTTTTAATGCGTTCGCTAGCAGCTTGAAGGGAAATAGCAGAACGGTTAGCACCTTTGGTCAAGCTACCTGTAGAGACAATATGAAGAACCAGTTGTAAATCGAAAAAATCAAAACGCATAATAGGAACGTATTGAAATACAAAAATTCATCATACTAAAAACTGGAATAGAAAGGTGGTGAAAAATAATAATAAAAAAGGCAACGGATGCTGCCTTTAGGAACTCAAGTTTTATCTTTTAAACTAAATAACCAGTTCAAAATAATGGCTGCAAAAGTTGCTGTACCAATGCCGCCTAAATTGAAATTACCAAACGTCAATTCAAAGTTTCCGGCACCTAAAATAATTGTTACAGAAGCAACAATCAGGTTTTTATTGTTAGAAAAATCGACTTTATTTTCAATCCAGATTTTTGCACCAGCAATGGTAATTAAACCAAACACGACAATAGATGCACCTGTTAAAACAGCATTTGGGATGGTACTAATCACTGCACCAAATTTTGGAGATAAACCCAAGAAAATTGCGAAGACGCCAGCAATAACAAAAACAATGGTTGAATAGACACGAGTGACTGCCATGACCCCAATGTTTTCGCCATAAGTCGTCATGCCCGGTGCGCCAACGCTACCAGAGAGCGTGGTTGCCAAGCCATCAGCGACAAATGCTTTGCCTAATTGTGGAGTTAGGTTTTCACCAGTCATCGCGCCTACAGCTTTAATATGCCCTAGATTTTCTGCCACTAAAATAAGAGCAACGGGTGCAATAATTAGCATGGCTTTAGTGTCAAAAGTAGGGTGTGAAAAACTTGGGATGCCGAACCATGCAGCTGCTGAAATCTGGCTAAAATCGATTGGTTTACCAAAACCTAAACCATTGGTCGTAATGGCATAAATCACGTAGGCCAAAATTAGACCGACCAATAGAAGTAGACGTTGTAATAAACCGCGTGTAAATACAGCAATGCTCCCCATACAAAGTACGGTAATGAGTGCCATCCACATTTCAAAAGGTTGGCCTGCAACACCTTTAATGGTAACGGGCGCAAGGTTTAAACCAATGATCATTACAATGGCGCCAGTAACGACAGGTGGCATGAGTTTTTCAATCCAGCGTGTACCAGTGAGCATCACAATAAAACCGATGAGGGCGTAAAACACACCACACGCTACGATTCCACCTAACGCCATAGACAGATTTGGATTTGCGCCAGAACCTGTAATATGCCCAGTTGCTGCTGCAACAACCCCAATAAAAGCAAAGCTTGAACCTAAATAACTTGGAACACGGCCACCTGTAATTAAGAAGAACAGGATGGTGCAGATTCCAGACATTAAAATGGCAAGATTTGGGTTAAAACCCATGAGTAATGGTGCTAAAACGGTTGCTCCAAACATGGCAAAAGCATGCTGGATACCTAAAATAGCACTTTGAACTGGTGGGAGATATTCATTGGTAGAGACCGGTCGGTGGTCAATATCACCTTGGTAAGGCTGCCATTTTGGAAACCAATTGGACATAAAATAAGCTCATTATTCTTTAATTGGTGCAATGATACTCTTTCTTGAGAATGCATTTAATCTCTAGAGAGAAGTATGTGAGTGAAAAATAATTATTTTTTAACGATTGGTATAATGCTATGAATTCTAAATATAAGGAATTAGTTATTTTTTTCTCATAAAGACTAATTTTTTGATTTTAAAAAAATATTCTAAAAAATAGAAAATCGAGGAAAATTTAAGAAAAATAGAGAATTTTGCAAGTAAAAAGCAGCACATCAAGATGTACTGCTTTGTCAAACGATCGGTAAAATCAGCTTAGCCTGTATTACGTAAACCAGCAGCAATACCTGCAATACTCACCATAAGCGCATGATCAACAGGTGTGTTTTCTGCCTGACGTTCAGCAAGATAATCGCGCCGACGTTTCATCAGTTCAGCCTGTAAAAGATGCAAAGGAAGTAAATATGGCTTACGAACCTGCATAGACTGATCAAGAACTTCATTATTACTCAGCAGTTTTGATTCATCTTTTAATGCAAGCAGGGTTTCAACAGCATCTTTTAAACGCTGGCGTAATTCATTGCCCAATATTTTTAAATCTTCATCTTCAGTCAGATGTGACTCGTAATAGAGCGCAATATTGGCGTCAGATTTAGACAATACCATTTCCAGCATATCAATGAGGGTCTGGAAATAAGGCCATTGCTGTAGCATTTCATCGAGTGTTGCTTTTTGCTGGTCTGCGATCACTTCATTAATAGCGGCCCCCGTGCCTAGCCATGCAGGTAGCATTAAACGGATTTGGGTCCATGCAAACACCCAAGGAATCGCACGTAAAGATTCAATACCACCACTGACTTTACGTTTTGCTGGGCGTGAGCCTAATGGCAGCATTTGTAATTCAAGCTCAGGTGTGACGGTACGTAAATATTTAACGAAGTGTGGATTTTCACGCACTGTTTGACGATATACCTTCACGGAGTGATCTGTCATACGGTTCATGATTTCACGCCACTCAGCTTTAGGTTCTGGCGGTGGGAGTAAGGTCGCTTCGAGTGTTGCTGCGGTATAGATTTCAAGGTTTTGCATGGCAATCCCTTCTAAACCGAACTTGAAGCGAATCATTTCACCTTGTTCTGTGACACGAATTGCACCAGAAATCGAACCAGGGGGTTGTGAAAATAATGCTTGTTGTGTTGGTGCACCACCACGACTAATTGAGCCACCACGGCCGTGGAATAGAGTCAACTGTACGCCGTGTTTTTGAGCAATTGCAGTTAGCTCTTCTTGAGCACGATACTGCGCCCAGTTAGCTGACATAAAACCGGCATCTTTTGCAGAGTCGGAGTAACCGATCATGACTTCGTGTTTACCCTGAATGTGCTGTTTATACCAATGCATATTGAACAGCGTGTTCATGGTAGTTGCAGCGCCATCTAAATCTTTTAAGGTTTCAAATAGGGGAACTACACGTAGAGGGTGCTGAATGCCAGCTTCTTTTTGCAATAACAATACAGCTAAAACATCGCTTGGATATTCAGCCATAGAAATAATATAGGCCCCTAAAGATTCAGGCGGTTGGTCTGCCAAAGTCCGCATGGTCGCAAATACTTCTTGAACATCTGGGTGTCCAATCAAACTGCCTTCAGGCTCATTAATATATTTTGGTAAAAGTGGTCGTTTGCTTTGTAGTTCCTGAATCAGGAAGTTTTGGCGCGCTTGTTCGGTCCACGATTCAAAGTTTCCTAAACCTAAATATTCGGTAATTGCTGAAATGGCTTGGCGATGACGACCTGATTCTTGGCGAATGTCGAGTTTAAGTAGTTCAATACCAAAACAGTTCACACGATAGATAAAGTCGAGCAATTGACCATTGGCAATTTCTGGTAGGTTACTGTCGATTAAAGAGCGGTAGCACAGCAAAAGAGGTTGTAAAAGTTCATCTTTGCTTTTAATGACATTGCTGTCGTCTGCTTCTAAGCCTTGCAAACGTTGAGCTAACCAGTGACGAGTCGCTTTTAAGCGTTCTCGTGTTGCACGTAAATACTCACGATAAGGTTCTGCATGCTGGTTACCAATGGCCTGAATCATTTCTTCAGAGCAGGTTTGAATTGAGAGTTCCCAACGCAAGTTTTCGATATCTCTTAAATAGAGATCGGCAGCTTGCCAGCGCGATAACCACAGCACTTCTTGTGTAATTTGATGGGTAACATTTGGGTTGCCGTCACGGTCTCCACCCATCCAAGATGCAAAACGCACTGGTGCAATGTTAAGGGGTAAGTTTTGTTGGCAATTTTCTTGAACCAACTCATTTAACTCTCGAATAAATTTAGGTACTGCATTCCAGAGCGTTTGCTCAATCGTCGCAAAGCCCCATTTTGCTTCATCAACAGGAGTCGGGCGGTGCTGCCTGATTTCATCGGTTTGCCATGCCGAACTAATTTGTTGCTTTAGGTTCGCAAGTGCACTTTGACGCTCACGTGGAGTGAGTTTTTGCTGATCAAGCTGTGATAGACAAGCATTAATATCATCATATTTCTGAATGAGTGTACGACGACTGACTTCAGTTGGATGTGCCGTAAGTACCAGCTCAATATCAAGATCACAAACTTGTTGGAATAGTTTTTCTGTTGAAATACTTTTATCTTTGAATTTTTCAAATAGGTGAACAAGAGGATTCGGAGAGTTGGCATCCGAATCGAATTCTGCTTGTCTACGGCTACGGACCACATGATATTGCTCGGCAATATTGGCAAAATTTAGGAAATGAGAAAAAGCTCGGGTAAGGGGAAGTAGTTCATCGTCGGGTAGATTTAAAAATAATTGTTCTAGTTGCTTTTGGGCTTCAGCTTGGCCATCACGTGCACCTTTAGCAAGGGCACGAATTTGCTCGATCTGATTAAACAGCTCTTGTCCTGCATGTTGCTTTAGGGTTTCACCTAATAAATTACCAAGTAAGCGGACATCCTCGCGCAGTGGCGCATCGATTTGCTGAACCATGCTATTTTCTCCTGTTCTTATCCTTATCGAATATAGCGTGATTAACAAACATTCCAAGCTTTGAGCGTAAGAAAATGTGAATTTTTGCTTAAAAAATAACATTTAATTTGCATGCGATGCTGTTAACGATGGCATGCACTCAGTACAACTTTTGGCAATGGTACTTTGGTTTAAGTCCGATATTTGAGCAGGAATAAAGCAATTGCATCTTGAATAATTTGCTCAAGCTCATGAGCATTTGGTACAGCAATGATCCCAAGTAAAACCTTCTGGTGGCGTACGCCAAGCAATAAGGACATAAGAAGCTCGGTTTGATAAGTAGGATTATCGGTTTTAATAAAACCTAATTGAGCCGCTTTTTGCAAAAACTCAGCTAATTGATTTTGCAGTCGGGTATGAGATGCATCAAAAAACTGTAGGGCGAGTGGACTTTGTTCTGCTGCAAGTTCAAATAAAACGTGTTCAAGTTTAAGTGCTTCAGGTGAGTAAATAATTTGCAAGGCGCGTGAACACACAATAAAGAGTGCTTGATAAAAGTCTGCCGATGCGTCTAATTCAAATTGTTTAGTACACAGTGTCTCTTCACAGGTTTCTGTAATCGCACAGATAAACAGGTTGGCTTTATCTTGAAAGTGATTATAAACCGTGAGCTTAGTGACTCCTGCTTCCTGTGCAATCTGGTTCATGCTGGTACCGTGATAACCAGATTTTAAAAAAATGGCTTTTGCTGCTTGCAGAACACGAGCACGTTTTTCTAGATCTTTGGGGCGACCACTTTGATTAACTGTTTGCACGAAATCCTCTAATAAAAATTTAAAAAAATAGCGATTTATAAGTTTTTCTTTAATTAGTATACCCGTGGGTATATTAATTAAAAAACAAACAATTTATGATGCAAGCATATTGTGCCTTAAAAAATCAGTTTGAATAAGAGCGATAAGATATGAATCTGTTAAAACCTCTCATCATGAGTATGGTGATTGTTTGTACGGTCACATTAATGGGGTGCAGTAAAGAGGCCCCCAAAACAGAAGAAATACCCTATGTGATGGTGGCTCAACCCTTGACCACGCTCAATGAACAAAAAAGCTATGCAGGGGATGTACAGGCCAGACAACAAACGGCTTTAGCGTTTCGAGTTGGTGGGCAAGTTACGGCACGTTACGTGGACGTTGGTGATCGAGTTAAGGTTGGACAAGTTTTAGCAAAACTTGACGTGGCAGATGCTCAGCTACAGTTAAATGCTGCTAAAGCCCAACTGGACAATGCACAGGCAGCAGCAAAAACGGCATCAGATGAGTTAAAACGTTTTCAGCAATTACTGCCAATTAATGCGGTTAGCCGTTCACAATATGACACAGTAAAAAATCAATATGACTCGGCGCAAGCAGCTTTACAGCAAGCTCGTTCTAACTATGAAGTTTCTGCCAATCAGACAGGCTATAACCAGCTAATTTCTAATAAAAACGGGGTGATTACTGCGCGAAACATTGAAATTGGACAAGTGGTTGCAGCGGGTCAAGCCGCTTATCAACTGGCAATTGATGGAGAGCGTGAAGTTGTCATTGGCGTACCAGAACAAGCGGTTGCCGAGATCAAGGTTGGTCAGGCAGCTTGGGTCACTTTATGGTCTAAACCGAATGATCGATTTGCTGGTTATGTACGCGAAGTTTCCCCAGCAGCTGATCAGTCTCGTACATTTACAGTCAAGGTTGCACTCAAAGAAGGTCAATCTGTTATTCAGCTTGGACAAAGTGCACGCGTATTTTTTAGCTCGACTCAAACCAATGTGATGAGTGTGCCACTTTCGAGTGTCTCAGCAACAGATAATCAACCTTACGTATGGGTTGTTAATGTGAATCAGACATTGCGTAAAGTACCTGTAACGATTGGTGCATATGGCAAAGATAGTGTGCCGGTATTATCTGGCTTGGCCCCAAATGATTGGGTTGTGATTGGTGGCGTACATTTGCTACGTGATAAACAGAAGATTCATCCGATTGATCGTGAAAACCGTGGGGTGAAAATTCAGGGAGCAACCCAGCCATGAAATTTAATCTCTCGGAATGGGCATTAAATAATAAAGGCATCGTCCTTTATTTTATGCTGTTGCTTGGCATTATCGGTGCGATCTCTTATTCAAAATTATCACAAAGTGAAGACCCGCCCTTTACCTTTAAGGTCATGGTGGTACAGACCTACTGGCCTGGGGCGACTGCCAAAGAAGTTTCTACTTTAGTTACGGACCGTATCGAAAAGGAACTCATGACAACAGGGCAGTATGACAAGATTATGGCTTACTCCCGTCCAGGCGAGTCATTAGTTACTTTTGTGGCTAAAGATTCACTTACTTCTGACAAGATTCCAGATGTTTGGTACAACGTTCGTAAGAAGGTGAATGACATACGCCATGAACTACCAAATGGTGTACAAGGTCCATTTTTCAATGACGAATTTGGAGACACTTACGGCAATATTTATGTACTGACAGGCAAAGACTTTGACTATGCACTTCTAAAAGAATATGCAGATCGTTTGCAATTACAGCTTCAACGCGTCAAGGATGTCAGTAAGGTCGAATTAATTGGTCTGCAAGATCAAAAAATCTGGATTGAGATTTCTAACACCAAAGCAGTACAGCTCGGTATTCCAGTTACAGCGATTCAAGAGGCCTTACAAAAGCAAAATAGTATGGCAAGTGCTGGCTTTTTTGAAACAGGCACAGACCGTATTCAGATTCGGGTAAGTGGTCATTTACAAAACGTTGATGAAATTAAGAAAATGCCTTTGCTGGTAGGTGATAAAACCATCCAGCTTGGTGATGTCGCTGATGTCTATCGTGGTTTTAGTCAACCTGCTCAGCCACGTATGCGTTTCATGGGTGAAAATGGCATTGGTATTGCTCTATCGATGCGTAAGGGTGGCGACATTATTGCCCTAGGTAAAAATCTCGACACAGAATTTGCCCAACTGCAAAAAACTTTGCCTTTAGGCATGAAGCTGCAAAAAGTTTCTGACCAACCTGTCGCAGTACAACGCAGTATTCAAGAGTTTATAAAGGTACTCGCTGAAGCAGTTATTATTGTCTTGTTAGTGAGTTTTTTCTCTTTAGGTTTTCGCACGGGATTAGTTGTCGCTTTTTCTATTCCTTTAGTTTTAGCAATGACTTTTGCAGGTATGAGTCTATTCGATGTCGGCCTGCATAAGATTTCACTCGGTGCTCTGATCTTGGCTCTAGGTTTGTTAGTCGATGATGCCATTATTGCCGTCGAGATGATGGCAATTAAGATGGAGCAGGGTTATAGCCGAATTAAAGCCGCCGGATTTACGTGGAAAACAACAGCATTTCCGATGCTCACTGGAACACTGATTACCGCGGCTGGTTTCTTACCCATCGCTACGGCTCAGTCTGGTACAGGTGAATACACTCGTTCTATCTTTCAGGTAGTCACGATTGCTTTGCTTGTATCTTGGGTCGCGGCAGTTTTATTCGTACCTTATTTAGGTGAAAAGCTATTACCCGATTTTACCAAAACAGGTCATCAGGCACCTTGGTATGTCCGTTTATGGGCGAGATTAACTAAAAAGCCGCAACCGCAAACTGTAGCCATTTCACAGGACCATCACTACGATCCTTATCAATCTAGCTTCTATTTACGTTTTAGGAAGATGGTTGAGTTTTGTGTGACCTATCGTAAAACCGTAATTGCGACAACGGTAGGTATTTTTGTGCTATCTGTGCTGATGTTTAAGATAGTTCCTCAGCAGTTTTTCCCACCTTCAAATCGTGCCGAGATTTTAGTCGATTTAAAACTTGAAGAAGGCGCTTCTTTAACAGCGACAGAACAAGCTGTGAAAAAGGTTGAAAAATTCCTGTCTAAACAAAAAGGTATTGATAACTATGTGGCATATGTCGGTACAGGTTCACCACGTTTTTATTTACCTTTAGATCAGCAACTGCCACAAGCCAGCTTTGCGCAGTTTGTTGTACTCGCATCATCACTTGATGATCGTGATGAAATTCGTCGCTCGTTAGAAACACAAATTAAACAACTACTTCCGCAAGTTCGTACTCGCGTGTCATTACTGGAAAATGGCCCACCTGTTGGTTATCCGTTGCAATATCGTGTGTCGGGTGAAGATCAAAATCAGGTACGTCAAGAAGCACAGAAAGTCGCTAAACTAGTTAGCGAAAATCCGAACACGACCAATGTGCATTTAGATTGGGGTGAGCCGAGTAAGATTATTTCAATTCAAATTGACCAAGATCGTGCTCGACAAATGGGTGTCTCTAGTCTGGATTTAGCGAACTTCATTAATGCATCAATTACAGGTAGTGCGATTGAGCAATATCGTGAAAAGCGTGAGCTTATTGAAATCCGTTTACGTGGCGATCAGTCTGAACGTGTTGAAGTGGCTTCACTGGCAAGTTTAGCTGTCCCAACGACCAATGGAACGACTGTGCCTTTAGCTCAAATCGCTAAAATTGAATATAAGTTTGAAGATGGTTTAATTTGGCATCGTAACCGCTTACCAACCATTACTGTTCGCGCAGATATTCGAACTCAATTACAGCCAGCTACAGTGGTAGGCGAATTAGCCGAATCAATGGATAAGTTACGTGCTGAATTACCAAGTGGCTATCTTGTTGAAGTCGGTGGAACCGTAGAAGAGTCTGCACGTGGGCAAAATTCCGTTAATGCGGGGATGCCACTTTTCTTGGCTGTGGTAATGACATTACTGATGATTCAGCTCAAAAGCTTATCTCGCGCGACCATTGTGTTATTAACAGCTCCGCTGGGTTTGATTGGTGTGGTTTTATTCTTACTTCTATTTAACAAACCGTTCGGCTTTGTGGCTATGTTGGGCACAATTGCGCTCTCTGGCATGATCATGCGCAACTCGCTTATTTTGATTGATCAAATTGAACAAGACAGGCAGGCAGGTCATCCAACATGGGAAGCGATTATTGAGGCGACAGTACGTCGATTCCGTCCGATTATTTTGACTGCCTTGGCTGCCGTTTTAGCAATGATCCCACTTTCAAGGAGTATTTTCTTTGGTCCGATGGCAGTTGCGATCATGGGTGGATTGATTGTTGCCACCTTACTGACATTATTTTTCTTACCTGCGCTCTACGCAGCGTGGTTTAAGGTGAAAAAAACCGCATAAAATACATAAATTTTTTGTGAATAAAGGTGCGAAATATTGAAAACTCCAATATAGTAGCACCTGTCTTTACACAAAAAATACAGGATTATTTCACTGCATAAAAAATAGGCAAAATGCAGTGAATTGAGGTGAAATACAGATGGGGCAAGACCATATCCAACAGCATCGCCGTTATATTGTAATTTCTTATGTATTCATGTTTCTTGCATTATTTACGGTTATTTTTGCGGCCTTTGCTTATTTGGTTGCGCGTAAAGTGGCTGTTGTAGATAATGCAGAAGTCTGGATTCATGCACATGCGCTATGGATTATGCGCAACGGAATTCTATTTCTTTGTATGGCAATTTTTGCTGTGGTCTGGTTTATTCCGCTCTTCTTTTTTGCATGGGACAGTAATCTTTGGGTAACTGCCTCTACGGTTGCTGGTGTAGTTTTTAGCGCCATTGCGTGGTTATTCCTATTAAATGCATGGTTAAAAGGCTTGTCTAAATATTTAAAAAATAAGGCAGTTTTTTAATATATCTATTTTTTAAACATTTTCCCCTTGTAAATTCGGCTAAAGCACCCCATTTAGTCGGCAATAGAGTATTGATAAAATTCCGTGAGGAGCACCGCCAAAAATGGCTAAACGTGATTATTATGAGGTTTTAGGCGTTTCAAAAACCGCAAGTGATGATGAGATCAAAAAAGCCTACCGTAAATTGGCGATGAAATATCATCCTGATAGAAACCCTGACAATGCCGAAGCTGAAGAGAAATTTAAAGAAGCTGCTGAAGCTTATGAAGTTTTATCGGACAGCGAAAAGCGAAGCATGTACGATCGCATGGGACATAATGCGTTCGAAGGTGGCTTTGGCGGCGGCGGCGGTGGTGGCTTTGGCGGATTTAGTGCAGAAGACATTTTTAGCCAGTTCGGTGATATCTTCGGTGGCGCATTCGGTGGCGGTGGACGTCAACAACGTCAACGTCGCGGATCAGATTTACGCTATGTAATGGAACTTACCCTTGAAGAAGCTGTAAAAGGGGTGAAAAAAACTATTACTTTTACTGCTCCAGCACCATGTGATGTGTGTGATGGTAAAGGTTCAAAAAATCCAAAAGATGTTGAAACCTGTAAAACTTGTCATGGTTCAGGACAAGTGCGTATGCAGCAAGGTTTCTTCTCTGTACAACAAACATGTGGTACTTGTCGTGGTCAAGGTAAAATTATTAAAAACCCTTGTCAGGCATGTCATGGTTCAGGTGTAGCTGATCGCCAGCAAACGTTGGAAGTTACCATTCCAGCGGGTGTGGATAATGGTGACCGCGTTCGTCTGAGTGGTAAAGGCGAAGCAATTCGTGATGGCCAATCAGGTGACTTGTACGTTGAAGTGGTTGTTCGCGAACACGAAATTTTCCAACGTGATGGTGCCGACCTTTATATGGATGTACCAGTGAGCATTGCTGATGCTGCACTTGGTAAAGAAATTGAAATTCCAACATTGGAAGGTCGTGTTAGCTTGAAGATTCCTGAGGGAACTCAAACAGGCAAATTATTCCGTTTACGTGGCAAAGGCGTTCGTCCAGTTCGTAGCAGCATGGTGGGTGATTTGCTTTGCCGTATTGTGATAGAAACACCTGTGAACTTGAATGCTCGCCAACGTGAATTACTTAAAGAGTTGCAAGCTTCTTTTGATGGTGAAGACAGTGCTTCTTCTCCAAAGAAAAAATCATTCTTTGATCGTTTGTTCGATTAATACTTGATTAGATAAGAAATTAAAAAGAAGGCGGATATTGATAAAATATCCGCCTTTTTATTGCGCTGATTCATCTTATTATTTTTATTCTACTTAAAAGAAAATTACTTCTGCTTACTCTGTAGGGTGAGCAACATCAATATCTTCAACACTTATAGTCGGTTCACTAGAAGCAAGAGTAGGTGCATTTTCGATAATTGATACTGCCGCAGCTTCTACACTGGCTTGAGTAAGTGATTGTATGGTTACTTTGGGAGTTTCAGCTGTTTTTTCTTCAATAATCGGATCAATATCTTCAACTTTAACGTCGGTATTGGCATCGCTTGCTACGCTCGTTTGAGCTGTAGGCGTTGCTGTTTGAGTATTTACGTTAGTCGTAATACGCGCTTTAGATAAGCTCTCTAATGTGTCCCCTAGCTGAATTGCAGGTTCTGCAAATGCCATTGAACTCATAATCCCCATTATCACTGTAAAGCCAATAACTCTCGAATGCATGCTGAACTCCTTATAGTCATCTTTTTTTCATTCGTGGCTGAGTAGTGTGCCGATCAATTCTTTAACTTTTGTGAAAACAGATTAAATTTCAGCTCATTTCAAAAAATAATTTTTACTTTTTATCGTGAGCAAAGAGTTTTGATATAGTAGACAAATTACGTAAAACAGAAGATTGGAAAGGATTATGTCAGCAGCTCCACGCATTGGTGTTTTAGGTGCAGGCGGTCGTATGGGCCGTACGCTTATTCAAGCAGTTCAACAGGCAGGCTATCAATTGGCTGCTGCGGTAGAGCGTCCAGAAAGTAGTTTGGTCGGCACTGACGCAGGTGAGCTTGCTGGTATTGGTTCAGTGGGTGTGAAGGTTTCAGGAAGTTTGGCAGATGTTCTGAAAGACTGCGATGTAATCATTGATTTTACCGCACCAGTTGCGACTGCTCAGCATTTGAAGCTTTGCCGTGAAGCAGGGGTTGCCATGGTCATTGGCACAACAGGCATGTCAGATGAGCAAAAAGCTGAGCTAGATGAAGCTGCTACTCACACACCTGTGGTTTATGCTGCGAACTATTCGGTTGGTGTAAATGTATCAATCAAGTTACTTGAGCTTGCAGCAAAAGTATTTGGCGATACAGTAGATATCGAAGTGATTGAAGCTCATCACCGTCATAAAGTAGATGCGCCATCAGGTACAGCGTTAATGATGGGTGAAGCGATTGCAGATACTTTAGGCCGTAACTTAAAAGAAGTTGCTGTTTATGGACGTGAAGGACATACAGGCCCACGTGACCGTCAAACGATTGGTTTCGAAACCATTCGTGGTGGTGATATTGTTGGCGAACACACTGTTATGTTCATTGGTGAAGGTGAGCGCGTTGAAGTGACTCATAAAGCCACTAACCGTATGAACTTTGCTGCTGGTGCAGTGCGAGCTGCGGCATGGGTTGTGGGCCGTGAAGCGCGTAAATATGATATGAAAGATGTTTTAGGATTGAACGACGTACAGGTTTAAAACCCTGTCCGTATTCCATGTGTAGCGAGAAAAAAAAGATAGAGCAGAACATGAATAAAAAACAAATTGCCTTGACCACTCTTCTTTGCTTGAGCAGCCTCTGGACGGGGGCTGCTTCTACGGAAAAAGCTAAACTCAGCTTGGACCGTAATAATATTAAAGTCTGGACTTATCAAAAGAATGATAATCCAGTCTTTCAATATAAAGCAGAAACGACATTTGATGTGCCACTCGAACGCGCTGTTGCAGTGATTTTAGATGTAAATCGTGCTGATCAGTGGGTACCTTATATGGGCAAGGTTCAGATGTTGTCTCAAGATGAGAAAAAGGGTGAATTCACACTCTACATGGTGTTGGATTTTCCGTTTCCTTTGAAAGATCGCGATGTCGTTGTAAAAGGAAAAATGAGCAAGGCTGCAAATGGCGTTGTGACAATTAAAAATACTGCAATTAGCGGAAATTACCCGATACAACCCGATGTGGTGCGCTTAACACGCTATGAAGGAGACTGGACATTCCAGAAACTTGTAAATAATAAGGTGAAAGTTACTACGAGTGGTTATGCGGACCCTGCGGGTGCAATTCCATTAAGTTTTGTGAATATGTTTGTTCAACAGCAGCCTTACCAGATGTTGCTGAAAATGAAGCGCGAAGTGACCAGTCCGATTTATGAACAACCGAAATTACCAGATATTTTAAAATAAATAACTTTAATAAAAAAGCGCCTGAAATCAGGCGCTTTTTTATTAATCTGAACATTGTTGCAAGGCGGGAGTGGGGCTGCTTTCGCGTTTGATTTGGAATAAAACCAATAACAAACCTAACCCAGCCAGTAAAGCACCAGCAAATGAAACTGCGCTATAACCCCAACCTAAATCGAGTACTAACGCACCTGCTGCTGCTCCTACTGCGTTACCGAGGTTAAACGCACCAATATTTACTGAAGAGGCAAGGCCTGGTGCTTCGTGAGCGACTGACATTACACGCATTTGCAAAGGTGGAACTAAAGCAAAAGTGGCTGCGCCCCAGATCACTAATGCAACGGCTGCTCCAATCTGGCTTTGTGCAAGAATTGGGAAAGTCACCATCATCACAATCAACAGAACCAAGAAACCAATTAGGGTTTTGTTGATAGATAAATCTGCAAAGCGGCCACCTAAATGGTTACCAATCGAGAAACCGACACCAATTAACATCAGCATAAAAGTAATGAAGATAGGTGAAGCATGGGTAAACTCAGTCAAACTTGGCGCAATATAGGTATATAGCGTAAACATTGCCCCCGCACTGAGTACTGTAGTGAGCAATGCAAGTATTACAGGCATGCGCTTTAATACTTTCAATTCAGCTTTCACATTTGGTTTTTGGGCAACCATACCTTGTGGTAGGGCTTTCCATAAAGCGAGCATGGTAATGATGCCAAGCACGGAGATCGCAAGGAAAGACATGCGCCAACCAATATTTTGCCCAACCCATGTTGCCAAAGGCACACCGCCAATGTTGGCAATGGTTAAGCCCATAAACATAGTGGCTACAGCACTGGCTTGTTTATGTGCGGGCACAATGCTTGCTGCTACAACAGAGCCAATCCCGAAGAAAGCACCATGGTTAAGGCTGGTGATGAGACGCGCACCTAATAAGCTCATATAACTTGGTGAAAACGCCGCTATCAAGTTACCTACCGTAAAGATCGCCATGAGAAAAATAAGTGCATTACGTCGTGCAAAACCACCAAACCACAAGGTCATGAAAGGTGCACCTAGCATTACGCCAAGTGCATAACCTGTAATTAACATTCCGGCCGTTGGAATTGAAATTCCTAAATCATTCGCGATATTCGGCAACAATCCCATTGGTGAAAATTCAGTGGTACCAATGGCAAAGGCACCAATGGCTAATGCCAATAAAGAAAACGCTGTATTTGATTGAGTATTCATGAGTTTAGTCCCAAACAGGTGCCCATGGCTCTGGGCTAACTTCACGACTGTTACGATCAAGTTCGGCAATCAGTTGCATTTCAGCCGAAGTTAACTCGATATCCTGTGCTTTTAAATTGCTCATCAGGTTTTCACGTTTAGTCGAAGATGGAATGACCGCAAAACCACGTTGCAATGCCCATGCCAGTGCAATTTGCGCTGTTGTTGCTTGATGAGCTGCTGCAATTTCAGCTAGAACTGGGTCTTGAAGCACCTTGCCGTATGCAAGCGTCATATATGAAGTGACATCAATATTCTTATCTTGTAAGAAGTTCACAAGTTTGTGGTTTTGAAGATAAGGACTTAGTTCAATCTGGTTGGTTGCAATATGCTCTGCGCCAATTGTGTCAATTGCTTGTTGGGTAAGCTCAATATTGAAGTTTGAGATCCCAATTTGTTTGGTTAGGCCTTGTTGTTTTGCTTCAAGTAAAAGCTGCATGATTTCGGGAATCGAAACGCCTAAGTCCGGTGCTGGCCAGTGAATCAAAGTTAAATCGACATGGTCAGTACGAAGCTTTTGTAAGCTTTCTTTTAAGCTTGGAATAAACTTATCTTGAGCAAAATTATCTACCCAGATTTTTGTAGTTAGAAATAAGTCCTGACGTGATACACCGCTTTCGGCAATGGCTTGGCCAATTGCTACTTCATTGTCATAAATTTGGGCCGTATCAATTGCACGGTAACCTACATCTAAAGCATTTTTAACAGAATCAATCACCGCTTGCTCTTTTAGACGGAAAGTTCCTAGACCAAAACGTGGGATATTCATGTATTCACCTGAATTTAAATAATTGTTTAACTTGAGGTGCATTTTGCTCGGATTATTGTTGCGAAAAAATAGATGAATAAGCAAAATATCTTTGATGATTAATCAATAATAGAATAAGCCATGAAATCAACAATTGAAGAACTTGTTGCCTTTATCACAATTATTGATACAGGTTCGTTTGTCGCTGCCGCAGAACATTTAAAACAGACACCTTCGGGGATTAGTCGATCTTTAACACGCTTAGAGACTAAGTTAGATGTCACCTTGTTAGAGCGAACAACACGTAAGTTGAAATTGACTCAAGAAGGGCAACAGTTTCTGGTAAAGGCTCGTAAAATCTTAAATGAGCTTAATGCAGCTGAAGAAGAACTACAAAAATCTGATCAGGGTACTGCGGGCCTCATTCGCATTGATTCGGCTACCCCGTTTGTTTTACACGTGATTGCACCATTAATGCATAAGTTTCGTGAGTGCTATCCAGATATTGAAATTGAGTTAAATAGTAATGATCAAGTGATTGACTTATTGCAGCATAAAACTGATGTAGCATTTCGATTTGGGGAACTTAATGATTCGAGTCTTCATGCAAAATTAGTTTGCAAAAGCCGTTTATATATTGTGGCAAGTCCGGATTATTTGGCGGTTAAAGGCACACCCACACAACCAGAAGAACTCGAACAACATGATTTGATTGGATTCACTAGACCTGCCTATATTAATAGCTGGCCGATTAAAGTCGGTGATGAATATTTCTTTGCACAATCAAAAATTAAAGCATCGAGTGGAGAGACGGTACGTCAACTTACCATTAGAGGGCATGGCATTGCGCGGTTATCTGAATTTGAAATTTGGAAAGATATTCAAGAAGGGCGATTGATTGCATTATTTGAAGATCAAATTGAACATCAATATCAAAGCATCCATGCTGTGTATTATCAACAAGAGCATCTACCAAAAAGAATCCGTTTATTCATTGAATTTTTGGCAGAACAGTTAAAAGATGGTTTTAAAAACGCTCTCTAAAATTAACATATGCATTACTTGGAAAATGAACTTCTAAAACTGGGGTGGTTTGCCCTTCTGATGAATGCTGTGCCAGAAAATAGCTTTTTTGCTGTTGGCGGCAACTAAAATATAATTTGGAATAAACCGAGTTCACCATCACAACTTCATTTGAGCTATTACGCTTATATTGATAATGAGAAATCGTACTGGTCTCATCATCAGTGCGCTGCTCCATTTTATAGTCTTGTTGATTCGTCATTTTTAAATAACCCTCAATCAGACTTTGGCAAACCGTATGTCTGTGCTGTTCATTTTTTGGTTGGGGTTGGCAACCTGCTAAAACAATAGTAGATAAAAATATAGCGTTTAATTTCATGATCTTGCTACTCTTTGAGTTGATTTCTATAGCGTAAAGGTGTTCTATAAACCAGTACAGATACAGAAATTTTTAAAAAAGCAGTACAGAATGACTTTTCAATATCAGGTTCTTGCCAATCAATTAGCACATCGTATTTATCAAGATGAGCTTAAACCCCATCAGAAGCTTATTTCTTTACGAGATTTTGCTCGTCAGCACAGTATTAGCTTAAGCACGGCAAAAAGTTGTTATGAATTGCTTGAGGCGAGGGGACTCATTTATGTAAAGCCAAAGTCAGGTTATTTTGTGGTGGCTCGCACCCAATCGAGTCCTATTCCTGATAGCCCAGATTTTTTGTCTTTACCTCGACAAGTCTCAAATCTGGAGTTGCATAACCAAATTCAAGAGGCTGCCTTACAAAGTCATCTTGTACCGTTGGGTTCGATCCAGTTGACGCCCCATTTCATTCCCGTGGAAGGCTTACGCCGCTCTATTCAACGTGCTTTAAAAAACTGTCAGCCACAAGACTTTCTCTACTGTAATAAACAAGGACATGAGCAATTAAGAAAAGCGCTTTCTGATCATTGGCGTGAAGATGGTATTTACATTGCTCCGGAAGAAATTTTTATTACCAATGGCTGTATGCCTGCTTTGTCTTTAGTGGTTCAGAAGCTCACTGAAGTGGGCGATAGTATCCTTATTCCTACACCTACCTATAATGGTCATTTACAGTTATTAGCAAGTTTAAAAAGACAGATTGTTGAGATTCCAGCAGATCATCGTGGAATCGATCTTGAGCGCTTAGAGTCATTGATGCAGCAGGGTTTGGCGAAGGTTTGTTTAATGACAGCTAACTATCAAAATCCTTTGGGATATTGTTTTAGCAATGCAGAAAAACAAAAGATTGCTGAATTAGCTGCAAAGTATCAGTGTTTTATTATTGAAGACGATATTTTTGGTGAGTGTGGTTACAGTAATGAACGCCCACTACCGATTCGCTATTGGGACCGTGAAGGCTATGTTATTTGGTGTGGGTCGGTTTCCAAGTCGCTGTCGAGCGCGTATCGGGTAGGGTGGTTTTGTTTAAGTGCAAAGCTACAGCATTTAAGACTTGAGCTGTTAGCAAGCAATATTGGTGTGAATACGCCCTTACAATTAGGTCTGGCAGATTTTATTTATAGCCGTGGTTATCGAGAGCATTTAGAACAGCTACGGCCCAATCTGATGCGACAAGTCGAGCAGTATCGTATTTGTATTTTAAGAGCCTTTGAAGGCCTTCCAATTGCTCTGAGCCAACCAGAAGGAGGCTATGCACTCTGGATACAGTTACCTAAGAATGTAGATACCTTAGCGCTGTATTACACTGCAAAAGCTGAAGGAATTACTGTGGTTCCAGGTCATGTTTTTGGTGAAGATGAACGTTATCGACATTTCATTCGTTTAAACGCTGGTCATGAATTAACAGCAGATGTCCGCCAAGCGATTAGTGACTTGGCAGACTGGTCACGGCAACAGATGAAAACAGTAAATTAGTTTTATTCTGCAAAGTCTGCTTTAAGCACAATACGGTAGCGTGCTTGACCTGAGTGTAAACGTTCAATTGCTTCATTGAGCTGTGACATTGGAAATAGCTCAATTTGAGGCGCAATTTGTTTACGTGCAGCGAACTTTAAAAGTTGACGCAGTGCGGCGGGTGAACCTGTGGGTGAGCCTGTTACTGACTTGGCACCGTCAATAAGCGAACCGACAGAAACTGGAACAGGTTCGAGCGTAAGCCCCAAGAAATGTAAAGAGCCGTTTGGTGCTAGTGTAGAAATAAAAGCGCGCCAATTTAAGGTCACATTCACGGTACTCAGCAATAAATCAAATTTACCTTTTTGTGCTTTTACCGCGTCTGTGTCGCGGCTATTCACCACATGATCGGCGCCCATTGCTTTGAGCTCTTCAGTTTTATCAGGATTAGAACTAAATGCTGTGATTTCACAGCCCCAAGCTTTAAGTAGCTTAATGGCCATATGACCTAAACCACCAATCCCAATTACGCCTACATGGTGTGTTGCCTGAATTCTGTGTTTGAGTAGTGGATCAAAAACGGTAATCCCGCCACAAAGTAAAGGGCCTGCACTTTCTGGGTCTAAATCATCGGGAAGGGGAATAATCCACTGCCAGCCTGCACGTACTTTATCGGCAAAGCCACCGGCATGCCCCACGATTGTTGCTACATTTTCACCCGTACAAAGGACTTGCTGGCCACCAATACATTCATCACATGCTTGGCAGCTTTCAGCGGTCCAGCCAATGCCCACACGTTGTCCAATTTGTAGACCTTTAGCTTCTGAGCCCAAAGCAACAATTCGTCCAATAATTTCATGGCCTGCAATAACAGGGTACACAGTTGAACGCCATTCATTGTTTAGAACAGAAATATCAGAATGACATAAACCACAATATTCAACTTTGACTTCAACCTGATGAGGCTGTAATTCACCTGCATCAAATTGGTAAGGAACCAGTTTTTCACCTGCCTGCATAGCGGCATAAGCTTGAATTGTATTATTGCTCATCGGAAACTCCTTAAGCGGATTTGAACCGTTATGGTGGGTTATGAAGCTTTAAATTGACAATTGTTTTCATGATCATTGACCATGCCCACTGCTTGCATAAAAGCATAACAGGTGGTTGGACCAACGAATTTGAAGCCATTCTTTTTGAGTGTTTTGGAAAGTTTTACGCTGAGTTCGGTTTGTGCTGGTGCCCGACGATAATCTTCAACATCATTTTGCTTTGGTGCAGCATCTACAAATTGCCAAAGCCATGTAGTCACATCACCGACTTGTGCTTTGAGTACTTGCCAAGCAATGGCATTATCACGAATGGCTTTAAGTTTGCCTAAGTGGCGAATTAAACCCGCATCGGATAATTTGAGTTCTAAAAAGTCATCTGTGAATGAGGCAATTTCTGCAATTGGGTGATTAAAGAAGTGCTCTCGGTAACTTTCTCTTTTTTTGAGTACGGTAATCCAAGATAAGCCCGCTTGCTGACCTTCCAGACAAAGCATTTCAAATAATCGTGCTTCATCATGTTCTGGTTTTCCCCATTCTTCATCGTGATAGGCAATATAGAGAGGATCGTTGGAGCACCATCCGCAGCGTTGAATTTTCATGATGATGCTCCTTATATTTATCTTAGAATTTTAAAGTTTAAATAACACCCATTCATTTGGGCGCGTATCCCAATAATACAGTTCAGCTTGAGTTAAGTCTTCAAACTTTAGCCAAAAGTCTTTGCCCACTTTATCTGAAAAACCGGTACTGATTAGCAGGGCATCGTCGCTGATTTCCATGATCCAGCCTTGATAGCTATTGCCATTTAAAATGATCTTTTGCTGATTGCCTGACTCGGCAAACTCTACTAAGCGATTGATCAGCGCTTCCGACATACAATGTTCCTAGCGTAAATAAGAATAAGGGTTAACAGCACCACGCCCTTTACCATCTAGATAAAGACCATAATGCAAATGAGGTGAAGTATAACGTGCATTGCCAGTATTGCCGACATAACCGATCAGATCACCTTTTTTGACATAATCACCAACATTTAGTCCACGTTTGTGACCATCTAGGTGAGCATAATAATGCCATGTTCCTGCTGGACCTAAAATCCAGATGACTTTACCACCGAGATTATTATTACGCAGATCTGCAACAAGCCCTTCGGTCGCACTGTACACTTTGGTTCCACGTGGAGCCAAAATATCAATTCCTTCATGACTACGGCCCTGACTGCGTGCAGCTCCCCACGTATCTTTTAACTCATCTCGGTCGACACCTTTCACAGGCACAGGAAGTCGATTTGCGAGTTGCATACTTTTAAGCTTGCTGACTTGAGCTGGTGAGAGTGGGGCTGGTTTTTTAGGTGCACTGGCACAGGCAGCCAATAGAAGAATTAAAAAACCAAGTGAGAAATGAGAAACAAATCGTCGCACAAAATACTCCCTGTCACAGCCATATCAAAATTATTTTGCTCACTATGTCACGAACGACTCGTCGAGATCAATTTTTTCATGGCTGTTGGAACGCCCTTGGCAACAGCTTGTTCTGGGCTCAGCCATTGTCCTTCGAGTTCAATTGCCAGATGTTCTTTTTGATCAGGTTCCACGTGGAACGTGTGAGCATTAAGTAGCCATGTAAAATGAGTGAAACTATGACTGATCTGAAAGCTTTGCGTTTGAGGTTGCAGTTTAAATTGCTGACTTAAGCTAAGACGTTCGTGTTCAATTTCTAAAATCGGTAAACAGAATAGACCACCCCACAAACCATGAGATTGTCGTTGTTGCCAGAACCATTCATCTTCACACTGGATGATAAGAACATCTGCTGTTCTAACAGGCGGTGTTTTTTTCGGTTTCTTAAAAGGTAATTCTTGTTCTAAACCTTGCTGGTAAGCTTGGCAATGAGCTTGCATTGGGCAATATAAACAAAGAGGCTTTTTAGGCGTACAGATGGTTGCACCCAAGTCCATAATGGCTTGAGTGTAGTCATGGTTGCGCTGAGTTGGACAAAGTTGCCCAGCTAATTTCCACATTTCACGTTCATGTTGGGGCTTACTTAAATCATCTTCAATAGCAAAAAAACGGGCTAATACACGTTTTACATTACCATCCATAATGACGCCGTACTGACGTAATCCCAAAGACATCAGCGCGCCTGCGGTAGAGGGGCCAATACCAGGTAGGGCAATCCATTCTTCTAGTGTTTCAGGAAACTTACCTTGCTGAGTGACAAGGCCAGCCGCTTTATGCAAATTGCGTGCACGAGCGTAATAACCTAATCCAGCCCAGTAAGGAGCTACTTCATCCCAAGTTGCATGGCCTAGGGCTTCTACTGTTGGAAAACGCTCCATAAAGCGGTCAAAGTATTGCAGAACTGTTTTTACCTGAGTCTGCTGCAACATGATTTCAGAAACCCAGACTTTATATGGATCATCTACGACTTGCCACGGCAAATCATGACGACCATGTTGATCGAACCAGCTTAAAAGGGCATCAGAAAAAGAAAATTCAGGCATGAACAGCTAAAGAAGAAAAGAGAGGGCTAAATTATAGCTGAAATTTTGATTAAAGCAGACAATGAACAAGAGAGTGTTAAAACAGAGATTACCTGATAATGAGCAATCTCTGTTTCAATAATAAAAAGGATTAATCCTTTTGTATGCCCCAACGTTGGTCAAGTTTCAACGGTTGGTTTTTATAGTATGGAATGACATGAATGTGGAAATGATCTGAATTTTGTCCAAACACTTCACCATCATTGAAGCTAATATGGAAACCGGCTGGTTGATGGCGAAGCTGTGTTTCATGGCGCGCAATTTCAAGAAGTGTAAGCAGGCCTTGATGTTCTTTAGAAGTGATGTCAAAAAAAGAACGAACATGGCGCAGTGGTGTTACCACACAGTGGCCTTTAGATAACGGATTAGAATCAGGTAAAATTACAGCAAATTCATTCTTATCAATGATGTCATATTCATCAAATTCGCAATACGGACATTTCTTGTCAGTCATTGTTGTATCCTCTCATGTTATTCCATTAAACCCCGAGTGCGGGAAATAAGACTAGGCTTTGCTCTAGCTCAACGGGAGTATAGTTATTGAAGTATGGTTTAAAAAATACAGTAAAAATATTGCAAAGTCATAAACATTTAAGGGAGCAAATGCGAAAAAACATTTGCTCCAAATTTGCTTCTTTTATTTTAAAGTACGATCTAACAAAGCGTACATTTTAGCAAGGCCTTGTTTTTCCGCTTCGCTATTGTAGCCAAGATCTACACCGTTCGCTTTAGCTTTTTCATCTGCAAGCGGGTTACTAAAGCCATGTTTAGCACCTTCTAAAACCACTACTTCGTGTTTAACCTCAGCAGCTTGCATCTCTTTTTCAAAATTAGCAACATCTTCTAAGGTGACCATACTGTCTAATTCACCATGTAGTACTAAAACTTCACCTTGAATGTTGCCTTTTTGAGCAGGTGCTTTAGGCGTTAATGTGCCATGGAATGTTGCAACTGCTTTCAGTGGAGCACCTGAGCGAGCGAGGTCTAACACGACTTTACCGCCATAGCAAAAACCAATAGCGGCAAGTTTTTCACTATTTACTTCTGGCTGAGCAGCTAGAGTTTGAAGCGCTGCATTGGCACGATCAGTAACTGTGTCTAAATTTTCAAATGTCTGCATCATCCATTCATAGGCTTGAGCTGCAGTCGTGGTTACTTTTTTATCGCCGTACATATCAATTGCAAGCGCAGCATAACCATGTTCGGCAAGCTCACGTGCACGTTGTTCGGTATATTCGTTACGACCCCACCACTCAGGACCAACAATCACACCCGCAACAGGTGTTTCACTATCTGGAGCCGCAAAGTAGCCAATTAAATGGCTGCCATCTGGTGCAGTATATTGAATTTCACGGGTTTTAATTGCTGTACTCATGACCTTAATCCTGAAATTTAAAGAGATTTAAACACGCTTGATTAAAGCATAAAAAGATAAAAGTGATATAAATAACTATGTAAGAATCTACATCAAAAGAAAAAGAGAAATATTTCAGCGCAATAAAAAAGAAGGAAACCAGTTCCTTCTTTTTATGGGGTGATGCTTAAACTTAAGTCCGGCCTCGGGAAATGAACCCAATTACAGCTAGAATTACAGCCACAACTAATAAAATCACGGCAAAGTCTTTAGATAGTCCTGCAACACCACCAAACCCTAATAGACTGGCAATGAGTGCAATCACTGCAAAAATTATCGCCCAACGGAACATATGTTGTTCTCCTTATTTTTTCATTGTCGTTTTACTATATAGCGTGTTTTTTGCAGCGAATGTGTCGTTTATGTGGTTGAAATGTATATTAAACAATCATTTTGTGATTCTAAAAATTTATCTTGTTTTTAGGCACGGCATACTTCAATGCTATACTTACACATTGTTTCATCTATTCAGCCGTTGAAAACTTATGTCTACCGAGACCTCACTTCGCCCATTATTTTGGAAAAATTACACGCTTGAGCAACTGACTCAGGCTGAGTGGGAAGCTTTATGTGATGGTTGCGGTTTGTGTTGTCTAGTAAAGCTTGAAGATGAAGATACCCATGAGGTGGCTTATACCAAAGTGGCGTGTAAGTTACTTGATTGCAGTACAGGAGGTTGTTCGGACTATTCCAATCGTCAGCAACAAGTACCGGATTGCTTACAGTTAACGGTTGAGTCTTTAAAAACAATTCACTGGTTGCCATCAAGTTGTGCCTATAAGCGTTTGAATGAAGGTAAAAATTTACCTTCTTGGCATTACTTGAATACAGGCTCTAGACAAAGTGTGGTGAAAGCGAAAAAGTCAGTTGCAGGACGTTGTATTTCTGAAGTTAATGTCCATGAGGATGATCTTGAAGATTATGTGGTACGTTGGGTTCGTTAATTGAATCTTCAAAAGACAGGTCTAATTACAGCGTATAATAAAGTAACACTTTTATTGTAAATTTTTTGCTCATCTCCGTTATATAACAATAAAAGCAAAAGGAGATAAAAATGATGAGACGATTAGCAGCCCCTTTATTATGTAGTAGTTTCTTATTGTTGATGGCCTGTGGCTCAAATAATACCAATTCAAAAGATCTAGAACAAAAAACCTCGGCTAAAACAGAACAATCTAATTCAGTCAAACCATCTTATCAGGTTGAAACGGTTGCACATTTTGATGAACCTTGGGCAATAACAAGTTTGCCAGATCAGCGTTTATTGGTCACTGAACGCCAAGGAAAATTAAAACTTTTTAATCCTAAAAATAAACAAATGTTGGATGTCTCTGGTGTTCCGACAGTGAATTATGGCGGACAAGGTGGATTAGGTGATGTGGTTTTACATCCTGACTTTGCCAAAAACCATTGGATTTATCTGAGCTATGCAACAAAAGGGCAAGGAGGATCTGGTGCAGTTATTTCACGCGCGAAACTAGATTTATCTAACCCCAAACAGCCAAAACTTACAGATGTGAAGCCGATTTGGCAGCAAGTACCCAAAGTTTCAGGTCAAGGCCATTATGGACATCGGATGCTTTTTGGTACGGATGGAAAACTTTGGGTGAGTTCAGGTGAGCGACAAAAGTTTGATCCTGCTCAAAACATGAAAAGTAATTTAGGTAAAATCTTGCGCTTAAATGAGGATGGTACAGCGGCCGTAGGTAACCCTTTTTATAAGCAAGGCGGGGTCACTGCTGAAATATGGTCACTGGGACACCGTAATCCGTTAGGAATGGCCTTTGATGCTCAAGGACAACTATGGGTGGTTGAGATGGGACCTAAAGGTGGTGATGAGCTTAATATCATCACAAAAGGTGAAAATTACGGTTATCCAATCGTTTCAAATGGAGACCATTATTCGGGTCAGCCTATTCCAGATCATCACACTCGCCCAGAATTTAAAGCACCTGAAATTGACTGGACTCCTGTAATCTCTCCATCGAGTATGATTATTTATCGCGGCCAACAATTTCCTGCATGGCAAAATAAAGCCTTAATTGGCGGGTTATCTTCTGAAGCAATTATTGTTGTGGATTTAGAGCATAAACCTGTGAAAGAAGTGCAAAGACTAGATATGAAGCAACGTATTCGTGGTTTGCATGAAGCACAAGACGGTTCGATTTGGGTCATTGAAGATGGTCCAAAGGCACGCTTACTTAGGTTAAGTAAGAAAGCATCTTAAGGCGATAAAACCGCCTGTAAATAAAGGCCGTGTCTCATAGATTAAAATTGTAGATTTCTGTGAGACACAATAGACTATAGATAAAAGACGATAAAGCTATTTGAAATGTCAGACACTCATATTCCACTTCCCGAACGCCTACGCCCGAGAGACTTGTCTGAAATTATTGGGCAAGATCATTTATTGGGTGAAAACGCGCCTCTGCGTCAAATGATTGATCAGGGACATTTACCTTCTATTATTTTTTGGGGGCCACCGGGCGTTGGTAAAACAACAATTGCTTTGCTGTTAGCTCAGGCGATAGACCGACCATTTGTGAGCTTATCTGCGCTGAATACGGGTGTGAAAGAATTACGTGAAATCATTGCGGAAAGTGGTGATTTACTGACCCCTGTAGTTTTTATTGATGAAATTCATCGATTTAATAAATCACAGCAAGATGCTTTATTGGGTGCAGTTGAAAAAGGAAAAATTACCTTAGTTGGAGCGACCACCGAAAACCCGTCTTTTGAGGTGAATAGTGCGCTTTTATCACGCTGTCAGGTTTATACCTTAAACAGTCTAGACAGTGAGGCAATCCAGACGCTCATTAATAATGCGCTTCAAGCCGATAAATTCTTAAAAGAACGCTATATTCATATTGAAGAATATGATGCACTTATTCAATTCGCTGCAGGTGATGCCCGTAAGGCACTGAATTTACTTGACCTGATTGCCAGTACATTTGAACCAGAGATTGAAAACACGATTACCAATGCTGTGGTAGTGAAAGTAGCGCAGCAAAATATTGCACGTTATGACAAATCTGGGGAGCAGCATTACGATTTAGTTTCTGCATTTATTAAATCGATTCGGGGCAGTGATCCAGATGCAACTCTGTATTGGATGGCACGTATGCTCAAAGGCGGGGAAGATCCGGTTTTTATTGCCAGACGTATGCTCATTGCAGCCTCTGAAGATATTGGAAATTCTAACCCGAATGCATTATTACTTGCAGGTGAATGCTTCCGCTCTGTACAAGCTGTGGGGATGCCTGAGGCGCGAATTATTCTGGGCCAAACGGCAGTTTATTTAGCAACGAGTGCAAAAAGTAATAGCACTTATCTCGCGATTAATCGAGCTTTAGAACTTGCAGAAAAAACAGCTAATTTACCCGTGCCTTTACATTTAAGAAATGCACCAACCAAGCTCATGAAACAGCAAGGTTATGGAATTAATTATCTCTATCCTCACGATTACCCAGAGCACTTTGTGCTGCAAGACTATTTGCCGCCAGAGTTAAAGGGAACCAAGGTTTATGAGTCTGCGAGAAACAAGCGTGAAGTTGAAGGTGAGCGCTTGCAGCAACGCAGATGGCAGCAGGAACAGTAATAACCTATTCGTTGTATCAAGCTATACCTAACGATGATCATGTTGTTCCAGTTCTTCAGTCACCTGACCATAAATCAGTAGGGTAAACACGCCTGTACCACCAATAATGTTGCCAATGGTGGTGGGGATCAGGAAAGTAAACAGATATTGGTTAATAGAAGCATCTCCTTGCCAGACCAGATAGGACATTTCGGTAGAGCCAACCACTACATGGGTAAAGTCGCCTAGTCCTATCAGATAAGTCATGAAAAAGATGAGCAGGAATTTATTACTGACTGAGGGTAGCATCCAGACCAATGCTGCAATTAACAGCCCAGACATAATACCTTTCAGCATATTCTGGGTTGCAGAAAAGGAACCTACATGATGGGCGAGTTCATCGAGTGCTTGGTCAATACCGGGAGTAAACAGGTGAGTCGTTAGGAAAAATAAACTCGCCAAACCTGTTCCAATGATATTGCATAGAATCACAATCCCCCATAAGCGACCTACTGCTCGTAATTTATCCAAGGTAAAGGGTTTGAATAAAGGTACAACTGTAGTGATGGTATTCTCGGTAAAGAGCTGCATGTGACCCAAAATAGCGATCAGGAAACCAATGGTATAACCGATATTGGTGATTAAATCGGCCCAGATCGCATCAGTCGGAATATAAGATGCGATAATCGCTTTAAATACAAATGAAAAACTGATGACCAAACCCGCGGCAATTCCTGAAAAGATCAGTGCGGCGGTTGGTCGATCCAATTCCTCGGCACCATCACGGCGAATAATTTCATAGACTAGTCGGGGTGAAAGTTTCTCATGTTCTTCAACCGCTATTTTTTCACGCCAGCTTAAGGTTTGATCGACTTTTTCTTCCTCTATTTTATGATCCATTTAGTTTACTCCCTGAATAAATATTTTATATTTCTCGTTTTTATTTATTGTTAAAGCAGTGTTCAGAATAAATCCAGTCTATTCCTAACAGCTTTCTGTGTTTTTTTATAAGTTGAATCATACTGTGACAGAAAAGAAGCAAAATACTGCATGAATAAGAGCAATCAGTCAGATGAAATACCAGTTAGAAGGGAAGATTAAGCAATTCGTGTGCTAATTTATTTTAATAGGCAAATCTGTCTACATTATTTTATTTTCTAACATACCTGATGTAAAAAAACCGGGCTAAAGCCCGGTTTTTCATGAAGTTTGAACGATCAGATAGCAGATAAATCTACGCCTAAACGAGCAGCAACTTCTTCATAAGCTTCAACAACACCACCTAAACCTTGACGGAAACGGTCTTTGTCGAGTTTCTTCTTAGAGTCTTTGTCCCATAGACGGCAGCCATCTGGAGAGAACTCATCACCAAGCACAATACGGTCATGGAAAACACCGAATTCAAGCTTGAAGTCCACCAAAATCATGTTACCTTCAGCAAATAATGCTTTTAATACATCGTTTACTTGGTAAGTTAACACTTTCATTTGCTCTAATTGTTCAGCAGTCGCCCAACCTAAAGCAATCGCTTGAGATTCGTTAACCATTGGGTCGCCTAGACCGTCATCTTTATAGAACAATTCAAATGTAGGAGGAGTTAACTCTTTACCTTCTTCTACACCTAAACGACGGCATAGAGAACCAGCTGCGTAGTTACGAATTACGCATTCAACAGGAATCATTTGAAGTTTTTTAACAAGCACTTCAGTTGGAGAAAGCAATTTTTCAAAATGCGTTTCAATACCCGCAGCAGCAAGTTTTTCCATGATGAAGGCGTTAAAAAGGTTGTTCACCTTGCCTTTACGATCTAGCTGTTCGATTTTTTCGCCGTTGAACGCAGAGGCATCATCACGAAAGACTAAAATCAGATGGTCGGCATTGTCTGTTTCATATACAGATTTTGCTTTACCAGTATAGAGCAAGGTTTGTTTTAACATGAGGGAACCTTTTAAAAAAAAATGCCTAGTAAATGACTAGGCTGGCCAATTTTGGTAAATCTGGTTTAACACTTCAGCCGCCACATCTGGGCTTGCGAAAGTGTTGTCTACATTAAATAGAGCAAGAGTATGACTAGAACCCACACCAGTCAGCTTAAGCACATAAGTATTGTCATTTACTTTAATTGTCGCCTGATTACTGCCTTGGGCGATGATGTTGTAATTTAAAGTACTTAATGTCGCTTTGGTGTATTGCCAGATCTCGGTCGTATTCCCATCAACTTTTAACAATGGGTTTTTATTACCGTCGGTCACAAGCTGAGGGCGTCCAAGCGCAGACGTCGTTTGAGCAGATGCATCTGCCGTTGCATTGCTACTCTGTGTTTGTTCAGGACGTGGCAATGCAAAACGGTTGCCACGCTGGTTTTCAAACTTCGGCGCGTGCTCAATAGCGAGCTGGTCTACAGTTGGGGCTGGATACAAAGGTGTCGCTGGTCGTACAGTTGCATCGGCAGGATACTCAAGCGGGGCAAGTTGCTTGGCATTTTTATAATCTAAAGAGTGATTATTAATTGCGAAGCGACCACAACCAGCTAAACTCAAGGCTGAAACTGCAAGGACTAAACCAAGACGTAATTGCATCATAAATTGCTCTTATTAAATAATTCCCGCATCTTTTAGGGCATTGCGGAGAGGTTCGCGATATTGCTCAGCGAGAGGAGTGAGTGGTAAACGAATACCAACATCAATCAGTCCCATCTCATGTAGTGCCCATTTCACAGGAATTGGGTTTGATTCGCAAAATAGAATATTGTGTAAATTTGCAATCTTATTGTTAATCGTCTTCGCTTGTTGTTCATCTTTGGCAATCGCAACAGCACATACTTCGCTCATTACTTTAGGCGCAACATTTGCTGTAACAGAGATATTACCGTCTGCACCAAGAAGCATAAGTTCCCATGCAGTCTCATCATCACCTGAATATACAGCCATCTTGCCGTCTAAAGCGTCAATTAAAGCTTTACCACGAGGTACATCACCTGTTGCATCTTTAATGCCGACAATATTAGGGATCTCTGCTAAACGTACAGCTGTATCGTTTGCAAGATCTACACCCGTACGGCCAGGTACGTTATAAAGAATAAGTGGTAATTCTACGGCTTCAGCAATCGCTTTATAGTGTTGGTAGAGGCCTTCTTGAGTTGGCTTATTATAATATGGAGTAACAAGTAAGGCTGCATCTGCGCCTAAATCTTTGGCAGCTTTTGTTAATTCGATTGCTTCGCGGGTTGAGTTTGCACCAGTACCGGCAATAATTGGAATACGTTTATTGGCTACACGAATAATTTCTTTAATAACCTGTGTGTGCTCTTCCATGCTCAATGTTGAGGCTTCGCCGGTAGTACCGACGGCTACAATACTGTTTGTACCTTGTTCTATGTGCCACTCAACCAGCTTCTCAAGACCCTTCCAATCTACACCACCATCTTTCAACATTGGTGTGACGATTGCGACGATTGAGCCTTGAATGGTCTGTGCTTGCTGAGTCATTTTTAAAAATATCCTATTTATCCATCCGAATCTGAGGTAAGAAAAACAAAATGTGGGATGGTTGCAGTATTTTGATTGTCCAGTTCTAACAATAACAGATTGTTGAATGACAATTATGCAAATTATGACTGATCAGACGCATAAGAACAATACGCCTAATGGATAATCGCTAGGTAAACTTGAGGAAAAGATAGGATGTTCTCATTATTGCAGGGGTGAGAAGGGCTAGTAAATATAACAATACAGCTTGATTCAACTGAGCCTTACTTAATATCGGCTTTTTTTATGGCAAGATAGAATGCAATTTTCCCGGTTGGGATTGAAGATGACATGAAAATGAATAAACAACCACAAAATGCGGCTTTAATCGTAGTTGATGTACAAAATGGTTTTACACCGGGTGGAAATTTAGCAGTTGCCAATGCCGATACTATTATTCCAATAATTAACCAACTTGCTGATTGTTTTGAAAATGTTGTTCTAACGCAAGACTGGCATCCAGATCATCATATTTCTTTTGCAGAAAATCATGAAAATAAGCAACCATTTGAAACCATTGAACTCGACTATGGACTGCAAGTGCTTTGGCCTAAGCATTGTGTACAGGGTACTAAAGATGCCGAGTTTCATCCTGATTTAAATATTCCGAAAGCTCAACTCATTATTCGAAAGGGCTTTCATGCTCATATTGATAGCTACTCGGCTTTTATGGAAGCAGATCAGTCCACAATGACTGGTTTAACCAGTTACTTAAAAGAGCGTGGTATTGATACGGTATATGTGGTGGGGATTGCCACGGACTTTTGTGTGGCGTGGACCGCTTTAGATGCAGTAAAACAAGGTTTTAAAACTTTAGTGGTTGAAGATGCTTGTAAAGGGATTGACCTAAATGGTTCGTTAGAGCAAGCGTGGCAAACCATGCAGCAACAAGGTGTTGCCCGTATTCAATCTAGTGATTTGCTGAGTGAGCGCTAAATTTATTGGTCTCGTGTTTTGACTTTGATATTTTAATTTTTAGGGAACGAAAATATGTCTGCATTCCTGCGCTTTACCCAATTTATTCAAAAAACTTTTGCCCTATGGGTCATTGTTTTTGCCGCATTAGCGCTATGGCAGCCTGATTTTTTTGTCTGGATGAAAGCGTACATTCCATGGATTTTGGGCATTATTATGCTTGGTATGGGAATGACCATGACCATCGATGATTTTAAAGGGGTATTACAAAGCCCTAAAGCGGTGTTGATTGGAGTAGTGGCGCAGTTTGTGGTGATGCCCGGTTTGGCATACGGTTTGTGTAAATTATTTAATTTGCCTCCTGAAATTGCGGTTGGTGTCATTTTAGTGGGATGTTGCCCCGGTGGAACGGCTTCGAATGTGATTACCTATATGGCTAAAGGCAATGTGGCTTTATCGGTGGCCTGTACTTCAGTTTCAACACTTTTAGCACCTATTTTAACGCCCGCTATTTTTTATTTGCTTGCTAGTCAGTGGCTAAAAATTGATGCAGCTTCGATGTTCGTTTCAATTTTGCAGGTGGTATTACTTCCTATCGTGATTGGTCTGATTTTAAGAACATGGCTAAAACGTCAGGTCGAGTCCTATATTCAAGTCATGCCTTTAGTTTCAGTCATTGCAATTGTAGCGATTGTTGCAGCCATTATTGGTGGGAGTAAAGCGGCCATTCTACAGTCGGGTTTGCTCATTTTAGCTGTTGTAATATTGCATAATGGATTGGGATATTTGTTAGGATTTACCGCAGCACGGTTCTTTAAATTACCTTATGCAGATAGTAAGGCAATTGCGGTTGAGGTGGGTATGCAGAACTCGGGCTTAGGTGTTGCTCTCGCAGCAGTACATTTTGCGGCTTCTCCGATTACGGCAGTGCCAAGTGCTATTTTTAGTCTTTGGCATAATATTTCTGGCCCAGCACTTGCGACTTATTGGGCGAGCCGTAAAGATGTAAATGAAGTAGCTAAAATTAAAGCTGAGTAGCTATATTTAAATTGGATTGGTGGCTAACCAATCTTCAATTTCATTTTCAGAAATAACTTCAAAACCATGGCGCTGTAAAAGTGCTGTGGTGACTCCAGTTCCAACAACTTTTTCGCCTTGAAACGTACCGTTATAAATTTTTTGACTACCACAAGAAGGGCTATTTTCTTTTAAAACCACGCAGGTTGCTTTTATTTGCTGAGCAATTTCTAAAGTACGGTAGGCGCCTTTCAAATAAAGCCGAGTCACATCTAAACCAGATGAATCAGTAATTTTCGCTTTGCCATCGAGCACATCTTGTCCCGTTCCTCCCACAATTTCTGCGGGTAAGCGCGGTATGGTAAAACCACCTAATAACTCTGGGCAAAGTGCATGGGCTTTTTTATCAAGAAGAAGCTGCTTAAGCTTACCATGCAGACAAGATCGCCCATCGTAACGAACAGGTTCACCAATTAAACATGCGCTGACTAAAAGCATAGTTTTCCAAACCCAAAGCAAGTGAGGTTTTTTTGAAGATAAAGAATCATAAACAGAATATGAAATATGACAATTCATTTTAAAAACAGACAAATTAAAAGATTACTAAAATTATGCAATTCATAATTAAGTTATGTATTGCATAATTTAATTGTTTTTAGTAGCATCTAATTCAAGGTAAATGGCCATTGGAGATCCAACAAGGATGTTGGTCTCCATAAATCTATAAATGATTTTTAGGAAAAGACGATTTTTAAGGGTTTAGTGAAAAATCTCAATCGTACTTTTAGATAAGAAAGGGCAGTGTGTATGGAAAACAAACACCAAATGGAACGGGAATTAATCATCAAAAGCTTCACGTTCATCATATCTTCGTTTTAGTAATTCGTTTTTTTCTCATAGGATGCGTTGGGTTAAGGCATTTTGACGGTTCAAATACTCCCCAATCAATACGTATTCTATAGAGAAAGGAGCTGAGTTGATCAGCAATAGAGATAAACGGAACAGGTAATCACCAGAGGGAAACTAGATGGATATTTTAGAGAACCCATTAGAATTATGCGGTTTTGCATTTATTGAGTTTGTTTCAAAAGAAAATGAATTAGATCCAGTTTTTGAAACAATCGGCTTTTCAAAAGTAGCCAAACATAGATCGAAAGAAGCGTACTTATGGCGTCAAGGAAATATCAATATTATCCTGAATTATCAGCCAGAATCTTATGCTTCATTCTTCTTTAATGAACATGGCCCATCAGCATGTGCAATGGGTTTTAAAACACGTGATGCAGCAAAAGCTTTCCAAAAAGCAGTAGAGCTTGGTGCTGAACCGATGTATTCAAAAGTTGGGCCAATGGAGCTCAACATTCCGGCAATTAAAGGTATTGGTGGCATGCCAATCTTTTTAGTTGACCGCGATATTTATGAAAATGACTTTGTTTTCTTTGATGATGCGCAAAGACATCCAGTGGGTGCAGGCTTAAACGAAATTGACCATTTAACTCATAACGTCTACAAAGGCCGTATGGAGTATTGGGCAAACTTCTATGAAAAAATCTTTAACTTCCAAGAAATTCGCTACTTTGATATTAAAGGCGAATATACAGGTTTAACGTCTAAAGCATTAACTGCGCCAGACGGCATGATCCGTATTCCATTAAATGAAGATTCGGACAAAGGAAACGGTCAAATTGCAGAGTTCCTGTCTGACTTTAATGGCGAAGGGATTCAGCATATTGCGTTTATTTGTGACGACTTAATTTCGACTTGGGATAAGTTAAAAGGCTTAGGTCTGAAATTTATGACACCGCCACCAAATACGTATTATGAAATGCTACCAGAACGTTTACCCGAGCATGGTGAGCCGACTGACGAGTTAAAACAGCGTGGTATTTTGCTAGATGGCAATACTAAAGATGGTCAGAAGAAACTTTTATTGCAAATTTTCTCTGAAAACATGATTGGTCCAGTCTTCTTCGAATTTATTCAACGTAAAGATGATGATGGTTTTGGTGAAGGTAACTTCAAGGCATTATTTGAGTCGATTGAACGTGACCAGATTCGCCGTGGTGTTCTCGAAACTAAATAAGCTGAGCTTTGTTTCTGATCTAAAAAAACCAAGAGTTTGATCTCTTGGTTTTTTTATGGCGATTAATTAGCGACTTTTAATATATTGATTGATGAGCTTCACTTCATTTTTTAAGATTTCAATCGTTTTACTTTGTGGGTCAACTGGTAAAAACATTTCGCTATCAAGCGCAACAATACAAAACTCGATGCTCTGATTCGAGTTGAACACAGGTAAACCAACAGCGTTAATGCCTGTCAGTAAATCACCTTTTGCTGCCGACATTTCTTGCTGGCGAATGGTTTCTTTGAGCTCGGTAAATGCCTGCCAGTTTTGTGGTGCGATGTTTAGACCGAGTTCTTGATGCTTTTGCCATTCTGCTTCCATTAATGGACGAACAAAATGCTCAGGAAGGTAAGAAGCAAATAGGCGTCCTGCAGCAGAATTGACTAAAGGCATAATCGAGCCGACTTTAGTAACAATCGAAATAGGGTGGTTAGATTCAATCGATTGAACAACCACAGGGCCTTTCGGTGACCATTTACTGATTTGTATGCCGCAACCAATTTTGTTTTGTAGGTCGTAAATTAAATGCTGTACCAGTTGTAGGGTGTCGCTATGTTGAACACAGTTTAGACCTAAGCGCCATGCCTGATCGCCTAAAGCATATTGACCATCATCAAGCTGTTTTGCATATTCCATGCGAATAAGGCTGACCAAATAGCGGTGTACCTTAGCAGGATGCATTTCTAGCTTACTGGACAGGTCTTTGAGAATAATAGGTTGATTGTGTTCTAAAAGAGCATTTAGTACAGATAAACCGACTTCAAGTGATTGAACCCCCCCAGATACTTTTTCTTCAATCATTTAAATACCCTTAATAAATTTACTTCAACTGTTAAACAGTGATGTTCAAAACATAAATTGAAATTGCTGCGTTTTACATCATGCCTGAGCCTATTGAAAAATAGAAATCACCTTTTTCTATTAGCGAAATTGACATGTTTAATAATCAACAATTTTCGAAAATCAAATTGCTCTCATTTATAGCGCAATTTTCTAGCAATTTAGCAGATTTAAATAATATAAATCGGCATTGATATAGAACAGTTCATGCAAACCATTCTAATCAATGCCGACTTTTTAGATCGATCTTTAAAATTAGGTTCCTAACTCTTCTTCATGCAAGAAATGTGTGTGGTGAGGCGCGCGTTTAGTTTTGCTCCATTCCTCTAACATTTCTGCTTTCATCTCTTCAGTAATTTTTGCAATTTTTTCTTCAGCGCGTACATCGTTATAAGTAAGTTCTAAACGGTGTCCATTTGGGTCAAAGAAGTAAATTGAGTGGAAAATACCATGATTGGTTACGCCCAAAACTTTCACACCATTTTCTTCTAAATGTTGCTTCGCAGCCATCAGCGCATTTACATCTTCGACTTCAAAAGCAATATGCTGTACCCATTGAGGCGTATTTTCATCTCGGCCCATTTCTGGTTGAGTCGGCAATTCAAAAAATGCCAAAACGTTGCCTTGACCTGCATCTAAGAATAAGTGCATATATGGATCAAAAGCTTTAGTTGATGGGACATGGTCTTCAGCAAAAGCTAAAATGAAATCCATGTTGAGCATTTTTTTATACCACTCAACAGTTTCTTTCGCATCCTTACAACGATATGCAACGTGATGTATTTTTTTAATGGCAAATGTCATATTAAAACTCCTTTTTACTATTCCCAATCTGGTTGTTGTTCTGGCGCCGCGTTATAAAAGGCTGGGATAGACAAACAATGGTGATAAATCGATTCAATTTTTGGAAACGCAGATAAATCAATCTTGAAGCGTTTCGCGTTGTAAACCTGTGGAATCAGACAGCAATCGGCAATTGTTGCTTCTTGTCCAAAGCAAAATTGGCCATTTGAATTTTGTAGTTGCTGTTCCAGATTTTGAAAACCTTCAAGAATCCAGTGTTGATACCAATAATTTTTTTGCTCATCTGAAACATTTAACTCATTTTTTAAATATTTCAGAATGCGCAGGTTATTTAATGGGTGCATATCACAAGCAATAGCTTGTGCAAAAGCACGGACTTTGGCACGTTCTTGCACATCTCTTGGGAGTAATTTGGTTTCTGGATATTGTTCATCCAGATATTCCAAAATACTTAACGATTGAGACAAGGTTAAATCGCCGTCAATTAAAGTCGGGACCAGAGCACTAGGGTTTAACTTTAAATAGTCTTCGCTTTGCTGTTCATTTTTTACCAGATGAACTGGAACAGTCTCATAAGCTAAACCTTTAATGTTTAGGCCAATCCGTACTCTATAGGCTGCAGAGCTACGAAAGTAACTATACAGCTTCATAGTCAGGCTCCGAAGTTTCTGCAAAATTGAAAGTTAATGCAGGAAGAACGGTATTTTTCACTTCACCAAAGCCGACACGGATTCCATTTTTCTCACAGTGGCCTTTCATGATGAGCGTATCGCCATCTTGTAAGAAACCACGAGTTTCACCGTTGGCAAGTGTTAACGGCTTGGTGGTGTTCCATGTAAGCTCAAGCAAACTGCCATACGAATCTGGTGTAGAACCTGAAATCGTTCCTGAACCCATTAAGTCACCAACCTGAACATTACAACCAGCAATGGTATGGTGGGTGAGCTGTTGAGACATAGACCAATACATATATTTGAAATTGGTTTTACAGATCACGTCAGTTTGTGTCGATTTCGGCGTTTGAATTTCAACACTCAAATTAATGTCGTAACTGTTGGCGATATTTTCTTGTAAATAGCCCATTGGCTTCGGGTCTTGTTTCGGGCCTTCAACTTTAAATGGTTCAAGTGCTTCAAGCGTCACGACCCAAGGTGAAATCGAACTGGCAAAAGTTTTAGCGTTAAAAGGGCCGAGTGGAACATATTCCCATTGCTGGATATCGCGTGCTGACCAGTCATTGAGCAATACCATTCCAAAAATATGATCCCAAGCATCTTCAATAGCGATAGGCTGACCGAGCTGCGTTGGTTTACCCACAATAAACGCTGTTTCAAGTTCAAAATCGAGTTTACGCGTTGCAGAAAAAACTGGGCGCTCTTCATTTGGGAGTTTAATTTGACCAGATGGGCGTACGACTTGAGTGCCACTGACTACTACAGAGCTAGCACGGCCATTATAACCAACAGGCAATTCAGTCCAGTTTGGAAGTAAGGCATTTTTTGGGTCGCGGAACATACAACCCACATTGGTCGCATGTTCTTTAGAAGAATAGAAATCGGTGTAACCAGGTACTTGAACAGGTAAATGCAAAGTAACGCTGTCTTGCTTAACCAGAACTTCCTGACGCAATGCTTCATTTTCTTGAAGCGTTAAATTATCAGCCGAGAGAAGAGACTGTAGTGTCTTACGCACTTTTGACCAGTTTGCTTTGCCAGACTCAATAAATTTATTCAGTGTCGGTTGATTAAAGTAAGTATCTTGATCTGAAATTTTTAAAAGACCGTGCTTTTCAAGAGCAGCTAGATCAATGACCCAATCACCAATAGCTACACCCACTTGGCGTTCGCTTTCAGCAGTTCTGCTAAAAATACCATAAGGTAAATTATGAATAGTGAAATCAGATTGAGGTGAAACTTCAATAAAAGAATTTAGGTTTTGTTCCATTTTCGCGTCCTTGTCTTCATCTCAGGTCTTATATAAATAAAAGTTCGGTCTAGGACTGAGCTACTCAATAAGTTTTTTAATCTTTATTTAGATCAACTTTTGTCTTATGAGTTTGATATAGACCGAGCACAACCAATTGCTTCATGTCCTTATAATACTGAATTCATAAAATTACGCAATACATAATTTGATTACACATTTCATAATAATTGTCATTTCTTGTATTTTCTGTTTTCATTCGCGGTCATGAGAAAAGTCACGCAATTATTTTTTCATCAATCTCTATGAAAGTTTGATCAATTTATGATATACGTAATTTATTGGAAAAAAATTACGTGACAAGGATGAGAATAATCATATGTCAGCACAAGAGCAAGGAAACCTGAAACATGGTTTGAGTAATCGGCACATCCAACTTATTGCATTGGGTGGGGCGATTGGCACAGGGCTTTTTCTTGGTATATCACAATCGATTAAATTAGCAGGTCCATCGGTCATCCTTGGCTATGCGATTGCAGGATTTATTGCTTTTTTAATGATGCGTCAGCTTGGCGAGATGGTGGTTGAAGAGCCAGTAAGTGGGTCTTTTAGTCATTTTGCCTACAAATACTGGGGACCATTTGCTGGGTTCATGTCTGGATGGAATTACTGGGTACTGAATGTCCTTGTCTGTATGGCAGAACTGAGTGCAATTGGTCTTTACATACAATATTGGTGGCCGCAAATCCCAACGTGGGCATCTGCTTTAACTTTCTTTGTCTTAATTAATGGCATTAATTTACTCCATGTTAAGTTTTTTGGCGAAATGGAATTCTGGTTTTCTATTGTCAAAATCTTGGCGATTCTGGGAATGATTGGTTTCGGTTCATATTTACTAGCAACTGGTACAGCTGGCCCACAAGCGAGTATTAGCAACCTTTGGGCACTCGGTGGTTTTTTCCCATTTGGTGTTGAAGGCTTAGTGATGGCAATGGCGGTCATTATTTTTGCTTTTGGCGGTATTGAGCTTTTTGGTATTACTGCTGCTGAAGCACGTGATCCGGACAAAACCTTACCTAAAGCTGTGAATCAAATTATTTACCGTATTTTGATTTTCTATATTGCGACACTTTTTGTTTTATTCTCGCTATTTCCATGGAACCAGATGGCTGAAGGCGGTAGCCCGTTTGTGATGGTCTTTGCTTCTTTAGATAGCCAAGGCATTGCAACGTTGCTGAATTTTGTGATTTTGACTGCTGCGGTTTCAGTTTATAACGGGACAAGTTATTGCAGTAGCCGTATGCTATTGGGCCTTGCACAACAAGGAAATGCACCAAAAGTATTTGGACACATTAATAAACGTGGTATTCCAACCAATGCAGTGATCCTTTCTGCTGCGGTGACTATTTTATGTGTGTTGTTAAATTATATTTTCCCTGAAAAAGCATTTGGTTTGCTCATGATGCTCGTGGTTGCAGCCATTGTGATTAACTGGGTTGTGATTTCATGGACACATTTAAAATTCCGTAAATACATGCAAAGCCAAGGTCAAACGACTAAGTTCCCAAGCTTTATGTATCCATTTAGCAACTATCTATGCATCGTGTTTATGTTGGGCATTTTAGTTGTAATGTCTTTAACACCAGACATGCGTATTGCAGTCATGATGATTCCTGGCTGGATTTTGTGTTTAATGATGGCTTATCAATTTAAACGTCGTAAGCTGAAAGCAGAGCAGTCTTTAACTGCTGTAGAAGCAGATATTTAATAAAATTTTAAGTTGTAGCTATAAAAGGACGTATCTCATACGTCCTTTTTTATTTTTAAATTTTAATAACAGAAATTAAAAGATTTTATAGTTGTTATAATATAACATTTCTTGAATTTAATGATGAGCATCTTTCCCATGATTGGTGAAGATAGAGCATATTTATGAAGCGTTATTTAGGTTTAATTTTATTATCTCTCACAGCTTGTAGCACTCAACCACCCAAGTCAACGACTCCTCCGCACACGCAGACTTTACCTCAACCTACAAAAAAAGTAGTCAGAATAAAACAGCAACCCGAAGATTATGTTGCTTGGGTAGCAACCGCAGATCATGGACAGTCTGTACAAGCTTATAAGCAGTTTCTTAAGCAAAAAGGGCTCGCAGATTTAATTCCAGACCATGAATTATTGCGTTCAGCTCGAGATTGGCAAAAATGTGGAGTTGAACCCTATGCAGTGCCTCCACGCGAGATTTGGTCCAATATTGTTCCGACACTCAGCATTTTAAAAGCATTGGTTGACGATGGGGTAATTAATGATTTTGAGGTGACATCGGCCTATCGAGCTTTATCTTTAAACCGCTGTGCTGGGGGTGCCGATGCATCTCGACATGTCTTTAATGCAGCGCTTGATTTCCGAATTGGGCCAGAACAACCTAGTGATTTAGATCAGTTCAATATCCAACAAACCAAAACCAAACTTTGTCAGTTCTGGGCAACCAAAGGCCAAATACTCAATATGGGCCTTGGTGTTTATGCTTCAGGACAAATTCATATTGATAGTCAAGGATTCCGTGCGTGGGGGCCTGACCATCACTATAAAACGTCAATTTGCCAAGGTTTTTAAATATTAAATCTTCCCTTTTGTTAACTCAAACGAGACAAGGAGGAAGATAAAAAACTTGATTAATAGTTATGTTATAACATAACATAACATTATTGTGGTTTAGAAATGAATACCTCCTGTGAGTAGATCGTTTAAATCATCAGTGATGACCAAGTTTTCAATATTATTAAGAGATTAAGCCATGCCAACTGCAAACGCCAAGTCATCTGCCAAGCTTCCTGTTACCGTTTTATCTGGCTTTTTGGGGGCAGGAAAGACCACGGTACTCAACCATATTCTAAATAATCGCGAAGGTCGCCGTATTGCCGTGATTGTGAATGATATGTCTGAAGTCAATATTGATGCGGCATTAGTACGCGAAGGTGGGGCGGAGCTTTCAAGAACAGATGAAAAGCTGGTTGAAATGAGTAATGGCTGTATCTGCTGTACGCTACGAGAAGATTTATTGGTTGAGGTGAGACGTTTAGCCGATGAAGGGCGCTTTGACCAATTAGTGATTGAATCAACAGGCATTTCAGAACCGTTGCCTGTTGCAGAAACCTTTACTTTTGAAGACGAAGATGGAAATTCTTTAAATGAGTTTGCTCGACTAGACACCATGGTAACCGTGGTCGATGCTTTTAACTTCCTTAAAGATTACAGCTCTCTGGACTCACTACAGCAACGCGGAGAGTCGCTAGGCGAACAAGATGAACGAACTGTGGTGGATCTTCTTATCGATCAGATTGAGTTTTGTGATGTGATTGTGCTGAATAAAATTGATTTGATTGACCAAGCTCAGCAAGAGCAGCTCACCGCAATTCTAAAGACATTAAACCCCCGTGCCCGAATTGAAATTGCTCAATTTGGACAGATTGCTTTGAATAAAATTTTAAATACACAGTTATTCGATTTTGATGAAGCAGCACAAGCGCCGAGATGGTTAAAAGAATTGCGTGGCGAACATACGCCAGAGACCCAAGAGTATGGAATCAGTAGCTTTGTTTACCGCGCGCGCCGACCTTTTCATCCAGAGCGTTTTTATGATTTGGTACAGGCTGAATGGCTGGGTGTTGTACGTTCTAAAGGTTTTTTCTGGTTGGCTGCCGAACCGACATTGGCTTATTCATGGTCGCAAGCGGGCGCAATGGCACGGCACGGCTTAGCAGGTTATTGGTGGGCTGCTGTTGCAGAAGAAGACTGGCCGAGTGACTTAGATAGCATCGAACAAATTAAAAAGGTTTGGGATGCAAAAACAGGTGATGCACGTCAGGAACTGGTTTTAATTGGTATGCAAATGGATGAGCAAGCTTTAATAGAAAAATTAGACTATTGTTTATTAAATGATGAAGAAATGGCTTTAGGTCCACAAGTTTGGCAGAGCTGGTCGAATCCTTTTAAACAAGAAGATGAAACCATGTTGATCGCTTAACAAAGAAAAGCCCCTATTTAAAAGGGGCTTATTTTTATGATTTATCTTTGATAAATATCTTACGAATGTAGCTGTTAAGTGGGGTGGAATAATATTTTTCAATTGCTGCACTAATGATGAAAGTCACAATGAGATAGGCAATTAAAAGCATAATTTTGATGCTAGAGTCGGTTTGAGCTGGAATAAAAGCAACCTTCATGAGACCAAGCACCACCAGATGAAACAAATAAGTTTCATAACTTCTTTGCCCCAACCAGACCATCACTTTTGTAAACAGACTATGTGTTTGCGTTCCCGCAGGATGCTGAAAACATAAAATGAGTAAAGCTGAGGCGAAAGCAAATAAGCTAATACCCCATGTACTGACTTCTTTAATGGGAGCATATAAATAAAGGGCTGTCATACTCAAAATAATGAACCAAGAAAGAGGTTTTTTATAGGTCCAATTTGGTCGATATGTATGAGAAAATATCGCTGTTAAACAACCAATAGCTATGCCGTCAAAACTCGAAAAATAATGATATAAATAGGCACCGCTTTCTTCTCCAAAATGTAGAGATCTAAAATAAGGTCCGTATAAAATTACTCCAACAAGTACAGCAATAAATACCTTATTACTACGCGTGAGCAGGCACAATAATGGAAACACAAAGTAGAAAACTTCTTCTACAGAGAGTGACCACAACACGCCCAAAGCGTAGTTTACCCAACCAAATTTGATAATCAGGATATTCATCCAGAAGGTTAAAGCTGCAAATATAGTTAAGGGATATGAGACCTCAATGCCATTGGGGGCTTGGTTTATAAAGGGTTTTAAGTCAAATGACCCAAGTAAACTTACACCTAGAATGAGTAAAACCAGACACGGTAAAATGCGGGCTGCTCGTCGGATATAAAAATGCTTGAGGTTAATTGCGGAGAATTGTTTGTCTCTTTTTAAAGTGTGATGGGTAATTAAAAAACCCGAAATCACAAAAAACATGGTGACGCCATAATTTCCATTTCTTGCAAGTAAGGTGCTAAATGCTTCACCCAAGAAATTAAAACCTAACCATGTGTCTTTAAGTTTATAGGGAATATTAAAATGATGTAAAAGAACCAAAAGGATAGAGATTCCTCGCAGAATATCTATTTTATAATTACGCATTCGATGTGCTTCCAGTTTATTAATATACTGTGTGGCAGAAGAATACTATCGATCAGTTATTTTAAATAAAATTTTTAAGTATCATTGAGTAATTAAAATAATACGAATAGAAAACAGTTGAATTGGGCAAAGCTTAAGGCGACTAACTGCTTAAATGAAAATATTGATAAGATATTAATATAATTGAATTTCTCTACATAAAACTTTAAATTAGCTTATATTGTATTTGGCTTGTTTTTTAGCCAGATTAAATCTTTTATTTTTATTCATTCACATGTTGTATTTGGTTGTATATACATAACATGTCAACTAAAATATAACTTTGCCTGCTGCCTTTTTGAGACTTTGCTATGCCCAGAACATCAAAACAAGAACATGCTGAGCTTTCGATTGAAGCTGATAGTCCAGTTCCTTTATATCAACGCGTCAAACAGCTGATTTCACAAAAGATTTATGAAGGCTCTTGGGCTGTAAATAAAAAAATTCCTTCTGAAAGTGAGTTGGTCAATCAACTTGGTTGCAGTCGCATGACAGTCAATCGTGCGCTACGCGAATTAACGACTGAGGGTTTATTGGTACGTATACAGGGTGTTGGTTCTTTTGTTGCTGAAGGGCAAGGCCGAACCGCGCTTTTTCAAATTAATAATATTGCCGAAGAGATTGTTGCACGAAACCATAAGCACCATGCGGAAGTTTTAATTTTAGAACAAATTTATGCAAATGCAGAACAAAGTGTATTAATGCAGACTCGCGAAGGGCAAAAGCTATTTCATTCAATTATTGTGCATTATGAAAATGATGTGCCAGTTCAGGTCGAAGATCGTTTGGTTGATGCAGCACTCATCCCAGATTATTTAGAACAAGATTTTAAAACCATTACTCCAAATGCATACTTAATGGCGAAAGCACCTGTGACAGAAGGCGAGCATATTGTTGAAGCCGTTTTAGCATCTCCGCAAGAGTGTAAGTGGTTAAAAATTACTAAAACTGAACCATGTTTACTGATCCGTCGCCGTACGTGGTCAAACAAACAACTCATTTCTAGTGCCCGTCTGACTTATCCCGGCAGTCGTTATTATCTCGAAGGCAAATTTACGCAATGATTGAAGTACTCAAGGCAGACCAATATACAAAAATGCTTTGGAAAAATGGTGCAGGCTATACTTTAGAAATTGCGCGAAGCCTAGGTGATCTTGATTTCGACTGGCGAATTTCGATGGCAGATGTGACAACTTCTGGACCATTTTCCTTGTTCCCAAATAAGCAGCGAATTATTACTGTACTTGATGGGAAAGGTATTGAATTACATGTCGATGATCTGCCTGCTAGGTCGTTAAAGCTGGGCGATATTTTTGCTTTCCACGGCGAAAGTCAGGTACAAAGTGAACTGGTTGATGGTGCAATTCGAGATTTAAATCTAATTTATGATTCTGCAAAATTTCATGCCCGCTTTCAGAGAGTAGATGGTACAGAAGCACAGACTTTTTTAAGCTCGGCAGACCTGATTTTTATTTTTAATAGTGGTTCAGAAACAGAAGTAGCGATTGAGGATAAAACCTTTGTACTCACTGCTCACGAGACTTTAAAAATTGAGAAAACCACTGCGATTACATCAGTTCATTTTCCTCAAAATTGGGCAAAAAATTGTTATGTTATTGAGTTAACTCAACGTTAAAATTTAAAAAATAGCTTTTTAAAAGCACATGTCTAGTGAAAGGATGTGTGCTTTTTTTATGCAAATTATAAAAATAAATTATTTTAATTCAATAGCTTATTAAGTTTTTTAAAAAAATATTTGAAACCCTCTTCACGTTTTAAAATATTTGTGTAGTATATGGATGTATATACAAGTTAATACATTACTATACAAATGCAGAAACAAGTGATGTTCTGCTGATGTAAGCTCAAAGGAAGGAGTCCGCCTGTGACAACAACGACAACAAAATTTCGTGATGTAGAAATTCGTGCGCCACGCGGCACTGAATTGACAGCTAAAAGTTGGTTAACTGAAGCGCCATTACGCATGTTGATGAATAACCTTGATCCGGACGTTGCAGAAAACCCGAAAGAGTTGGTTGTATACGGTGGTATTGGCCGTGCTGCACGTAACTGGGAATGTTTTGATAAAATTGTAGATACTTTAAAAAATCTAGAAATTGATGAAACTCTATTGGTTCAATCAGGCAAACCAGTAGGTGTATTTAAAACTCATAAAGATGCGCCACGTGTTTTAATTGCAAACTCAAACCTTGTACCGCACTGGGCAAACTGGGAACACTTTAACGAGTTAGATGCAAAAGCTTTAGCAATGTACGGTCAAATGACAGCAGGTTCATGGATCTATATTGGTAGCCAAGGCATTGTACAAGGTACTTACGAAACTTTCGTTGAAGCAGGTCGTCAACACTACAACGGCGATTTAAACGGTCGTTGGGTTCTTACTGCCGGTTTAGGTGGCATGGGTGGCGCTCAACCTTTAGCTGCAACACTTGCAGGGGCTTGTTCTTTAAACATTGAATGCCAACAAGCAAGCATCGATTTCCGTTTACGCACACGTTATGTAGATGAACAAGCAACTGATTTAGATGACGCTTTAGCGCGTATTGATCGTTACACGAAAGAAGGCAAAGTAATTTCAATTGCACTTCATGGCAATGCTGCAGAGATTTTACCTGAGCTTGTTCGCCGTGGTGTGCGTCCAGACATGGTGACAGACCAAACAAGTGCACACGATCCACTCAATGGCTACCTACCAGTAGGCTGGACTTGGGATGAATACCGTGAACGTGCGAAAACAGAACCAGAAACTGTTGTAAAAGCTGCAAAACAGTCGATGGCGAAACACGTACAAGCGATGCTCGATTTCCAAAAAATGGGTGTTCCAACATTTGACTATGGTAATAACATCCGTCAAATGGCGAAAGAAGAAGGCGTAGCAAACGCATTTGATTTCCCTGGTTTTGTTCCTGCATATATCCGTCCATTGTTCTGCCGTGGTATTGGTCCATTCCGTTGGGCAGCGCTTTCTGGTGACCCAGAAGACATTTATAAAACAGATGCCAAAGTTAAAGAGTTAATTCCTGATGATGAACATTTACATCACTGGTTAGACATGGCACGTGAACGTATTAGCTTCCAAGGCTTACCAGCTCGTATTTGCTGGGTTGGTTTAGGTTTACGTGCAAAACTTGGCTTAGCTTTTAACGAAATGGTTCGTAGTGGTGAATTATCAGCACCAGTCGTAATTGGTCGTGACCACTTAGACTCAGGTTCAGTTGCGAGTCCAAACCGTGAAACTGAAGCAATGCAAGACGGCTCAGATGCAGTATCTGACTGGCCTTTATTAAATGCATTGTTAAATACAGCAGGCGGGGCAACTTGGGTGTCTTTACATCACGGTGGTGGTGTAGGTATGGGCTTCTCTCAACACTCAGGCGTTGTGATTGTGTGTGATGGTACAGATGACGCTGCTGCACGTATTGCTCGCGTACTGACCAATGACCCTGCAACAGGTGTTATGCGTCATGCTGATGCAGGTTATGAAATTGCGATTAACTGTGCGAAAGAGCAAGGCTTAAACTTGCCAATGATCACTCAATAAAAACACATGGAAGAACTGGCGGTGCTTTTTGCAATTGTGAAAAGCACCGTCTCAGCAGAATATAGTGCCAAAAATTAGGAAGCCAACATGGAATTATTGATCCAACCGGGAAAACTGACCTTAGCTGATTTACGTCAAGCTTACCTCAACCCGATTAAAGTTAAATTAGATGAAAGTGCTTCAGCTGCAATTAACGCAAGCGTGGCTTGTGTAGAACAGATTGTAAATGAAGGACGTACAGCTTACGGAATTAACACCGGTTTTGGTTTACTCGCTTCAACCAAGATTGCTCCTGAAGATTTAGAACAATTACAGCGTTCATTGGTTCTTTCGCATGCAGCAGGTGTAGGTGAACCACTTGATGATGCGATGGTTCGCTTAATTATTCTATTGAAAGCAAACAGCTTGGCACGTGGTTTCTCAGGTATTCGCCGTAAAGTCATTGATGCTTTGTTGGCATTAATTAATGCTGAAGTTTATCCGCATATTCCTCTTAAAGGTTCTGTAGGTGCTTCTGGTGATTTAGCACCACTTGCGCATATGTCTTTAGTTCTATTGGGTGAAAGTAAAGCACGTTATAAGGGTGAATGGATACCAGCAGTTGAAGCTTTAAAAATTGCAGGTTTAGAACCTATTTCTTTAGCGGCAAAAGAAGGCTTGGCACTTTTAAATGGTACTCAGGTTTCTACAGCGTATGCTTTACGCGGTTTATTTGAAGCTGAAGATTTGTTTGCTGCTGCAACTGTTTGTGGTGGTTTAAGCGTTGAAGCGATGTTAGGTTCACGTGCGCCATTCGATGCTCGTATTCATGAAGTACGTGGTCAGCGTGGTCAAATTGATGTGGCTGCGGCTTATCGTGACCTCTTAACAGAATCAAGTGAAATTGCACATTCACATGAAGACTGTAGCAAAGTTCAAGATCCGTATTCTTTACGTTGCCAACCACAGGTGATGGGTGCATGTTTAACTCAAATCCGTCAGGCTGCCGAAGTATTAGCAATTGAAGCAAACGCAGTGTCTGATAACCCACTGGTTTTTGCAGCAGAAGGTGATGTGATTTCAGGTGGTAACTTCCACGCTGAACCTGTTGCGATGGCAGCAGATAATCTCGCATTGGCGATTGCAGAAATTGGTTCACTCTCAGAACGTCGTATTTCGATGATGATGGACCGCCACATGTCACAGCTTCCACCGTTCTTGGTCGCAAATGGTGGCGTGAACTCGGGTTTCATGATTGCTCAAGTTACGGCGGCTGCGCTTGCGAGTGACAACAAAGCGCTTGCACATCCAGCGAGTGTAGATAGTTTACCAACCTCAGCGAATCAGGAAGACCATGTTTCAATGGCACCTAACGCAGGTAAACGTCTTTGGCCAATGGCTGACAACGTCCGCGGCATTCTAGCTGTTGAATGGTTAGGCGCTTGTCAGGGTTTAGACTTCCGTGAAGGCCTAAAAAGCTCGCCTAAACTTGAACAAGCCCGTAAAATCTTGCGCGCTCAAGTGCCTTACTACAGTGAAGACCGTTTCTTTGCTCCTGATATTGAACAGGCAAGTGAATTACTTTCGAGTGGTTGTCTAAACGAGTTAATTATTCCAAACCTACTCCCTAGTCTATCTGAAGTGTGATTAATAAAACGGTCACATGGAGTGGCCGAATCTAACTAAATATCCTCAAGGATTGGAGATTATAATGTCACAAAACTCCACACTACAGCGGGGGTTGAACACCCGTCACATTCGTTTCTTGGCATTGGGCTCAGCAATTGGAACTGGGCTTTTCTATGGTTCGGCAACTGCCATTAAAATGGCGGGGCCTTCAGTATTACTAGCGTATATTGTTGCAGGGATTGCAATTTATATTGTTATGCGTGCACTGGGTGAAATGGCTGTCCATAACCCTGTATCTGGTTCATTTAGCCATTATGCATCACAGTACATTAGTCCACTGGCAGGTTTTACCACAGGTTGGACTTATGTTTTTGAAATGGTGATTGTTGCACTTGCCGATGTCACTGCTTTTGGTATTTATATGGGGTTCTGGTACCCCGATGTGCCGAGGTGGATCTGGATTTTATCGTTAATTATGTTCTTGGGTGCCATTAATTTAATTCACGTTAAAGTCTTTGGTGAACTCGAATTCTGGTTATCCATTATAAAAGTTACCGCCATTGTTGCCATGATTTTAGGCGGTTTGGGCCTTATGTTCTATGGTTTTCAGGCTGACCATAGCAATATCGTACCGGGCATTTCAAACCTATGGATTTATGACGGTTTTATGCCGCATGGTATTGCCGGTCTGGTGGCATGTTTATCTGTAGTTGTATTTGCTTTTGGTGGTATTGAGATTATTGGCATTACAGCGGGTGAGTCGCAAGATCCGAAAACGACTTTGCCAAAAGCAATTAATGCTGTTCCGGTTCGTATTTTACTTTTTTATGTACTCACGATTTTTGTTTTGATGTCGATTTTCCCATGGAACCAAATTGGTAGCCAAGGTAGTCCATTTGTCCAGATTTTTGAAAATTTAGGCATTAAATCAGCAGCAAATATTTTAAATATTGTCGTGATTACAGCGGCTGTTTCAGCAATTAACAGTGATGTATTCGGCGCAGGCCGTATGCTTTATGGCATGGCAAACCGTGGTCAAGCACCTCGAGTTTTCCAAAAACTGTCACGTAATGGTGTGCCATGGATGACTGTTGTGGTGATGGCCGGTGTGCTATTGACGGGTGTGGTACTGAACTACCTTATTCCTGAAAATGTATTCATGATCATTGCATCAATTGCGACTTTTGCAACCGTCTGGGTTTGGCTCATGATTTTGCTTTCGCAAGTGGCAATGCGCCGTAAATTATCTACTGCTGAAATTAAGGCGCTTGATTTCCCTGTATGGGGTTGGCCATATGCACCTGCGTTCGCGATTGGTTTTATGGTGTTTATTTTAGTGATGATGGGTTATTTCCCTGATTCACGTCCTGCAATTTATGTAGGCATAACATGGCTTGTTCTATTAACTATTGCTTATCGCATATGGGTAAAACCAGACCAGAACTTGGGCAAGGAAAGTAATCCTATCCATCAAAATGTTGAGATAGAAAGCTAACAAATGAACTGCCCAATGGTTTAACTATTGGGCAGTTTTGAGGAAAGGCTCATGAAAAAACTTTGGCAAAATTGCCACATTGCGACCATGCAAAATGGGCAATACTCCTACATTGAAGATGCTGCAATTGTCACAGAAGGGTATCTCATTCAGTGGATTGGAAAACAACAACAACTTCCTACCGACACATATTCCGAAACAGTTGATTTAAATGGAGCTTGGGTTACCCCAGGGTTTATTGACTGTCATACGCATAGTGTATTTGGCGGGAACCGTAGTGTTGAGTTTGAAAAACGCTTGCAAGGTGTGAGCTATGCCGAAATTGCAGCCAGCGGTGGCGGTATTGCAAGTACCGTACGGGCAACACGTGAAGCCAGTGAAGAACAATTACTAAATTCAGCACTTAAGCGCATTCGTTGTATGCAACAAGACGGTGTAACAACCATCGAGATTAAGTCTGGTTACGGGCTCAATTACGAAAATGAACGCAAAATGCTGCGTGTGATCCGTCAAATTGGTGAAGTCTTGCCAATGACGGTAAAAAGTACTTGTTTAGCCGCGCATGCTTTACCGCCAGAGTACAAAGATCAAAGCGATGCTTATATCGACCATATCTGTACAGAAATGCTGCCTAAACTACATGCTGAAGGTTTAGTCGATGCAGTTGATGCTTTTTGTGAGCATCTGGCATTTTCACCAGCTCAAGTTGAACGTGTTTTTAAAACAGCACAGTCTTTGAATCTACCTGTTAAGCTTCATGCCGAGCAGCTCTCATCGCTAGGTGGCTCAAGCTTGGCAGCACGTTATCATGCTTTGTCGGCAGACCATTTAGAATACATGACCGAAGATGATGTCAAAGCAATGGCAGAGTCGGGTACGGTTGCTGTGTTATTGCCGGGTGCCTTTTATCTATTACGTGAAACACAATATCCACCGGTTGAAAGTCTCATTAAGCATGGCGTGCGTATTGCGCTGTCGAGCGATTTAAACCCAGGTACATCTCCAGCACTTTCTTTACGTTTAATGCTCAATATGGGAAGCACGCTATTCCGTCTTACACCTGAGCAAGCATTAGCGGGTGTCACCATTCATGCTGCACAAGCACTCGGTTTAGAGCAAACGCACGGTAGTTTAGAGCAGGGTAAAGTCGCGGATTTTGTGGCTTGGGATATTGAGCATCCATCTGAAATTGTCTACTGGCTTGGCGGAGATTTGCCTAAGCGAGTGATTCAGCATGGACAAGAAGTTATTTTTTAAACGGTGTCATATGAATCACACATTTAAATGGCAAGGTCGCCATGATGGCGAAGGTGAAGCACACCAACGCATTCATCATATTATCAACAAAACCCAACACGCAGACTTTGCGCTGATTGGTTTTAGTTCTGATGAAGGCGTGAAACGTAACAAAGGCCGAGTTGGTGCTGCCGATGCTCCAGACGCAATACGTAACCAGCTTGCCAATTTACCTATTCATCGTCCAGTCAGTATTGTCGATTTAGGTACAGTAACTTGTGAATATGGCAATTTAGAACAAGCGCAAACTGAGTTGGCTGAGCAAGTCGCAACCAGCCTACAAAATGGTTTAAAACCGATTGTACTAGGTGGTGGACATGAGGTTGCATTTGGCAGCTTTAGCGGTTTATTCCAATATGTACAAGCACATGCGCCTGAACAAAAAATAGGAATTATTAACTTCGATGCCCATTTTGATTTGCGTGAAGCAGAGCATGCAACATCTGGCACGCCTTTTTTGCAGGCAGCACGACTTTCTGAGCAACATCAAAAACAATTTAATTATTTATGTATTGGGGTAGCTAACCATGCCAATACTAAAGTTTTGTTTGATACAGCTGATGCGCTGAATTGCTCATATTTACGCGATCATGAGGTTAATATTTTTAACCTGAACAACGTACTTGCGGCGGTTGATGCTTTTATTGAGAAAGTGGACTGTTTGTACGTTACGATTGATCTAGATGTATTTGCTGCTGCGGTTGCACCGGGAGTTAGTGCGCCAGCTGTAAAAGGAATTGATTTAGCTACTTTTGAAGCAATTTTTAAGCATATTCAAGAGACTGGAAAAATTAAACTTTTAGATATTGCTGAGTGCAATCCAAAATTTGATTTAGACAATAGAACAGCAAAATTGGCAGCCTATATTGTTTATCAATATTTGTTTTCTTGAGAAACAATTTTTAATGTAGAAATTCAAAAGTGCACTGAGATCGCTCATGTGCACTTCTTTAAGTGTCTGATACATTAAAGTCAGATACGGAATATAGATAGCAACTATAAATAATTTAATTAAAAAGAAAATTAATTTATAAAATCATTGAGTTAAAAAAATACTCGATTTTTACACCATTTTATATGCTGCTTGGCACGTAATTTGTTTTGTCTTTATTTTAACCTTCGTTAAATATTTCTGGATAATTAAATGAAAAACAGAACCTTACATTTTGCTTGTATCAGTGTTTTATTTTGGATGTCTCATTCTTCTGGTGCTGCAACCCCCGAAATTAATACGAATACCATCGAAAAATCACAATCTAAACCAAATAGTAATGTCTCTGTTCGGGTGAAAGCTTTAAACCAGCTTTTACAAGAACAGTGGGAATATACTTTAAAAAATAATCCTGAAACTGCAACTATTTTAGGAGATTTACGCTACAACAATCGATGGACTGAGCTTTCAAAAAATCAGATCGAGAAAGATAAAAAAAGTACTCAAAATTTCTTAAAACGTTTTGAAGCGATTAATAGCACAGGGTTTTCAGCAACTGATCAATTAAATAAAGATTTAATAATTTATCAGTTGAAAGAGTCACTTAAAAATTATGATTTGAAACTCTATGAGATGCCTTTCAATCAAATGTGGGGACTGCATTTACAATTTCCGGGGTTTATTAGTTCGATTCCCTTTGATAATGCTAAGCAATATGAAGACTATATTGCTCGTTTAAAGCAAATCCCTCTTATTCTTGATCAGGGGATTCAGTTAGCGAAACAAGGACAAAAAGATGGCTTGATGCCACCGAAATACTTAATTGAAAAGGTGGCAAAACAGATTAATAGCATTGCAACTCCTTCAGGGAAAGACAGTGTGTTTGCTTCTCCATTAAAGCAATTTCCAAACAACATTTCGAAAGTAGAGCAAGAACGTTTAAGCCGAGAAATGCTACAGGCCATAGATCAGCATGTTCGGCCTGCTTATCAAAAACTAGGGACGTTTATTCAGAAAGATTACTTACCCCATGGACGGCAACATGAAGGTATATGGAGCTTACCAAAAGGAGATGAGCTCTATCGCTTTTATGTAGAAAATAATACGACAACGTTAGAAAGCCCTGAAAATATTCATCAGCTCGGATTAAAAGAAGTTGCTCGTATTGAAGCTGAAATGCTTAAAATTGCCAAAGCACAAGGTTTCAGCGACTTAAAAAGTTTCCAACAATCCTTAAAAACAAATCCTGCGGTTTTCCCAAAGTCTCGTGAAGAAATTTTAGAGATTTATCGAGGGTATATTGCCCAAATGCAACCAGAGTTGCCGAAGCTATTTGGTTTATTACCCAAAAATAAAGTCGAAGTTTTACCTGTAGAGCAATATCGAGAAAAAGAAGCGGCAGGTGCGGAGTATCATCAAGGAACACCTGATGGTTCACGCCCCGGACAAGTTTATGTGAATACAGGCGACTTCTCTGAACGTTCAAAAATATCAATGGAAGCTACGGCTTATCATGAGGCTATTCCCGGCCACCATATGCAAATTGATATTGCCCAAAACCTGCCAAATTTGCCGATGTTCCGAAAGCAGCCTAACCACACAGCTTATATTGAAGGATGGGCACTTTACGCAGAGCAACTGGGTAAAGATGTTGGTTTCTATAAAGACCCGCTTTCAGACTATGGAAGACTATCGAGTGAGTTATTCCGTGCTTGTCGGTTAGTGGTCGATACGGGTGTGCATTATAAGAAGTGGACTCGTCAGCAAATGATTGATTTTATGCGAGAACATTCTGCTTTAGATGAACCTGATATTCAGGCAGAAACAGATCGATATATTGCTATTCCCGCACAAGCACTAGCATACAAGATGGGGCAACTAAAAATTTTAGAGTTACGAGAGTTAGCTAAACATGAGCTCGGAGATCGTTTTGATATAAAAGCATTCCATGACATGATCTTAAATGCAGGAACCTTGCCTTTAAATATACTGGATGCCCGTATTAAAAATTGGATTAAGGAACAAAAAGCGGCAGCTTAAAATAAAATTTGAAATTTAGGTCAGGTCCTCGTTGGGCCTGATGTAAAAACCGATAGAAAACAGAATATAATAATGAAAAATATAGTTTCTTTTAGAATTTTAAATTGGAAAAATAATGAACCAGAAGAATAACCCGATTGGAATGATTGATTCTGGTTTAGGCGGGCTGTCTCTATTTAAGCACATTCGGCAGGCCCTTCCGAATGAAGACATTATCTATTTCGCTGACTCGAAATATGTCCCGTATGGAGACAAAGAAAGCGACTGGATTGTTTCACGAACCACGCATTTAATTTCAAACCTAGTTGCACAGGGTAAATGCAAAGCGATTGTGATTGCTTGTAACACCATGACGGCTGTAGCGATTGAAACGATTAGAGCACAAATTAATGTGCCACTTATTGCAATAGAACCCGCCGTAAAACCCGCAGTAGCAATCACTCAAAGTAAGCATATTGCTGTCTTGGCAACTGCCACCACGGTTAAGGGAAAAAATCTCAAGAATTTAATCGAGACTTACGCACAAAATATCAAAGTATCTTTAGTACCTTGTATTGGTTTAGCCGAAAAAATTGAAACGGGTAAAGCACATACAGCGGAAGTTAAAGATTATTTAAAAAATATTTTGGCGCCGCTGGTCGAGCAAAAAGTCGATACGATTATTTTAGGATGCACACACTATCCATTTGTCTCAAACATTATTCAGGAAATTGTAGGTCGTGATATACAAATTCTTGAGCCTTCAGAAGCAGTTACAGCGCATTTAATCCGCCAGTTAAAGAGATATCATTTAAGGTCAGAAAGTCCAAATGAAGGGAATCATATTATTTGGACCAGTTCAGATCCGTTGGAAGTTGCGGACGTTACTTTTTCTTTGTTAGGTACTCATTTACCTGTAAAAGATATCGCTATATAAATTTTATAAGGATGGTAAGAGAGCTTTCTCTTACCATCTTATGTTCTAACTCAAATTAAACTTATTTAAATTCCCAGCGCTGTTTTGGGTCATTAGATCGTTGACTAATACCTATAGATGAACCCCAGAGATGTGTAAGTACAGCATTTGGTTGGCCTTCTACAAAGATATAACCATCTTCAAATGCCCACTTAGTTTGGTACTGGCGGCCCGCTCCTTGTAAGAAAACATCGCCACTATGCCAATTAACTGGTTTTATTTCTTTACCATTGGTACTTTTTAATGCTGTTTGCAGTTGCTCAAAAGACTCATTTGACTGTAAACCTATCTGCAAAATCTTTTTGGCCGTATCTATATTTTTTTCATTCGTATGTAAATCTAGCGTTTTTCTAAGCTCTAAAAGGACTTTTACGGCTTCTTTTTTAAGATCCTGAGAATTTTTATCTTCCTTATATTCTTCATAAACTTTTCCATAAAGCTCCTGCAGGTTCTCGTTCTTCATATTTTTTAGAAGAGCATTGATATTTTGATGGCGTAAATGTAGTCGGAACTCTGACCTTGAGGTCGGATCTTTTTGATCCAAGACATGTAATTGGACAGAGGCAAGAATAATCTTATAGAGTTGTTCGTTATGCCGGGTGAAAGGATTCTCAGATAAACCTTTAATTTCAGGAATATCTAAACCTAGATACGGAGAGGATGCATATTTATGGAACCTGTGTTCGATGCTACGAATTGAGTTATGAGCCAGTACCGTATTTAAAGAGTCATTCAGCTTAGTCTCATCAAGTTTGCCAATGAGTTCAGATTTAATGGTTTCTTCGCCGTTACTATGAATAAATGTTTTTAATAAACGAACAATATCAAGACCATCACTGGTTTTTAAATGGGCTAGTGTTTCTTCATCTTGCTTTGGTAAAAGACTAAGGAAGTGTTCTAAGTCTTTGTCTAATAATTTATATGCAATCGCATTTGTCTTAACATGAGCACCGAGAACCCAACTAGAACGAATATCTTTAACTTTGTTATAAAGCATATTCCGTTTGTGACCCCAGCTGTCTGCACTACTGTCAAAATACCAAAGCTCTTCTTCTATGTTTTTAACTTTATCGTGTACCGTAAATTCACGGTCATTTGTATGAGAGTACGATAACTGACCCGTTTCACCACGTGCAGTTACGGCATCTTGCATACCATGTGTCTGACCACCATACAGACTTGAAATACATGCACCTGTTTCTTTGTTAATGATTCTAAAGTTTCCTTCGGGGAATCCATTAGCCATGATAAGTCACTCCTTATAATTAGAAAGTTTTTGTAATAGTCGAAATTTATAGTTATCAAGTAAATTTCGAAGCGTGATTTATACCATAATTTCATATGTATAAATCCGAGTGTTTTTGTTGGTTTTTGTATATAAGATATTGATTTAGATATATTTATTAGAATATCTTAATAAAAGCCAGAAACTATGCTTTAGAGCTTTATGAGCACAATAAAAAGCTCAATATACTTTTAAATCTGTACAACGTATTGACGGTCTTTTGCTTTCTTAGATAAACATTTACCTGTAAAAGCTGTAGGAAAATAAGCTCTCGAACAGATGGTAAGAGATGGGGGATAGCATCTTTGGAGTAGGGGCTTTCTATAAGTTGTTTCTATGTCTCGCTTTTTCTCATCGTATATATTTATATAAACTGTTAAATTAGAATTAACGATTAATTTGTTTTATTAACTAAATATATATAACCAAAGTTTATATTTTAAATTTAATTAAAAGTTACAAATGCAATAAGGAGGATAATATTATTTAAATATTAATAAAATTATTATATTTAAAATTTTTCATTAAAATAAATTGACGTTCTTTATTATACCGATTAATATTTCGTTGCTGGCCTACATTGCCAGTCGGTTTTAGCAGACCGTATCCTAGCGAATGGGTTATACTTTCTGAGTATTTCCCATGTGGAACCTTTGTGCCCCCTTTTTCTCTATGGTAGGGCGGAAGGGGGACGCGTTCGCGCGTGCTGGTCGCTAGGTCAGTCTGCTAACCCTCTTTCGTTCTGCCACCCTAATCAATTGACGGTGATTTGGTGGTAGGACTCCATTTTTTAAGGAGTTGGCCATGACACTATTCAAACTCATTTTCTCTCTTATTTAACTATTTTATTTATTTAAAATTTAGGTTTTTTGCGACCTGAGTTTTTATATTTATAAATAATTTTATTTTAAAATTTTAATTATTTTATTTTCCTGTATTTGTGGGAGGGTTAATTATTGTTTGAAAATATTTTAATATTTGGATGAATCATATTTTTATTTTATTTAAAGATATAAATAATCATGAGAATAATATGAAACTTCATAAATTTATATTAGTTTTAAACCTTATGGTCGGTGTTTACGGTATTACAAATGATGATGCCAATGCTCAGCAGGAATTTAAAAGAATTTGTTTGTCAGGTGAACACATGCAAGCAAGTTGCGATTGTATTTGCCAACAGCTTGCACAGGTGTATTCACCTCAAACCGTACAGCGTTTAAAACACACCAGTTTGCAAAGTCCTGTTCTCCCACAGGACTTTGCCCCTAACATGTTTAGCAGCATTCAACGCTGCGACAAAAATGAAATGGGCTAAGTTCGCTTAGCTCCTTTATCTCTGTGTCGCAATGATCTCTCAAACTTTAAATCAGCGCAAAAGTAAAAAGTCCGTTGTGACACGGGGGCCTAGGGGAGTCCTCTATTTTCTTTCACGGGAAAGGGGCTGTGTGGCCGTATGAACGCAATAAAAAAGCCCGATATGCACTTACACATATCGGGCTTAATCAATCAGTTATTAAAGCAGGTGATGCCTTAATAATGATCTTTTTTGAATTACTCTACAGTGACTGACTTCGCCAAGTTACGTGGCTGGTCAACATCTGTACCACGTAATACAGCAACGTGATAAGACAACAACTGAACTGGCACGCTATAAATAATAGGAGCTAGCCATTCATTTACTGCTGGAATATGCACAACGTGCTGACGGTCTTTTTCATTGATTCCGCTATTTTCATCAGCGAAAACGAATAATTCACCACCACGTGCCTGAACTTCTTCCATATTTGATTTGAGCTTATCAAGCATTTCATCATGTGGAGCAAGAATCACGATTGGCATTTCATTATCAACGAGTGCTAATGGACCGTGTTTTAACTCACCAGCCGCATAACCTTCTGCATGAATATATGAAATTTCTTTGAGCTTTAATGCGCCTTCCAATGCGATTGGATAATTCGTACCACGGCCTAAGAATAAGCAGTGATTTTTTTCAACGAATAATTCAGACAAACGCAAAATTTCTGGGTCATTTTTGAGGGTATCAAGAATAACTTTCGGGCTGTGCCATAGCTCACGCGTAATTTCTTCAGTAAGAGCAGGACTAATACGTTGTTTAACTTGACCAATTTTCAAGATTAACAACATAAGCGCAGCAAGCTGAGTCGTAAACGCTTTAGTTGATGCAACACCAATTTCAGGACCAGCAAGAGTCAATAAGTGATGATTAGTTTCACGAACCATTGAAGACGTTGCAACGTTACAGATCGTTAAAGTCTGAATGTCGATATTGTTTGCTTTCGCACGTTTTTGAGTTTCACGTAGCGCAGCTAATGTATCGGCTGTTTCACCTGACTGTGAAATACAAATATAAAGTGTATTTTCAACAATTACAGGGGTGCGATAACGGAATTCACTCGCGATTTCAACTTGGCAAGGCACGCCAATGAGTTGTTCAAACCAATATTTCGCAATCATTCCTGAGTGGTAACTTGTACCACAAGCGATGATTTGTACGCTTTGAATTTTATTGAAATCTGCTTCGGCATTTTTCAAGAAATCGTCACGTAAACTATTACCATCAAGTGCTTGAGAAATCGTTTGCTTGATTGCTTCTGGTTGCTCATAAATTTCTTTGAGCATGTAGTGTTTGTATTCACCTTTTGATGCATTACTTACAGTTGCATCAAGCTCTCGCACTGGACGCTCAACGCGTTCGCCGTTTACAAATACTTCAATTGAAGTACGTGTAAGACGCGCAATATCACCTTCTTCTAGGTACATAAAGCGGTTCGTCACAGGTAAAAGTGCAAGTTGGTCTGAACTAATAAAGTTTTCACCAATACCTACGCCAATCACTAAAGGAGAACCTTCACGTACAGTAATCAGTTCATCTGGATAATCGCTATGGATAATACCTAGTGCGTAAGCACCTTTAAGCTGTGGTACAACAGTTTCAACAGCTTCTAAAAGGCTATCTGTGCTTTTTAGGGCTTCAGCAACTAAGTGTGCTACAACTTCTGTATCTGTTTGAGAAGTGAAGATATAACCTAAAGCTTGTAGGTCATCTTTTAGCTCTTGATAGTTCTCAATGATACCGTTATGTACGACAGCAACCTTACCAGACATATGCGGGTGAGCATTGTTTTCAGTTGGCTTACCATGGGTCGCCCAACGTGTATGCGCAATGCCGATAGCCCCTGTAAGTTGGTGTTCAGCAACTGCATCTGCAAGATTGATGACTTTACCTACACGACGCTCACGTAAAATTTGTTGATTATTTAGTAAAGCAACACCCGCAGAATCATAACCGCGGTATTCAAGACGTTTTAAACCTTCAATTAAAATCTCGGTTACACAACGTTCTGCAACGCCTCCGACGATACCACACATACTTCAATCCTCTTATTTTTTAAGCTTTTGGGGACGTTGATAATTTGCTTTTGAAATTTGTTGCGCACGTTCAAAGGAGAGACTTTGTTCGGCTACATCTTTCGTAATCACAGAACCCGCACCAACTGTTGCGCCATTCCCAATGGTCACCGGAGCAACCAGCGAGCTATTAGAACCGATAAAAACTGCATCGCCAATAGTGGTTTTGTGTTTATTTGCACCGTCATAATTGCAAGTAATTGTACCTGCCCCAATATTTGATTCAGCACCGATTTCAGCATCACCTAAATAGGTGAAATGATTAGCTTTACTACCTAATCCGATCGATGTGTTTTTAACTTCAACAAAGTTGCCAATATGCACTTCATTTGCCAATTTCGCCCCTGGGCGTAAGCGTGCAAATGGTCCAATCTGAGCATTTTCACCTACAACTGCACCATCAAAAACGCTATAGGCTTGAACTTTAGTACCTGCTGCAATTTTAGTGTTCTTTAAAATACAACCAGCACCGATTTCTACAAAATCACCAAGCTCACATTCACCTTCAATAATAACATTGATGTCAATACGAACGTCTTGTCCAACTTTTACAGAGCCACGTAAATCAAAACGTGCAGGATCGAAGAACATTACACCTTGCTGCATGAGCTTTTTGACTTGTTCTTGCTGGAACTGGCGTTCTAAAGCTGCAAGTTGTAAGCGGTCATTAACCCCTTCAACTTCAAAAGCAAGCTCTGGTTCAACAGAGGCAACTTTTAAGCCATCTGCAATTGCCATTGCAACGATGTCAGTTAGGTAATATTCACCCTGTGCATTTTCATTTGAAAGTTTAGGCAACCACTCATGAAGTTTTGCGTTGCTAACACAGTAAATGCCTGTATTGAATTCTTTAATTTGGCGTTGTGCTTCATTTGCATCTTTATGTTCAACAATGGCTTGAATTTTGCCATCTTGGCGCACAATACGGCCATAACCTGTTGCATCATCTACAGTAAGCGTAACTAAGCCAATTCCTGTCTGAGTCGATGCATCTAATAATTTTTGCAACGTATTTGCATTAATGCATGGTACATCGCCTGATAAAATCAGTGAAACACCTTCTTTTGGGAGTACGGGTAAAGTCATTTGTACTGCATGGCCTGTACCCAGTTGTTCAGCTTGCTCAACCCATTGAACATTTTCTTGGGCAAATGTTTGTTGTACGCGGTCACCACCATGACCATAAATTGTAATAATATTTTTAGCTTGTAATTGTTTTGCTGTTTGAATGACATGCCCTAATAATGGGCGACCCGCTAAAGGTTGTAGTACTTTAGGAAGCTGAGAACGCATACGCGTTCCTTTGCCAGCAGCAAGAATAATGACGGTAGTTGACATGTATAACTCTAATGATTAAGTCAAATGGATAATAATTAGTGTACAAAGAGCAGCCCATACACCGGCAATAATATCGTCAAGCATAATACCAAAACCACCATGCACTTGACGATCAATAACACGTATAGGCCAAGGTTTCCAAACATCGAAAATTCGAAATAATATGAAGCCGACGATTACCCACATCCAGTTCATTTGTTGTAAATAAATGAGAGGAAGAAAGGTAATAGATTGCCCTGCAAATTCATCCCACACAATTCGACCATCATCGTGTACATCTATGACTTTTGCAGTTTGCCCACAGATATAAATCCCGACCAATGACATGATAATCATCGCGATTAAGCTTAAGTTAAATCCAAGCGATAACCAGATCGGAACGAAGAGTAGGGCAAAGGCAGAGCCAAAAGTACCAGGTGCTTTAGGTGCGAGACCAGATCCAAAACCAACTCCACAGAAAACAATACAGCGGTTAAACCAAGACATATCTTTAAAATGAATGGGAGGCTTATGCAAAGTGTTGGTATCCATGAATTTGCAATGGGTAATCTGCACCCAAATGCTTAAAAGTTAGTTTTGTTTGCTCAATGATCTGTCCAATCATTGTAATCTTAACGTCTAGTTGTTTTTGCAAAAGTTTTTCATAATTTTGCGGTGTTATTGTAAAACATAATTCGTAGTCATCACCACCAGCTAGAGCATATTGCCAACGCTGTTGCTCTTCGAGTTGCTGTAGTGTTGAATCAATCGGTAACTTTTCTAAAAATAATCGAGCACCGACGTGTGAGGCTTTTAAAATATGGCCTAAATCTTGGGCTAATCCATCAGAAATATCAATCATGCTAGAAGCAAGACCTTTTAGCTGTTGTCCAAGCTGGCAACGTGGTGTTGGGTAGTCTAGTCTTTGTTGTAAGGGGTGTCCTAGGTGTTGTAAACCATAGGCTGCATCTCCAACTTGGCCGCTCACACAAACATAGTCACCGACTTTTGCGCCTGAACGTAACACAGCTTGTCCGGTTTCAATCCAGCCCATGGCCGTGACGGTAATGGTGAGATGTGGACCTTGAGTCGTATCTCCACCAATGAGAGCAACACCAAATTGATTACAGCAGTCATGAATTCCCTGACTGAACCCTTCAAGCCATTCATGGTCAATGGTAGGTAAGCTTAACGCAAGTAAAATACTATGAGGTTTAGCACCCATGGCAGCAATATCTGAAAGATTGACAGCTACACTTTTCCAGCCAATTGCATGGGGAGAGGTATCAAGAGGGAAGTGACGACCAGCAACTAGTGTATCTGCACAGATCACCAATTGTTGATTTGTTGGAGGGGTGACTAAGGCTGAGTCATCTCCAATACCTAAGGTGACATCTGTATAAGATTGTCTGTTAAAGTATTGGTCAATAATAGAAAACTCAGCCATATCAACTTCAAACCTATTAGTTTGCTTGTTGTTTTTCAGCACTACGTAGTGTTGAACTTAAACGATCTAAAACGCCATTAATGTATTTATGGCTATCTGCTCCACCAAAGTGTTTGGCGAGTTCAATGGCTTCATCAAGAACTACACGATAAGGTACTTCTAAATGATCACGTAATTCATAAGCCCCTAAACGTAAGGTTGCTAGCTCTACACCATCAAGTGCATCAAGTTCGCGGTCAAGTACCGGAATCAACAATGCATCAAGATCTTCGCGCTGTGCAATCACTTGCGTTAACAGTTCGTGATAGTAGTTTAAGTCGACCTTGTGCATGGCATTTTCAGCACGGGTACGTGCTTCAATTTCGTGTACAGGGTTGTGACTCATTTGCCACTCATAAATACCTTGTACAGCAAAACGACGCGCTTTGCGTTTTGCTGCATAAACGGCTTGCAGTGTTTGAGACATGCTTTAAATTGCCTTTAATAAATTAACCATTTCAATTGCAGTTAAAGCAGCTTCGCTACCTTTATTACCTGCTTTTGTGCCTGAGCGTTCGATGGCTTGCTCAATGCTATCAGTAGTTAATACACCATTGATGACAGGCAAGCTGCTTTCTAACGCAACTACACCTAAACCTTTTGCACATTCACCAGCAACGAAGTCAAAGTGTGGTGTGCTACCACGAATAACTGCGCCAAGTGCGATGATGGCATCAAACTGGTTTGATGTAGCCAATTTTTTAGCAACAATCGGGAGTTCCCATGCGCCAGGAGCATGAATAACAGTAATGTTATCTTCATTTACGCCATGACGTTTTAATGTGTCGATTGCACCATCCAATAAGTGTTCAACAACAAAACTGTTGAAACGACCCACTAAAATCGCATAACGACCTTCGCTTGCGAGATGTAATAAACCTTCAATACGGCGAATTGCCATAGCAACCTCGATTATTTCGTTGTGATTTGATCAGCAGTGATATATTCCACTACTTCTAAATTAAAGCCAGATAAGGCATTGAAACGTAATGGTGAGCTAAGCAGCTTCATCTTTTCAACACCTAAATCACGCAAAATTTGAGCGCCTACACCAATCGTTTGATATTGATGTGAAAGTGCTGCATTGGATTTCACCGGTTTTGGCTTATTTAAATCATCCAACGCTGGTCCCAAGTCTTGCAAATGATCTTGCCCGATCCAGACTAAAACACCGCGATCACTCGCTGCAATTGTCTGTAGTGCACGGTCTAGATTCCACGCAGGTTCACCATCAGCTTTATTTAGCTTAAGCAAATCACGAATTGGACTGAAACCATGTACACGTACTGTTGTAACACCTTCTTTTGGCTCGCCTTTGACTAAAGCCAAATGGATATCCGGGTTACCAATCTCACGATAACGATAGAGTTCAAATGAACCATATTCTGTTTGAATGGTTTTTTGATCCAGACGTTCAACCGTTTGCTCATTGGTCATGCGGTAATGAATCAAGTCCGCAATTGTACCAATTTTTAAGCCATGCTTCTCAGCAAAAATTTCTAAATCTGCACGGCGTGCCATTGTGCCATCTTCATTGATGATTTCACAAATAACAGAAGCTGGTTCAAGACCCGCTAAGCGTGTTAAATCACAGCCCGCTTCGGTATGACCTGCACGATGTAGAACACCGCCTGGTTGTGCCATTAATGGGAAAATATGGCCTGGTTGTACAATATCACTTGGCTTTGCATGCGCTGCGACAGCAGCTTGAATTGTATGTGCACGCTCTGCTGCTGAAATACCAGTCGTAATACCTTCAGCGGCTTCGATTGATAAAGTAAAGTTTGTACTATGCTGAGCACCGTTTTGGTCAACCATCAACGGAAGGTTTAACTGCTTACAGCGCTCACGGCTTAACGTTAGGCAAACTAGACCACGTGCATGGGTAATCATGAAGTTAATATCTTCAGGACGAACATGCGTTGCTGCAATGACAAGATCACCTTCATTTTCGCGATCTTCGTCATCCATCAAGATAACCATTTTGCCTGCACGAATATCGGCGACAAGATCTTCAACACGACTCAGCGGCATTCGCTTTCACCTTTTTTTGTCGTAAGACAATTTCTATTTAATAAATTTTGCATAGTTTACGCTGTTTAGAGAATTTTGCCTATGATTCTGATTTATCCAAATTTGCTACTCTAAAGAATAGATCCAGCTTTATTTATACAAATAAATCATAAGAAAATGGAATAATTTAAAATAAAAACAATGAATTTAAATAAAAAAACCTAGCCAAAAGGCTAGGTTCTGATGTGCACACTTACTTTTTATGAAGCTGCACTGCTTGGGCTATCATTTTGTGGGATTGATTTTTTTCCCATCAAAATCTCAGTCCGGATATTTTGAGCAAGTTCAGCACACTCTGCATTCATGCCATTAATCATAAATGCGTGACGAGTCATGACATTACTTGGGTTTGGCATTGCAACAAGTTGATAGCTGTCTTGAATTGCCTTGAGTTGATCATTCTCAAGATATAAAGCAGATTCTTTTGCATGAAGATGTTGTGCTAAACGTTGAGCAGCCTCTTGCGCATCAATTTGCATAGCTTCTACAGCATTACAAGTTGCACTACGAGTTTGCAAAGCAAAGCGTTTATCTTCGCGGTAACGTTTATATAAAACATCAGAAAGCAACTGGAATACGGTTCCAACCATAAGCAGACACTCTACAGCGTGAGTATGCGAAGTTGAAATCGCAAGTGTAGCGCCTTCAGCATTAAATTCATTTACGACTTCAATGTCCGATAACTTTAATTGGTAATGCTTCACGCACAACTCAATACTCTTGTTTAAAAAGAGCTGACAAAGTTTAAAGTACGGGACAGATACCGATTGGTTAACACTGCTTAATAATTGTTTAGGATCATAAAACTGAATGTTAAGTGCCAACACATGTTGGTTACTAGAATCTGAGGTTTTCTCTGGTTGTGGGCGAACCGATGGTTTACCTTTCGCTTGCTGCTGAGCTTGGGCAACTAAAGTCACCGTATTTTGTTTTTCGAGTGCAAGCGCCTGAGTTAACTGCTGAATTTCATGTTTTAAACGATTTTCTTCATTAATACGTGCCAAATATTCGCTACGGGTCGGACGAGCAATCGCGCGATAGGCAAGCCATAATAAAACATGCAAAAACAGAGAAGCTAAGATTGCCAGCCATTGAGTACGCAGAATTTCCCCAATACTTGGCTGAATAAGCGTAATTTCAATAGAGCCCACTTTCTTTTCATTTTGCAGCGCATCGCGAGCAAAAATCTCACCTTGGCGAGTTTTTGAAATTCCGCTTGTTGCCAGCACTTGTTTATTGGCATCAAGAATGCGAATAGACGCAACGCTTGGATTGGTCGCATAGCGATTGGCAATCAGAGCTAAAGATACCGTATTTGCCGGTTCTAGCTCGGATAAGCTGTCTGCAACGAGCTGACTGGTCATGAGCTGACCTTGACTCGCACGGTTTTCATTGAGCTGGTGTGTCGTTGCAATCACCAATAAAAAGGTATGCAATGCAAAACTAACGATCAGTAGGCTAGCAAATAGCCCTTGTCTAGGCGCAATCAAGTTAAACTTCCAAGGCAATTATATTGAAATTCGATTATGATTCTTACAATAGTTGTCACTCAGACTAGAGTCAATTCATGCGAGAAATCATTCTTATATCCTTTTTAGGACCAGACCAACCAAACCAGTTTACCCGATTAATGCAAGTACTATCCGTACATTCATTGCAAATACTGGATGTAGGTCAGGCTGTTATTCATAATCAACTTACATTGGGCATTGTGGTCGCGTCAGATAATGAAACTGCGACCGCATTGGCAATGAAAGAAATTCTGATTTTAGCACATGATATTGGCTTAACAGTGCGCTTTAAACCAATCACAGGCGCAGAATACGATCAATGGGTAAGTGAAGGTGGCCGTACTCGTTATATCGTCACGGCTTTAGCACCTGAACTCACTGCTGCACACTTACAAGCAGTTACACAAATTGTGTCTAGCCAAGGCTTTAACATTGAAACGGTTACCCGTTTATCAGGCCGTGTCGACTTTGAAAAGGATAGCGCATTCCCACGTCGTGCATGTGTACAGTTTGGTTTAAGTAGTGGTCCAACTTTAGACGCACAAGCCATGCGTGCAGCATGTTTACTTCTTTCAAGCGAATTAAATATTGATGTGGCTGTTCAAGAAGATAACGCTTATCGACGTAATCGCCGTTTAGTTTGTTTTGATATGGATTCAACATTAATTGAACAGGAAGTTATTGATGAGTTGGCGATTGAAGCAGGGGTGGGTGCACAAGTTGCTGAAATTACTGAAAGAGCGATGCAAGGTGAACTTGATTTTCAGCAAAGCTTCCGTGCTCGTGTTGCATTATTAAAAGGACTGGATGCTGCTGTTTTACCTAAAATTGCAGAGCGTTTAACTATTACAGAAGGTGCTGAACGTCTTATCTCGACCTTGAAAGCACTGGGTTATAAAACGGCAATTCTATCTGGCGGATTCCAATATTTTGCTGAATATCTACAAGGTAAACTTGGTATCGATGAAGTTCATGCCAACATTTTAGATGTGCATGATGGCTTTGTAACGGGTGCAGTTAAAGGTGCGATTGTTGATGGCGCCCGTAAAGCTGAGCTATTACGTGAACTTGCGAATAAAATGGATATTTCTTTAGAACAAGCCATGGCGGTAGGCGATGGTGCGAATGATTTACCAATGCTTGCGATTGCAGGGCTTGGTGTGGCTTATCGTGCTAAACCTTTAGTTCGTCAAAATGCAAATCAGGCTATTTCAAGTGTTGGCTTGGATGGCGTACTGTATTTGCTTGGTATGCATGACAAAGATTTAAACCGTGCTTAATCTATAGGGCTAAGCTTTAAGCGCTACTTCAGAGTAGCGCTTTTTTTATGCAGAATAGTTATAAAATCAAGGGTGTTATGCTCAAATCATGCACAGAAAAAAGGCAATAAAAAAATCTGAAAAAAACTTATTTTGGCCCTTAAAAACAGCATATTTTTTTGTAATGACACGCCAGAATTGATGCCATATAGGGAATCGAACTTTTTGAATTTTACAAAAATGTAATGACAAAAGAATGTTGCGACAAAGTATGTCGCATTAAGAAAAGACGGGTCTTTTTTTCTAAAAAAAAACATCCATAATGCATCCTAAGCTTCAATACAAATTATGAATTAAAGTTGTTTTTAGAATGAGGTCGGGTTTTTAAGACCGAATGTTTTTAGACGTTTTCATTAAGACGGAGGTTTCTATGGTAACAGCGAATTTTGCCGCTATCGCCGGATTCAGCTTGATCGCTGTCGCGCTTGTTGCTGTTTTCTTTTCTCCTTACCGTCGTTGGCTTGGTTTTATGCTTGCAGGGATGTTCTTTTGGGGGCTATTGGAAGTGGTCCGTTTTGGAGTTCAAGTCACTTTTGAAATGCCAGTCACATATAGTTATTTAACTGCACTAAGTCTAGCGATGGTAATAGTTACATTTATTTTGTTACGTGAGGATAAACAGGCACAAAAGGCTTTGGCAAATCGCCAATATATAGAACACACGCCAGTATATGAAGATGATCAGCAGCAATGTTCTAGCCGATAATTAAATTGTTATCTAACGGTAAAGAGGTATGCACAGCATGCCTCTTTTATTTACGAAACGTGATTTTTATTATACAAAGCATTTATTAAAAAATAGCCAGTTATGCTAGGATAGATGGGTCTGTTGACGTTTCATCTAGATTGCGTTGCCAGCTAAAAATTATCAGTTGATGCACAAAACACACGCAATGGTATGTCCTTGCTAAGTTTTGCTCTACAGTTTTCATAAAAATACAATAGGCGTGAATGTTCATGAAACTTTCTTCTATACCTGTAGTCAAATTACCTCTCGTTGATGTCAGTACAGACCCGTTAGATTTATTGGTAGCAGGTTTAGTGCTGCGTATGAAGCAATTGGCACGTACTAGCCCTAAGTTTATTGAATTGATTCATGACCGCGCATTTCGTATTCAGATCGGTACGGATTTAGGTGTTGCACGTCAGATCATTATTAATAATGGACAGATTGACACTGTTGCAGGCGCACCTGAAAAAGCTGATTTTATCTTGCAGTTTGCAGATAGCGAACAGGGCGTAAAAACTTTGATTAAAGGTGACCCAACAGCATTTATGACGGGTATGCAAAACGGCAGTATTAAAATGGAAGGCGACTTCAGCCTACTCGTTTGGTTTAACCAAGTGGCTAGACTCATTCCACCTAAGTTGCCAAAACCAGTTAAAGATAAAGTACGTCAGGCACGTGCTTTTATTAAAGAGAAAACTGGTCGTTAATCGCCAGATATAAAAAAACTCCCGTTCGGGAGTTTTTTTATATCTAAGCTTCGACTTCCAAATTAAACGTAACTGGACCATCGTTAATTAAATGTACTTTCATATCCGCTGCAAAAATACCGGTTTGAACTTTTTCAAATTGTGAATGTGTATATTCAACCAACTGTTCATATAACGCTTTGGCATCTGCTGGTGGCATGGCTGGACCAAAATCTGGACGTAAACCTTTTTGAGTTTGGGCCATCAGAGTAAATTGTGAAACAAGCAGGATTCCACCATTTGCTTGAGAGACATTCCAGCCCATTTTGCCCTGTTCGTCATCAAAGATACGATATTTCAAAATCTTATCAATAAGCTTTTGGCCAATTGCTAAAGTGTCATCTCGGCCGATACCTAAAAAAACCAGTAGTCCATGTTGGATTTCACCAGTCGTCTCACCGTCAACCACCACTTTGGCTTCAAGAACTCGTTGTATTAAAGCACGCATAGTTAAAGCAAATTTCTGCAATTAATTGAATTGGTTTAGTTTAGCAGAATTTAAATTAAATGATTTTTAAAAGGAAATTTCATGGAATTGCAACAATGGTCTAAAAGCCCGCAATTCATTTATAAAAATATGCTTTAATGCTAAGAAGCAAGCGAATAATCATTGACTATGTCTCCAATTATCCATTCTTTACTAGATACAGACTTGTACAAATTTACGATGTTACAAGTGGTTTTGCATAAATTTCCGCAAACACATAGTGTCTATCATTTTCGTTGCAGAAACTTAGAAGATACAGTTTATCCGTTAGTGGATATTTTGGATGACTTAAACGAGCAACTCGACCATTTATGTAATCTCAAATATAAAGAAGACGAGCTTCAATATTTGCGTAAATTACGCTTTATAAAAAGTGACTTTGTTGATTATTTAGAACTATTTCAACTGAAACGACGTTTTATTCAGGCAAGTATGGATGCCAAAGGCCGATTAGATATTCATATTGAAGGTCCAATGGTCCAAGCCATGATGTTTGAAATTTTTGTATTGGCAATTGTAAATGAACTTTATTTTAGCCGTATTAAAAACGATGAAGTATGGGCGGAGGGTGAGCGCCGTTTACAAGCCAAGCTTGAATTGGTTCAGCAATATGAAAAAACTCAAAAACCGAATGACCCACCATTTTTAGTCTCTGATTTTGGTACACGTCGCCGTTATAGCTTCGTATGGCAAAAGCATGTTGTGGCAGCCTTTCATAAAACAGTGCCAAATGTATTCCGTGGTACAAGTAATGTCCTGCTCGCAAAAGAGTTAAACATTACACCAATTGGGACCATGGCTCATGAATTCCTACAAGCTTTTCAGGCACTTGATGTACGTCTGCGTGACTTTCAAAAAGCGGCTTTAGAGACATGGGTTCAAGAATATCGTGGAGACTTAGGAATTGCTTTGACTGACGTTGTTGGTATGGATGCGTTCCTGCGAGATTTTGACTTGTACTTCGCGAAACTATTTGATGGTTTACGTCATGACAGTGGTGATCCCTATGAATGGGGCGATAAGGCCTATGCGCATTATCGTAAATTAAAAATTGACACCAAAACTAAAATGCTGACCTTTAGCGATGGGCTTAATTTGCCAAAAGCATGGGAATTGCACCAATATTTCAAAGATCGTTTTCAGGTGAGTTTCGGTATTGGAACTAATTTGACCAATGACATGGGACAAAAACCACTCAATATTGTGTTGAAACTGGTTGAGTGCAATGGCCAGTCTGTTGCGAAAATTTCAGATAGTCCCGGTAAAACCATGACTGATAACGATACTTTCTTGGCTTATTTACGTCAGGTTTTTGAAATCGAAGAACTTGAAGAAGTCGTTTAATTAAAAAATAATCTCGCTATTTTGTATTTTTAAAAGTAAGAATGCTGATATCTGATTTTCTGCTAAAGAGTTGCAGAAAATCAGAGTTTGATAGATATATGCTTATGCTAATATGAAATTAAGCTGGTATAAAAAGAAACCATGACGATGACACTCCCGGATTTTAAACTCGATTTATTAATAGAAGCAGAAGAATTGGTACCTTATTTAGGCAATGAATATATTCGCATTGTAGATTTGAGCCGTGCTTCTGTTTATGAACAACTCCATATTCCACATGCTATTCATTTACAACCTAAGTGGTTAGTGGCTCAACAAGAAGAAGCTACGGGTATTTTACCAGATGAAGCTGGTTTACAAGCGCTTATTGAAAAATTGAATATTTCGCCAAATCATCATGTCGTGGTCTATGACGATGAAGGTGGGGCATGGGCTGGACGTTTAATCTGGAATTTGCATTGCTTAGGATTTACCCGCACCAGTTTAATTAATGGCGGTATTCATGCGTGGTTAGGGGCTGGACTGCCAACTACAACCGAAATTGAAAAACTTCCGAGAGTTGATGATTTAATCCAAATTGATTTATCGCATGCTGCTCAGTTTCGAGTGAACTACGAAGAACTACGAAAACAAGTCGAACAAGAAAATGTTCAATTGTGGGATTGCCGGACAAGTGATGAATATAGTGGTGTCCGTTTAGCAGCGCGACGCGGCGGTCACATTCCAAATGCCCTCCATTTTGAATGGAGTACTGCACTTAATCGTCAAAATCATCTAAAATTGCATCCGCTTGAACGCACGCGGCAGCGCCTTGAACAACTGGGGTTTGATTTAAAACAGCCTGTAGTTGTGTACTGCCAGTCACATCACCGTTCCGGTTTAGCCTATATTTTGGCTAGACTCTTGGGCTGGGAAGCAAAAGCCTATGATGGTGCGTGGAGTGAATGGGGCAATCGCCTCGATAGTCCTATTATTACTGGAGAATCACCGTCGTGAGTTTCACATCTCGATTAAAAAAAGAATTATTTATTAAGGCGCAAAACCTTGTACCACAGCATCAATTGAGCCGTGTGGTAGGTAAAGTTGCTGCGAGCGAAAATCCAGTTGTGAAAACTGCTGTTATTCATGCATTTAAAACCAAATATGGGATTGATTTGTCGATTGCTAAACAAGGCAATGCACTGAAATATAAATCTTTTAATGACTTTTTTACTCGGGCTTTGAAAGAAGGTGTACGTCTAGTTGATGAAAATACAGACAGTATTGTATCACCTGCCGATGGTGCAATTTCTCAGATTGGTAAAATTACTGTGGGTGAAGTATTTCAAGCAAAAGGTCAAAGCTTCTCTGTAGAGAAATTAATTGGTGACCCACAACTTGCTCAACCGTTTCAAGACGGTGAGTTCGCGACAGTCTATTTATCTCCACGTGATTACCACCGTGTTCACATGCCATTTGCAGGTACATTAACTGAAACGTTATATGTACCGGGTGAGCTATTTTCAGTAAATCAGGTGACTGCTGAAAATGTACCGGGACTATTTGCTCGTAATGAACGCATGGTGTGTTTATTTGATACGGAACTTGGCCGCATGGCTGTTGTTTTAGTAGGTGCAATGATTGTTGCTGGTATTGAAACTGTGGCAACAGGTAAAGTAAAACCTTCAGGTCGTATCGAATTACAGCATCATCAGTTGAAGCTGGAAAAAGGTGCCGAGCTTGGACGTTTTTATTTAGGTTCTACTGCCGTTATTTTATTTGAAAAAGATAAGATCGAGTGGGAACAACGTTTTAAAGCTGAGTCTATTGTTGTGATGGGCGAGCGTATGGGGCATACAGTTTAGTAAGTTATATAAGCCTTATAAAACAAATAAACCCTGAGTTTAATTATTCAGGGTTTATTTTTTTGATTTAAACTATATAAAAACACAATATACTATGTTGTTTGGAATTATATTATATAGAAATATAATTATTATTAAGTGATCTAAATTAGTACATTATATGAAGTAGGCCATTCATATGTGGTTAAAGTGAGCAAAAATATTAATATAATTAAAATTTTATAAATAAAAAGAGAAATAAATATTCAAGTTAGACTTAAGTCTTAATTTTTAATTTATTTAAAGATAAGTTATTAAATATAAAAAATTATTTAACTTTTAGAACAGCGAATAACTTTTTTTACATACTACACAAATACAGCTTTGGCACACTGCTTGCTAACTATTCAGGACCTTACTGTAATTTTCATATTTTTTAGGTTCTAAAATCATGTTAAAAGTTAAACGCCTGACAGCTTCGGTTTTATCTGTACTTTGTATTTCACTCAGCCATGCCAATGATTTTAAAGTTTTAAATCAAATTTCAAAACAGCCTACTCAACTTCAAACTGGCGAATATAAAGGCAATTATTACGTTCCATCTACTTTAAATACCATTACATGGGGCTATTTACCGAATCGGGATGCCAAACCCGTACTTACTGTTCCATCAGGTAGTGTTGTGACATTTGATACGGTTTCTCATGAAGGTTTGCTTGAAGACCAAGGACGTAATGCTGAAAAGTTCTTTAAATCGAAGGGCGTAAATTCTAATGAAATATTGGAAGATGCAAAAACAATTACACAGTCAAATTTAAAGCATGATTTTCATAAAGATGGACCACATATTGTGACTGGCCCTGTTGCAATTGAAGGTGCACAGCCCGGTGATATTTTGAAGGTTGAAGTACTTAAAGTTGAGCCACGTGTTCCTTATGGTGTCATTTCAAATCGGCATGGTAAGGGTGCTTTAGTCGGAGAATTTCCTAAAAAAGAAAAGCAAGAAAATGCATCAGCTGAGCATCCTGAACGTTATGGAAATGTATCGATTTTCACACCAATTGAAAAAAATGCTAAAGGTGAATACGAAGGTGTATTAAAAACAGAATCGGGTAAATCAATACGTTTTCCACTGTATCCTTTTATGGGAATTATGGGCGTAGCAGCAAATACTTCTGAACCTGTTCATTCTGTACCACCTGCAATGTATGGCGGAAATATTGATATTAATGAACTAGGTGCAGGTTCAACAGCCTATTATCCTGTTCAGGTCAAAGGCGCGTTATTTTATACGGGTGATAGTCATTTCGCGCAAGGGGATGGTGAAGTAGCATTAACTGCATTAGAAGCTTCAGCACGTGCGACGCTAAAATTTACCTTGCTCAAGGCGGGTAAAGATAAAATACCGGGTAAAGAGTTAACACAACCTTTAGCTGAAAATGCTGAGTTTTGGATTACGCCGGGACTTGATGAAGATCTGGATGAAGCAATGAAAAAATCTACACGAGAAGCTATTCGTTTCTTAAACCAAGAATACGGCATTGATGAAGCAATAGCGTATGCGTATTTAAGTGCCGCAACTGATTTTGAAGTTTCACAAGTTGTAGATAAAACAAAAGGTATTCATGCAAAAATCCGAAAAGCTGATTTTAAAGAGTTTGAGAGTAAATAATTAAGTGAACTAAGCTTGGTATTTAAAATATTAAATACCAAGTTAAATTCATTTCAACTATTAATAAGTTTTAAATATTTTATAATTGAGTATAATAAATATCGCACATATTTATTAGTATAAAATCTAATGCACTCACTTCCGAACGGTCTACTTTATATTGCTGCATTATTAACATTCTGTGCAGCATTACTTCATTTTGTTTGTGTGTTCTGGGGGGCAAATGGTTTTCGGTTTTTAGGAGCTGGAAAAAGTATTGTCCAAATGGTCGAAAGAGGGCATTGGTATCCTAATTTTACAGCTATAGCTGTCGGTTTAATCCTGACTGTATGTTCTATGTATGCCTTCTTTGCAGCAAAGGGAATACAGATATTACCTTTTACCAAACTTATTTTGTCGCTTGTCGCAGTTATATTTCTGATCCGTGGTTTTGCTTTTCCATTGTTAAAGTCAAAATTTGTCGGAAATAGTGATTTATTTTGGTATGTCAGCTCAGCCTTTTGTTTAATACTGGGTACTTTATATGCCGCAGGCGTATATTTAATTTGAAATGAATATATTTTAAGTTAAGTAGAATTAATCATTTTAAAAAATAAAAAGGGAGCTAGGCTCCCTTTTTTAACTATTTAGTCCAACCATATTTTTTGAAAATAGTATTGCCTTGCCGAGATGATAAAAACTCTACAAAACGTTTAGCTTCAGCATCTTTTAGACTATGTTTTGTTAATGCTACACCTGTATCGCGATAGACAACCAGCTCTGGTTCGATAGGTATAATTTGCCCAATGTTAGGGTTACTCACTCCCCAAATATTAAAGACTACCCAAGCATCGTAGCTACTATTTTCTTCCCAGTTTTTCTTAGCAATACCTGTGTTTGCTGCATACATTGCAATATTTTTTCGAAAGGATTTGGTTAATTGAATATTTCCCGTTCTACCAGCAATATCCTCCCACATACCGACTTGACCTGCACCATGCGTAACTAAAACTTTAATGTTGGGTTTGGCTAGGTCTTTAAATCCTTTAATATTTTTAGGGTTTCCGTTACGCACTAAAATGGCTGCGGGGCGTAAATATAAAGGTTCGACCGAGTCTTTTATAATTTGTTCAGAAAAAGCATTTTCGAAATCAGACATCATGGCCTCGGAACCACTATATATAATATCGGCATCTAATTTAGCTTGGTCAGACCATTGAGAAGTAGGACCAGATGTCACGTTGACTGCTATTCCAGTTTTACTGGTGAATTGCTTAGCTGCTTCTTTCATTGCAGGTGCTGGCCCACCAGGACCATATACTTGTATGTCTGCAAAACTATAGATTGGTAGAGAACTGAGAGTAAGGTAAAGCAGGTACTGTATAAATTTATATTGTTTTGACATTTTAATCGCTATAGTAATTAAGAAAATATCAGCATATATTTTTTATTATTTAAATGGGATTAATTTTTGCAACGATATTTATAATGTTTTTTTTAAATATATTTTAATTAAATTTTAACTAGCTATATCTAAATGTAATTTATTTTGAGTTGAATATGAATGTGGTTGATTTTATGGTAGTTTATATTTTATAAATTGATTATTTAAAAATATATAGTGTAAATAATAGAGGAGTAATCCCTTGATTAGAATAAGTAATTTTCTTTTTAAAATTTTATTTAGCAGTGCTTGTTTGGTGTCTGGATCTGCTATGGCCGCTCCAATTACAGATTTGAATAAGCAAATTGTGAGCGAAAAACCGGGTTCAATATTGTCTCTAGAACAGCAAGATGTGACGGATTTATTTCCTCATGCAGATCAGCGCTTGTTGGTAAATTATCGTAGTCGAGGTATTCAGGGCGAACCTATTGTTGCATCGGCTTTTATTTTATTACCGAAAGGAACACCACCAAAAAAAGGCTGGCCGATACTTGCTTGGGCACATGGCACGACTGGAGTTGCTGATACCTGCGCGCCTTCTGGTGATTATGTTGATGGGCCAGTTCATTCATATCAAGAAGTTGCTTCCAAAGCTTTAGATGGTTGGCTTGCACGTGGCTACGCAGTTGTTGCACCTGATTATCAAGGTTTAGGTACATTAGGCGCGCATCCCTATATGAATGCAAAGAGCCAACTGCATACAGTGGTTGATGCAGTGCGTGCATTACATTTGCTTAAGCCCAAAAGTTTTAATAAACAGTGGTTAGTAATGGGACACAGTCAAGGCGGGGCTGCGGCAATTGCAGTATCTGCCTATGGTCAAAAAGATGCGCCCGAACTCGATTTGAAAGGCGCGATAGCCCTTGCACCAGGTGGCTATCAATATGAAGGTATTGCAGAATATGTGCAGAGTCATCCAAACCCAGAACCTAGCGTGGCTGCTTTCTTCCCGATTGTGCTATTAGGAGCACAAGCAGCAGAGCCAAGTATTGTTCCTGAAAATTTAGTCAGTCCAGAAATGAACGCGGTGCTCACTCAAGCGCGCAGCCGTTGTTTATCTGAACTTCAATCTGATTTAAAGAAATCTCCTTCTAGCATATTTCGACCTAACGCTGATTTAAAACCTCTCTTGGCTTATCTAAAACAACAGTCCATTGAAAATATGGTGCCTACCGTACCATTAATGATTGTTCAGGGTTCTAAAGATCATTTAGTTGATCCTAGAGGGACATCTGCCTATTACCAGCAGTTATGTAAATTAAAAAAACCAGCCATCTATCAAACGATTGATGGCGGAGATCATCGTGATGCATTGCGTCAGAGTAATACTTTTGCCACTAACTTTTTAAATGTAATAGAGAAAAATCAAAGTAATTCGTATTGCTCGACTTCTAGGTAAATGGTTTTAAATGCTACAAAAAAGCCGACTTTTCATGAGTCGGCTTTTATATTTGAAGGGGGGATTTTAGGTCATGTTATAGAGTCTTTCTTTAGGGAAAACTGCTGTAAAAGTGGAACCTTCATTTTCTTTAGATTGCACATCTAAATAAGCGCCATGCTGCATCAATACATGTTTTACAATCGCTAAACCTAAACCTGTACCACCTGTTTGGCGACTACGGTCACTGTCTACGCGATAGAAGCGTTCAGTCAGGCGTGGTAAATGTTTTGGATTAATTCCAATGCCTGTGTCTTGTACACTAAAGTAAGCATGTTCACCGTCGTCATGCCAGCCAATCGTAATGGTTCCGCCTTTTGGGGTGTATTTGATGGCGTTAGTAATTAAATTACTAAATGCACTGGCAATTTCCATATCAGAACCAATCAGGTCACAATGGCTATCAATATGTAAATTCAGTGTATGGCCATAATCGGCATTGTAGGCCTGAGCATCATCAAAGAGTTGATTCATTAAACTCGGCATTTCAATAATCTGATTTTTTGCAATTTTCTTATTATTTTCTAAATTTGATAACAGCAGTAAATCATTCACCAAAGCATTCATGCGCTTGGTTTGTGACTGCATCTGGTCAAATGCACGTTTCCAGCGTGGACTAATATCTTCCTGATCGGTAAAAGTCTCGATATAACCACTGAGTACGGTTAATGGCGTACGAAGTTCATGCGAAATATTATCTACGAAGTCTTTACGCATCTGTTCAAGGTTGTGCATACGCGTAACGTCATAAGCCACTAGTAAACGACTTTCTCCACCAAATCGTGTGAGCTTAACCTGTACATATCGGTCATCATCAAAGTTGGAATGGAGTTTGATACCGTCAGGGGCCTGATCAATATTGTTAAAATATTCAATAAAACTAGGCTGGCGTAAAATCGTTAATAAATTTCGGCCACGATCAAGAGGACTAATGCCTAATAAGCGTTCAGCAGCAGGGTTCCACCATTCAATTTGATGTTGGTCATCAATCAGAACAACCGCTTCAGCAAGTGCAACTAACGAGGATTGAGCTCGATCAATTAAACCGACCATTTCGGCCTGAACAATTCGTTCCTGACGCTGAGCACGGTAAACATTAAATAATAATGCCCCCCAAATCCCATTAAGATTTGGAGGTACGTCATAAGGCTTATTTGCAATCCAGTCATTGACCAGATATAAAGAACGCAACTGGAGTGTAAAAAAACCCACAAAAGCGATAAAAATACAGCTCCAGAAATACCCAAGGCCTAAACCGACTAAACCGGCAATAATTAGAAAAAATAATAAAAGCCGTAAATCTTGTTTGGCAAACGTCCATAAACTACTGTAACGGGAAAGCTTTTGTTCACGTACCTGTTCAGGGACGGGGTAGGGTTCATACATAAATCTTGGTTAACCTGCGGCTAAATCTGCACGTGTTGAGAAGCGGTAGCCAGTTCCGCGCACAGTCTGAACAAATCGGTCAACACCAAAAGGTTCTAAAACTTTACGCAAACGACGGATGTGCACATCGATAGTTCGATCTTCGATATATACATTACCGCCCCATACCTGATCGAGCAACTGGGCACGTGTATATGCTCGCTCTGGATGGGTCATAAAAAACGCAAGTAAGCGATATTCAGTTGGACCCATTTCTAAAATACTGTTGCCGAAGCTTACGCGTTGGCTTACAGGATCAAGAATTAAACCATTGGCGTCAATCATTTTTTCGCCACTTAATGCATTTGCACGACGTAAGACTGCTTTAATACGTGAAACCAGTTCACGTGTTGAGAAAGGCTTCGTCATGTAATCATCTGCGCCAGCGTCAAGACCTTGTACTTTATGGTCTTCTTCTCCGCGAGCGGTGAGCATAATTACTGGAATTTCTGCTAAGTTCTCATCTCGTTTTAAGCGGCGACATAAATCGACACCACTTACGCCTCCAGGTAACATCCAATCGAGCAAGATAAGCGCCGGACGTTGGTCGACGATAATTTGATGAGCTTGTTTGGCATCTTCCGCCTGTAAACACTGAAAGCCTGCCATGTCCAAAGATGTATGGATCATTTCGCGAATAGGAAGCTCATCATCGACAATTAAAATATAGTCATCTTTCACAGCGCAATATCCTATAGATTTAACGGTGAACCGTTTTGTAGTTATGACAGGCTTATTACAAAGATTAATTATGACAATTTCATTGCAGAAAAGTCTATAAAATTAAAATTAGCAATAATTTGTGACAAAAGTAAGGCAATGATGTGACCATATGATGACATGAAAGATTAAATATTCTTAAAACTATTCAATAAGTTAATACCTTAAAAGCTTGACTGGTTTTGCACATTTTAGAGTGTCAAAAAACTTTAATATTATTTTGAAACCTTGGCCAATAAAGATAAGAATACAATGCGGCATGCGGTTAAAACCTGTTCAAGAGACTGCTCAAACCCTCCCATGACCCATCGAATTGCAATTTGAGTGACATATCCATTTAAGCCTGTCGCGATTAAGGATAGCTCATTTTCGTTGTGTTGGATTTGCGGCATAGTGAGCATGACAAAGGCCTGAATCATGCGGTCAAACTGCGCAAGTGTTTCTTGAATGGTGGCCTGATTATGTAATTCTTGTACCAAAACTGCGTCAACATAGACAATGCGGGCTAACCGTGGGTCATTTTTTAATGTAGTCAGCAGTGCTCGTAAACCAGCATCTACCATTTTTTCTGGATCTGGCGTCGCTTTAATTACGGCTTGCATTAAGTTTTGCTGCAATTCTTCAATCATTTTTAAGAAAATCGTTTGGAATAAATCCTCACTTTTTTTAAATGATTCATAAAAATAACGTTCAGTCAGTTTTGCTTCTTGGCAAACATCTTTGACGGTGACTGAAAAAAAACCAAGTGTTCCATAGGTGGCAATACCGGCTTCAATCAATTTTTCTCGGCGTGCCTCTTTACGTTCTGAAAGAGATAACCCTTTGAACTGACGTTCTTTACTCACACTTTTGGTTTTCTTTTTACTGGTTGAGTCGTTTGTCGCCATAAATAAAACGTATCCTAAAGAAGGGTTTCCTAATTTATCAGTTTTTGCCAAATATGCTCACTATGATAAAGCTCTCAGCAGAATTGTGCCATTCTATCTGAAATTACAGTGTACTATATTGACAATGGATATTGTCAAAATTATATTGAAGATGTCTGAATTGCACATGCAATGAACCGGTTGTGCAAATATCGAAAAACAAAGGATGGACAATGAAAAATTTTAAAAACAAAGTCGCTGCAATTACGGGCGCAGGTTCTGGCATAGGGCAGCAGCTCGCAATTCTTTTGGCACAACAGGGCTGCCATCTTTCGTTGAGTGATATTAATGAACAAGGGCTACAAAAAACTGTTGAGCTTTTAAAGCCGTACAAAGATATTACCGTTAGCACAAAAAAGCTTGATGTTTCTGACCGTGAATCAGTAAAGCAGTGGGCTCAAGAAACTGTGCAAGATCATGGGTCAGTTAACCTGATTTTTAACAATGCTGGGGTGGCTTTAGGCTCAACTGTTGAAGGTGCAACTTACGAAGATTTAGAGTGGATCGTTGGAATTAACTTCTGGGGCGTGGTTTACGGAACTAAAGAATTCTTGCCGTTTATTAAGCAAACTCAAGATGGCCATATTATTAATATCTCAAGCTTGTTTGGTTTAACTGCCCAACCCACACAATCTGGCTATAACGCAACTAAATTTGCGGTGCGTGGTTTTACCGAATCACTCCGCCAAGAGTTAGATATTGAAAAAAGTGGTGTAAGTTCTTTGTGTGTGCACCCAGGGGGAATTCGGACCAACATTGCTAAGGCTGCAAAAATGAGTGATAGCCTGAGTACTTTAGGTATGGACCCTGCTAAATCGATTCAAAATTTTGACAAGTTACTGCGTACTCCACCCGAAGAGGCAGCACGTCAGATTTTAGAAGCGGTATTGAAAAATAAACGCCGCTTACTCATCGGTAGTGATGCAAAACTTCTTGATGTATTCCAGCGCTTATTCCCAACTGGATATCAACGTGCTTCTACCATTGTGACTAAATGGATGAAGTAATTTTAAATTAAAAAAAGCCATCAATTGATGGCTTTTTTTATAAGAATTGATTGGTTCTAAATAAGAACTTTAATTTTCTTTTTCTTCCAGATAAATTGGTAGTACAGTCCTTGAATAATACACAAACTGACAAATGCTAAGGCATAGGCAAACCAGATACCTTTAAGTCCCCACATTGAGCTAAACCAATAAGCACATGGAATTTCAATAAATAAAATAGCAGAAATATTAATGAGCATAGGGATAGTCACAGTGCCACTTGCACGCATGATTGATGCAAAAATGGCCCCTGCACCAAAAAATAAAATTGCCCAAAGCACAATAAATAAAAGTTGTTGGCCTAATACCACAACAGTTGGGTCGGTAATGAACAGAGCCATGAGGTATTTTGAAAATAGATAGCCCAGTACAATTAAAGCACCCGTAAATAAAAAGTTCATGCCTAAGGCAGTACGAGTCACACGAGATAACAAATCAGGTTTACCCGCGCCAATTGCCTGTGCTGCAAAAATTGAAGCTGCAATTGAAATAGAGATAGCAGGGAACTGAATGTAATTGAGTACCTGATTTACTGCGCCATAGGCTGCTGTAGCATGTGATCCATAGTGATTGACCAATCCGACAATAACTAAGCCTGCCATTGAGGTCGTAATCATTTGAATGCCGGTTGGAACACCTAAGCGCAAAATGATTTTGCTCAGTTCTGAATTATGACGGATATGTTGCAGAAGCTGACGATTCGGTCTAAGCGGATGCTTTTTCTTGTTTAGGTAAATCGCAAGAAAAATTAAAATAGCCACATACCCTGTTATGGTTGCAATAGCTGGTGCAATAATACCCAAAGCAGGAAAGCCGAAATAACCTTTAAGTAGAATTGGGGTAATCACCAAACCAATTACACTGGTTAAAGCAAGGGCAAGTAAGGGAGTCGTGCTGTCACCCACACCACGTAAAATTGATGTGTAAATAATATAAATAAACAGAAGCGGACTACCAGCCAGCATCCATTGCACATAAGGCAAAGAGAGGTGCATGACCTTTGGATCTGTGCCTAATAGCTCTAAAATATCATGTGCAAAAAACACCCCAATAATCGCGGTAATTACTCCACCAATCAGTGTCATAAATAGGGTGGAACCGACCACACTTTGGACTTTCTCTATATTTTGCGCGCCCCATGCTTGCCCTACTAAAACTGTCGTACCAGTTGAAATACCAATAATAAAAGCGAGGAGCAAAAATAAAATAGGGAAAAAAACCGAGACGGCAGCAATCGCATCTACCCCCATCATTTGACCAACGAAGATGGTGTTAATGGTTCCCGACAAGTTCTGCAAAATATTGGTTGCGATCAGCGGCAACAAGAAAACAAAAAATGTTTTCCATAGATTTTGCTGATGAATTAATGACTGTCTTGGTGGCATGTGTTCTCCATCGCCCATCTCTTTGATGAGCGGGGCAGATATCCAACTTAGCATAGTTGGAGCAAATGGCTTGTAGTGTTTTTACTATGCTAAGTGACTAAATTTATTAACATTGATTCAAAATTTCTCCAGCTTTTTGCAGAGTCTCATCATTTTTAGCAAAGCAGAAACGAATTAGGCGTAAGGATTCTGGCGCGTGCTGATAGAAAACTGAAACAGGAATAGCCACAATTTTGTGTTGTTCGGCTAGAAACTGGCACATTTCAACATCGTTCAGGTCAGGCCGAATTTGGCTGTAATCGAGATTTTGAAAATAAGTGCCTTGAGAAGGCTTAAGCAAGAAACGACTATTATGGATCGCCTGATTAAAACGATCTCGTTTAGTCTGGTAAAACTGCGAAAGCTCTTGAATATGTTCTGGATGTTGCTCCATATATTGCGCTAGGGCAATCTGACAAGGTGTAGTGCCACAGAAATTCGCATATTGGTAAATCTGGCGGAATAAACGCATTAACTCAGGTGAAGCGACGCAATAGCCTGTTTTCCAGCCTGTGACATGAAAGGTTTTTCCAAAAGAACCAATCACAAAGCTACGCTCTCTGAGTTCTGGAAAATGCAATGCGCTAAAGTGTTGTTGACCGTCAAAGACCAGATGTTCATAGACTTCATCGGATAAAACCACAATGTTTTTATCTTGAATCAGTTCAATAAGTTCTAACCAGTCTTGTTTATCCCAGATTGTCCCTGTCGGATTATGGGGAGTATTCACCACAATCATACGAGTTTTGTCATTAATCAAATCTTTAACGTGTTGCCAGTTCACCTTAAAGTCTGGAGCTTCAAGCGCAATATGAATCGCTTTACCACCTGCTAACTGAACAGAAGGGCCATAGCTGTCATAACTTGGGTCAAAAATAATGACTTCATCGCCCGCATTGATACATGCTTGTATTGCACAAAAAATTGCAATGGTTGCGCCAGGAGTAATGGTAATTTGCGTTACAGGATCAAGTTGAAGTTGGTCGCGTTGCTGAAATTGTAAAGCAAGCTGTTCACGTAAAGCGAGAATACCATCACCAGGTGGATATTGGTTATGTCCAGCCAAAGTTGCCTGAGCTAAAGCTTCCAGCAGGGCAGGCGGTGCTGGAAAATCTGGAAAGCCCTGCGACAGGTTGAGTGCACCTAGTCGCTGTGCCATTGCCGTCATGGTACTGAAAATAGTAACGCCTTGCGTGGCCAATTTTGACTGAAGCTGTAGCATATTGTTCTCTTATTAAAAATATTTAAAGTTATAAAATTGATTCGATAACCGCCCGTATTACGCCTAGTGTTAAGCCGATAAATGCCCCGACTACAACACCATTCACACGGATCATATGTAAGTCGCCACCGACTTCGTTTTCAATCTTTCCGATCATTTCACGTGAGTCCCATTCATGAATGCGTTCGCTGACATAGCGGATGATTTTATGGCTATATTGGTCTGTAAAATTCAGCGCAAGGCCTGTCATTTCTTTGTTCAACACTTCACGCACTTTGGCATTTTGAACGAGATTTTCACCCAACTGTTGAATAGCGGCCTGAAGGTTCATTGCGATACCAGAGTCTTTTTTCATTAAATCTTCTTTAATGGCATCACACAAAATGGTCACTGCACCACTAATAAAATTCAAGACTTGTGGGCTATCTAAAAGGGCATCTTTCCCGCTGTTGAGGCGTTGACTGGCAGCACTGTCCGGTTTTACCAGCTCAAGCATGAGAGCATGCGCTACCGTTTCAATTTCTTGGCGCCATGGGTGTTCATGGTCTGCCAGCATCGATTCTACTTTTTCAACCAGTGAGTCGATCGTTCGTTGTTGAACATCAATACCAATCCAGCTTGCACCTTTTGCAAGAGACCAGACACCAAGTGCCTTAAACATTTTTCGGGTTAATTCACGGGTCTTATCTGGATTTTGTACGACCCACTCATGTGCTATGTCGAGACCGCGTTGTAAAACGTCTTGGTGAAAGTCATTTTCCAGCACGGCGCGTAACATTTCACTCGCAAGTTTGTTAACTTGTGTATTACGTACCCATTGCACACTATTGTTTTGCACAAAATTTGCAATTTGCTCTTGGCTGACAAACTCAAAGATTTTCGGCACAGTTTGCTGAATAAGCTGCACCACTTGTGTATTGTTTTGAGGACTTGCCAGCCATTGACCAATTGCGAGGCTTAAGTCAGTTTTTTCTAAGCTTCGTTCTACCACTTGAGGTGAAAGAAAATTTTCCTGTACAAAACGGCCCATTGACTCTGCAATACGCGCTTTATTACGTGGAATAATTTCGGTGTGATCGCGTAGAAATTTAGGAATGGGTAATTTACCAAAGGGGTTCCGAAACAGAACTGTAATGGCATACCAGTCAGCTAATCCACCAACTACACCAGCTTCTGCTCCTAGCATCAAAATATGAATAAATTCTGTGTATTCTGGCAGAAAGCGATCGGCCACCATCAGCGCAACCCACAGCACAATCACGATGATAAGCGCTAGAGTGGCAAAATATTTGCTACGTTTAAGACTGGGCACGTGGTGAACTTCTTCTGCCATGTTCATAAATTTATCCTGTTCATTTTTGTTTTACTGGCGGCTCAGGCGGGGGCAACAGCTCTCCTGTCGGACTCAATCCATATTTTTGTCCGATTGATTTCAAGATCAATGTCGCATCAAAAGCGTCCTGAGGAGCCTGCTTTTGATCCCGATAACATTCAATAGTATACGACACTTGAACAGGGTCGATATTGACCACTTGTGGGTAATCATAGAACGGATCATGCCAGAAACCAGGGTAGCGACGACCGTAACCATATGGGTAAAAGCTTGGGGCAGATGGATAGACCACAGCCTGACGTGGCGGTTTCTGACTTTGATTACTTGGATCATTTTGCACTTTAAAAAAGCGGAAGCCTTTTTGTACCGTCGTTTGTGCTGATTTTACCAAGGTAATTTCTTCGGCTGCGCCATAACTCATGTTTGGGTCGGCTTGAAAGCTGATCCGAAAAGTTTGTGCATTGAGAGGATAGGCCGAGAATTGTCCGAGTTGGTCAAAGGTTCTTGGTTTACTTGGCGTTGTCGCACAGGCAGTTAAAGTTAAGGCAGTGCCTAAAGCTAAACAAAGAGAGAGATATTTCATGATGAACTCCCAGCTGAGCATTAAAGAATGGATGACTCAGCGTTAAAAATTAAGAAGTTTTAAAAACTACTGTTGGGTTCTAATAAAAATTCGGTTTCCTCTGGAGTGGAGACACGTCCAAGAATCGCATTGCGATGAGGATAACGTCCAAAGCGATCTATAATCACTTTATGCTTTTTCTCAAAGCTTAAGTTAATTTCATTGCCGAGGCGTTGAAATAGTTTGAAGGCAAACTCATGGATCAATTTTGATTCACTATGCATAAACGGCATATATAAAAAAGAGCGTTGCTCTGGATTAAGCTGTGCGTCCAATTGCAAACTAATAGCTTCTTGTGCCAAAGCTAAGGCTAAGCTGTCATAGGCAAAAGATTGGGGCTGATCACGATAAATGTTGCGAGAAAACTGGTCTAGTACAATAATCTCTGCCAGACGGCCTTCAGCCGTTTTTCGCCAAGACCAGAGTTCTGCTTGAGTTGCCTGTCGATGAACGTCAGAAAAATTTTCACGAATTTTTTTGTCAAAATCATCACTTTTTGCAAACCAAAGTGAACGGTGTTCAGGTGAAAACCAGAAGTTTAAAATGTCTTGATCGTTCATGATATTGACAACTCTTTAGCAATTATTCTTCAATAAAATCACAATTCTTTCGTGTCTTAAATAACAAGATTGTGATAAAAATTGCCAAACTGGAATGATGTGAGTATATAAATAGCCGTATCATCTCACGATTTTGTATATAGTGATCTTTAATAAGCGAGCAAATGCATGAGTCAACCCACTACACCATCTCAATCAGTTATTCCTGCTTGGGTGGATTCGTCGCTACTACAAGGCATGTTACGTGGAATAGAGCGTGAAAGCCTACGTATGCAAAGTAATGGGTTCTTATCGCAAGAGTTACATCCAAAAGCATTAGGTTCGGCTTTAACACATCCGCAAATCACGACTGATTATTCAGAAGCATTGATGGAGTTTATTACCTCACCAAAGCCAACGATTGGTGAAGCTTTGCATGAGCTCACTGATATTCATGCGGTTGTGCATCGTCATTTAGAAAATGGTGAAAAACTCTGGCCGCTGTCTATGCCATGTATGTTAGACGACAATGAAGAACGGATTCGTCTAGCGCAATACGGCACTTCTAATATTGGTCGCTTTAAAACACTATATCGCCGTGGTTTGGGAATTCGATATGGTCGTCGTATGCAGACGATTTCAGGTGTGCATTACAACTTATCTTTTCCTGATACGCTTTTTGCTGAATTGCAGGCACAAGAAACAGATGAACAATTAAAATCATTAAGTTTGCAGGATTATCGCAGCCATCGTTATTTTGGCCTCATTCGTAATTTTATCCGCTTAACACCACTGGTTATGTTTTTAGTGGGAGCGAGCCCAACAGTATGCCGCTGTTTTTTAACCGGACATAAACATCAGTTGTTACCTTTAATCAAAGGTTCATACTATTTGCCGTATGCTACAGCTTTACGTATGGGGCGCTTGGGCTATCAAAACTCTGCTCAAAAAAGCTTGGGTATTCATTACAACAATTTGGCTGGCTATCTGGATGGTTTACAAAAAGCCGTTCATTCTCCTTACCCACCATTTAGCCGTTTAGGGTTAAATGATGCCGCTGGTGAGCCGTTGCAAATTAATGACCATGTTTTGCAGATCGAAAATGAATATTACAGTCTGGTCCGTCCAAAACAGGTGCCTCAAGCAGGTGAAACGCCGTCTCAAGCCTTAAAAAATCGAGGGGTGGGATATGTTGAGCTACGTGCTGTTGATGTAAATCCATACTCGGCAATTGGTGTTGATGAAACAACGGCAGGCTTCCTTGAAGTGTTAGCACTTTATTGCTTGCTAAGTGACAGCCCAGAGTTGTTAGGCCCTGAGCAAGACTTGATTGAAAAGAACCAGACGGAAGTGGTAAACCGAGGTCGTGCGCCGAACGCAACTATTACAGATTCAAATGGGTCTTATCACATCGAAGACTGGGCACGTTTGTATATTGCTCAAATGCAAGATTGTGCAGAATTACTCGATCAGACTTATGCAACAGACTTATACAGTTCAGCATTGGCAGTCATGCAAGCGCGAATTGATGAAGTTGATGAAACTTTATCTGCCCATGTCATCGACGATACGTTAAAGCATGGTGGAACTTGGAGTTTTGGTAGCCACATGGCGCAATTACATGCTGAAAGTTATGAACAGCATGAGCTTAGTGTGGAAACCTTGAAACATTTTGAGCAATTGGCTGCACAATCTTTACAGCAGCAAGAACAACTTGAGCAAGATACTCAGGTCAGTTTTGACCAATATCTTGAACAATATCGATAATAAAATGAGGTTTTACATGCGATTAAGTTACCGTTTGGTGAGTGGACTACTTGTTTTAGCAAGTATTGTCGGCATGTCTTTTGCGTTGTATCTGGAACATGTAAAAGGTTTAGAGCCTTGTCCGCTCTGTATTTTTCAACGTGTCGGCTTAATGGCAATGGGCCTTGTGGCACTGATTGCATTTTTGCATAACCCAGTTTCTAACGCGGTTAAACGCTTTTATGCATTTTTGGCTGGCATCGCGATTTTATGGTCAGTGGGTGTGGCAGGACGTCATGTCTGGCTACAACATTTACCACCAGATCAAGTACCAAGCTGTGGTCCGGGCTTAAACTATTTAGTTGATGCCTTACCAATGAAAACAGTTTTACAAGAAGTCTTGTCGGGTTCAGGTGAATGTGCAGCAATTGACTGGACCTTTTTAGGTCAAGCTTTACCAGTTTGGTCACTGGTCTATTTCATTCTGCTATTACTCGTATGTTTATGGCAGTTGTTCCGTTTTTATCCAGTGTTTAAGACTGCTAAAAAGTAAGTTTAAACAGATTAAAAAAAGCCCAATATTATGTTGGGCTTTTTTTATTGTTTTAGAATTAATCAAAATATAAAAAAATAAATTAAAAAAAGCATAACAATGTAGACAGATAGTTCTGTTTTTTATAAAGTGCAGCCGTTTTATATCCTTATGATTATAAAAAATGTTTTTTAATATCTTTAATGTTTTGGAAAAAATAGGATTAAGTGCACAGAAACGCGCGATCCACGTGCAATTTTCTAATGAATTGCTTAATCACCAAGTTTTTTTACAACGTATAGAAGGCCAACATCAGCTAAATGGGGGAATTGAAGCTGAGTTAATTTGCCTTTCGACGAGTGCCCAAATTGCATTGAAGCAGTTTATAGGCGTTCAGGTTGCTGTTGATCAGGTTACAGATTCTGGACAATTATTTCGAACTACAGGAATTGTGACTGAAGCCAGTTATGGCCAGAGTGATGGCGCTTTAACGCTTTATAAATTGACCTTAAAAGATGCGACAAATTTATGGCACAAACGCCGTAATAGTCGTGTTTTTATGAATAAAAGTATTGTAGAAATCACGGAAGTTCTATTCAAAGAATGGCAAGAAAAAAGTCCACTTTTTGCGACAAGTTTAAGTCTAGACCTGAGTGGGTTAAGCCAAAGTTATGATACTCGTCCATTTATCATGCAGCATAATGAATCCGACTATGACTTTCTTACGCGTTTATGGCGAAGTGAAGGCGTTAGCTGGCTAATTGATGAATCAGAGCTTTTCGTTCCTCATTTTACTGCTCCAGTACAGGCTCAAAAGCTTAGACTCATTGATGATAATAACCAGTACCAAGCTTTAGCACGCCGTAGCATTCGCTATCATCGAAGTAGTGCGACAGAATATCAAGATAGTATTACGGGTTTTGTTGCGGTGCGGAGTCTGCAACCGACTGCGGTACATGTGCAACGCTGGCAGCCCGACGCCTTAGCACAAGAAGAAGGCGCTGGTTCCGTCATCACTACCCATACACATTCAGATAACTTTGATTCAGCGAGTTTAAGCCTTGAACAAGCATGGCACATGAGTCCCGCTTGGATGCAAGATTTAAAAGGTGAGGATCAGGCTACTGCTTCAACCAGTAATCAGCTAGAGAAACTGAATCAGCAATTTAATGACATGTATGCAAGTCAGGCCAAATACTTTAAGGCTTATAGCAGTGTCAGAGATAGCCAAGTCGGCTATTGGTTTAATCTTCGAAAGCATCCTGAAGTTGATCAACATGAAGGGGCTGATCAAGAGTTCCTGATTATCGCTAAAAATTTCTATAACCAAAACAATCTACCTAAAGATCTCCATCAGCAGGTCAGCCAGTTATTAACCCAAAGTCGTTGGGACAAACACGGTTATGACGATATTGAGCGTCAAGGTAATGAGCTGACTTTAATTCGCCGTCAAATCAAAACGACACCTGAATATAATCCAGAACAACATCGACCAATTGCCTACCCACAAAGAGCGAAAGTCGTAGGGCCAGAGGGGGAGACTATTCATGTCGATGAATGGGGACGCATTAAGGTGCGTTTTCTATTTACCCGTAGTGATGATCATGGACATGATGGTGGCGCAGGTAGCAATGACAATGATACAGATTCAGCTTGGGTTGATGTCCTGACTCCTTGGGCAGGAGAAGGTTATGGCGCGCGCTTCTTACCGCGTATTGGTGAAGTAGTTGTAATAGACTTCTTTGATGGCAATATCGATCGTCCATTTGTGACGGGACGAATCCATGAAGCACAGCGTTCACCGACCAAGTTTGATATAAAAGGACAGCTTCCAGATACTAAAAAACTCAGTGGTATTCGCAGTCAGGAAATCAGTGGTAGTGGTTTTAACCAATTACGATTTGACGATACGACAGGGCAAATCAGCACTCAACTACAAAGTAGCCATGCCGCAACACAGCTGAATTTAGGTAATTTAAGCCATCCTAAAGAACAAGCGACGAGCCAAGGTCGTGGTGAAGGATTTGAGCTTAGAACAGATGCATGGGGGGCGGTGCGTGCAGGTAAAGGGATGCTCATTAGTACCTATGCACAAGAGCAGGCAATTGCAGATCACTTAGAGGCTGCTCAAGCACAATCCTTACTCTCACAAGGCTATGAAAGCATGAAAATGCTCAGTGATGTTGCAGCAAAGCAGCAAACTGATGCCTTGAACGTGATTAACCGGTTGCCTAAATTCATCCAGTCACTTGAGCTAAAAACCACAGGGCAGGCATTAAATAGCACGGTAAATCTATTTAAAGAAGGGATTAATAACGATCCTATTCATGCGTTAAAAGACTGCGGTGGCTTTATTCAAGACATGGGTGCTCTAGGTGGCGATGCAAAAGGAGTTGTAAATGAATTTAATACTTTCTTTAGCGATGCTAAAGATGCGGTAGAGAATTTAAAAGCCTTTATTGAAAATGTTGAAGAACATGGCGCTGATATCGTTAAAGGTAAACTCGCAAGCATTAAAGATCGAATTCATCAAAATCCATTTGAAAGTCTTAAAGAGGTCAGCAAAGTCTTAGCCAATGTCGAGACTAAAGACTTTGATTTGATGAGTGTATGCGGAACTTTTAGTAAAGGTAGCAAATTGGAAGTGACACCTTCTAAAGCATTGGGTTCTTTGCAAGGCTTTATGGAGGGTTATACCCAAGGTTTAGAAAGTAGCTCGGATGCGAAACAGCAAGAACAAGGCAAAATTTTTAGACAAGCCCTTATGTTATTAGCATCGCCAAATGGTATTGCTTTAACGACACCTGAAAATATTATTCTGCAAGCTTCGCAAGATATTGCTGAAAGTGCCAGTGGTTCAATTAATTTAAGCGCACAGAAAAGTATTATTGGGCATGCACAAGACAAAATTAGTCTGTTTGCTGCACAAAAGGGTTTCCGCGCTTATGCAGCAAAAGGAAAGCTCGAGCTACAAGCGCAAGATGATGCTATTGAAGCGATTGCCAAGAAGGTCATCAAACTCATTTCTACAGAAGAAAAAATCGAGCTTACAAGTCCAAAAGAAATTGTATTAACGGCAGGTGGGTCACAGCTCAAAATTAATGCGGATGGCGTATTTTCAACAACAGGCGGTAAGTTTGAAAGTAAAGCTGGGCAGCATTTGTTTACGAGTGGGGCTAAGGTTTCTTATGAGGTTCCTGAGTTGCCTAGTTCTTTTGATTATAGTAATAGAATTGATTTGTATAAGATTTTTCAATGGAGTGTTTTCGAAAATATTAAATATAGCGCAATTTTTGAAAATCAAAGAGTTACGCAAGGGAATTTAGATGAATTAGGAAGAACAGAAAGATTCAAGAGTAGTACCCCTGATAAAATGAAGGTTTTAGTGGGATATAGTGCTGATAAATGGCATAAAGAAACAGAAGAGTTTGAGGATTTTGATGACTATGAAATCCACAATGATTCTAACTTAAATAATAATTCTAATTAAGGGGAGAGAAAATGAATAAGAAAGGTTTAATTCAGTTTAGGTTTGTTGAATTATTTACTGGTAATAACATACCTAATTTATATCATGTTATTAAGAATGAAAAGGGTATAACTATTGCTTCCGGAATGACGAATAGTAATGGCTTAACAGTAATGATAAGTAGAGATGTAGGTGATACTCTTTATGTATATTTAAAAAATATTATAACAGGTGATTTGAAAGAAAAAGTTAGACACACTATTGTTTATAAAAAGGAGATAGTAAGAGTAACATCATCAAAAATACTATTAGATAATATTACCTTAGCAAAATCAACGAATAAACCTGGTAATTATAGATATTTAACGCATAAAGTAAAAAAAGGAGAAAATTTATCTTCAATTTCTCATCGATTTAATTGTAAAATTAGTGAAATTGTACATTTAAATAAATTAAAAAATCTTGATCATATAGATGTTGGACAAATTATTAAAATTCCATATAAAGGTGCATCGAGTGATACTAAAAAAAATCCTGATAACAATCAATCTAAGCATGAAAATAATAAATCATCTTCTACTCAGAAAGTAAATTCACATGAAAATAATAATAAAAATACTTCAGATAAACCTCAAAAAAGAATAGAGTCAAAAGATATAACTGACGAATATACAAAAGAGTCAGGAAAACCAATGAAAGTTGCTACTAATGCAACTTCACCATGTATTTGTAAACAATATAATTTGGCTTGGGGATCTAAAGTTAGTTGTGAATTTAGGAAAAGAGTTATAAAAATAGCACAAAATTTGTGGCCTAGTGATTCAGAGAATATGGCAAGCCAATTAATGGCTGTTATACATTTAGAGTCTGCCGGTACTTTTAGTCCAAAAATTGGAACTTTTGTCAGCAAAAAATTAACAGATGATGCTAAAGGTGGTTATGTTGGTCTTATCCAATTCGGAAAATTTGCTTCAATTGATTTAAAAGTTAAAAGATCTGATTTAGCAAAAATGTCAGCCGTACAACAATTAGATTATGTGGAAAAATACTATAAACTAAACTCTGCTCATACAAAGATTAAAACTCTAACTGGATTATATTTATGGGTGAATTATCCTAAAAATGTCAAAGAAAATCGATTAGAAGATGAAGATATTGTGTATGCGGCACCTAAAGACGCAGAAGTAACTTCTAAAAATTTTTTAGAAAGCCCATATCACCAAAATCCTAGTTTTATGAAAGAGAATGATGAATATAAACGGGATGGCAAAAAAGTTATTAAACAAGGATTTAAAAATGGTTCAACTAAAGTTTGGGAGGTTGAACAAGAAATTAAAAAACATTTAACCGAAGGTATAAAAAGTCAAAATTTAGAGAAAAATTATAATTGTGCATACATAAATCATACTGAGATAAAAAATACTCAGAAAATTAATTTGGAAAAATTTGCTGAAATTTTAAGAAAGAGAGCTAAAGAAAAAAGTCAACATCAATGTGCAAAATATGTAAGAATTGCATTAGAGGCTGGGGGAGCCGACACTTCAGGACATCCTATCGCAGCATCAGATTGGGGGCCAACTCTCAAAAAAATAGGTTATAAAGAAATACCTGAAGAGTTTAATAAACCTCAATTAGGTGATATTTATATCATCACCAAAACTGATAAGCATCAATATGGCCATATTGCAGGCTATGATGGTAGCCAATGGATTTCTGATTTTAAACAAAAAGGTTATAGAATTTATAGCGATCATGTTAACTACAGATATTTTAGAATGTAATTTGTTAAATAGGAGATTTTAATGAAACTTTTAATTTTAGAAATTTTATGTTTAAGCCTTTTATCTGGTTGCGTTTCCGCAAAAGAAGCTGAATGTTACAATACTTCAAAAGCTCTAATTACAGATTTATACAATAAATTTCCTATTAATGGAGATGAGGTTATTGAAAATAAAAATAGAAAAACATTAAGTAATTTTTTTGATAAAAACCTTACAAATTTAATTATAAAAGATCAAGAGTGTAGTACAAAAAATAATGGGGTTTGTAATATTGATTTTAATATTTTAATTCATTCTCAAGATACTCCTAATAAATATAAGATATTACAGGATACGGATAATTTACTAACAGTTAAAGTTGAATATCATCAATACTCAGAATTTATTAACTTTGTTATTGATAAAGAATCTTCTTGTAAAAAAATAGGAAATATAAAATATGATGATGGAAGTGATTTAATTAAAATGCTGCGGAAATAACATGAAATATTTAATATTATTCTTAATTTTACTATTTGCTAATCATACATTTGCAAATACAGAAATATGGAATGGTACATATCACTATTATAGTTCAGAGGAGCTACCTAGTGGAAATGTTGCGACGATAGAGTCAACTTTAACATTAGCACCAAAAAAATGTGTGTACTCTATTATTGGTTTTCAGGTTGATAAATCCTATATGTGCAAAGTGAAAGAGAAAAATAACGAGCTATATTTCTTTAATGTTCAAAGTGGTGAAAAGTTAGGAAAAGTAGTCTTTAAGAAAGGAAAATACTATCTTTATTCTGATGAAATTTTAGATAGTAAAGACAACTTATTTTTTAAAGATAAATAATAGTTATAGAGCTCTTTTTAAAATATTTCAGATTCTATAAAAAAGCCCAACATAAGTTGGGCTTTTTTTTACGTCTCTACAATTCCTTCTAAATCTTCGAGCGTATAGTTCGGCATATCAATAATATGGGTTTGGATACCTTCTTGCACGTAATCATTAACATGAGGATATAACCAGCGAGTGATCTGTTCGGCAACGCTTGAATGATATTGAATTTCAAAGTGGTTTAAGCCATAAAATACGGCTTTATGTGAATCTGGCACTTTAAGTTGAAAACGTGGATTTGGATGTTCACCCAGCGCGCTTTTAATACTTACCAAGTAGTCACCAATCACAGTGAGTGCTTTATTACGCACTTTTTCAAACTCGAGGGTGCCTGCCACTAAAAAGGTATTGATATGAGAGGGCAAAGGAGCAGGGGCACGGTTATCATCCATCATGCCAATACGGGCATCCATATATTCCCAGTCGTCATCACGAACACTGCCATGTCGTAAATCTAAGATACCGTCACTGCGAATATTGACCAGTTGACCCAGTAAACCTACAAAAGGGAAAGCCCCTAGTTTATCTTGTATGGTAAAACCAAAACGCTCTAAGACTGCACCATGATGTGGAGAGCCAATACAAACCAGATTCTCAACCATATGAATCCATTGGTACATATTTTGTTTGCCGTAAAACAGCGCACTGCGGGAAACGAGTCCGCCCATACTATGGCCAATCACATCAATGCTGGTAATTCTTGGGTTACGCTGTACTAGGTCTTCTAATAAATTTGAGAAACTGCGTCCATTGGCTGAAATACGGCGGCCTGTATTGTAATTTAAATACAACATCGTGTTATGGTCACGCTGGGCTAATAAGCGTTCCCCAATGCCGCCATAATGTGCATTTGACCAAGTCAGATGGTTCATACACAAACCATGAACTAAAATCACAATACGACCCGCAAGCTCACCTTGTTGTATAGCTCCGTAGTGATCGTATAGGACCATTGGCAAGGCGAGAGGACTGTGCTGTTTAAGTAAGTAATCCCCAAAAATACCATTCAAGATTCCAACTAAAAAATGAAGACTTGGTGTCAAAGGCTTTTCATGGAGTGTTGGGAACTTTTCAATAATACGGCGTAAGCTGGGTGCTAAAAAGCAACTACCATATTTTTGTAAGGCCCCATAAGAAAACTGATATGCCTTTTGAACTAAAGGTCGTTTTTGAAAGTTTTTAGCATTTTGAGTACTAATACCAAAAGCATTTTTTAATACTTCAATATTAATGACTTGTATTAATTCATGTACACCATTTAAGCTGGTACTGAACAGTTGAGCTAAACCCTCTAATACATCTGCCTGACTAGGTGGCGTACTATCCCATTTACAATAAGTCTCATGTAGTGGTGTTAAGCTCGGCATATCTTTTCCCCATATACGTTATAACCGACGTTTTAAGCTGTACTTTTTATAAACGGCAGTAAACGTTTCCATCTTAGTAGTTTAAATAACACATTTTTTTAAAATACTGATGAATGGTTAGTTGAGTGGTTTTTCTTGTCTGACAATTGTGCTTTTCTATACAAACTGAGAACAAAATTGTGAAATTTGTCTCAATTTAGAGGGAAATATATGAATATTATCTACCTCCATGGTTTTAACAGTAGCTCTCTTTCGATTAAAGGATTGAGCTTAAGGCAGTATTGTAGCGAATTAGGAATTAAAGTGCATTTGCCAAACCTAAATAGATCTCCAGATCAGGTGGTTGAGCAAGTTTCAGAGCTTATTGAAAGTCTGGATGATGTTGCATTGGTCGGAAGTAGTTTGGGTGGTTTTTTTGCGACATATTTTGTCGCGAAATATAACATTCCGGCTGTACTGATTAACCCTGCTATGCAACCATGGAAGTTGTTTGATGAGTTATTTCAAGTTGAAAGCATGCCCTATATGGTCAACGATCAGTGGTTAATTGATCATGTTCAGTTACGACAGTTACAACAACTTGAACTGAAACAGCCTAAAAATGCCGACAAAATACTCGTCTTGTTGCAACAAGGCGACGAAATTTTGGATTATCGTCAAGCACAACGCTATTATAGTGCTGCAACCCCATCCTCATTGATTTTGACGGATGCTCATGGCAATCATGCTATGGAAGATTTTGAAGAAAAATTACCGTTAGTGATCGAATTCTTTGCGCACACCATCAAATAAGGAAAACGTACAACGTGACACAATATACGGCTCAATCGCTTGAAGTCCTTTCCGGTTTAGACCCTGTTCGTCGTCGTCCAGGTATGTATACCGATACGACTCGACCTAACCATTTAGCCCAAGAAGTTATTGATAATGCTGTTGATGAAGCATTAGCGGGTCATGCCGACAAAATATGTGTCACAGTTTATAAAGATGGTTCGTTATCTGTTGAAGATAATGGACGTGGTATGCCGGTTGATATTCATCCTGAGTATGGCCAAAGCGGTATCGAAATTATTCTGACCAAGCTCCATGCTGGTGGTAAATTTAGTACTGATAATTACCAGTTTTCTGGTGGTTTACACGGTGTCGGTATTTCTGTTGTTAATGCTTTATCAACACGTGTTGAGGTAGAAGTACAACGTCAGGGCAATCTCTACCAGATGGCTTTTGAGCAAGGTGAACCCGTTGCTCCTTTAACTGTGTTAGAAGGCAAAGTCCCAAAACGTGCGACAGGTACGACCGTACATTTTTGGCCCGAAACTAAATATTTCGACAGTCCGAAGTTTGCTTTAAAAGCACTCAAACATAACTTAAAAGCCAAAGCTGTTTTAGCAGCAGGCTTAAAAGTTATCTATATTGATCAAATTAATGATGAAAAAATCGAATGGCAATTTGAAAATGGGCTAGTCGACTATTTGATGGATGAATTGCAAGATCGTGAAATCTTGCCAAATCCGGCTTTTGTGAGTTATGGACAAGCAGATCGGGCGGCATGTGAGTTTGCAATTTGCTGGAATGTAGAAGGCGGCGAGCAGGTTCAAGAAAGTTATGTGAACCTGATTCCTACTGCCCAAGGCGGTACTCATGTGAACGGTTTACGTTCAGGGGTGACCGAAGCATTACGTGAGTTCTGTGAGTTACGTAACTTGTTACCGCGTAATCTGAAGCTTTCAGCAGAAGATGTCTGGGATGGCGTGAACTATATTTTATCACTCAAGTTTCAGGAACCTCAGTTCTCGGGTCAAACCAAAGAACGTTTATCAAGCCGAGAAGCGGCTAATATCGTTTTAAATATCGCTAAAGATGCTTTTTCACTTTGGCTGAACCAACATGCTGAAATTGCCATGCAATTGGCAGAAATGGCGATTTCGAAAGCGGGTCGTCGTTTAAAAGCGGCTAAAAAAGTTGAGCGTAAAAAGATTGTTTCTGGGCCTGCTTTACCGGGTAAATTGGCTGACTGTGTGGGGCAAACGCGAGAAGACAGTGAATTATTTATTGTTGAGGGCGACTCAGCAGGTGGCAGTGCTAAGCAAGCACGCAATAAAAACTTTCAGGCGATTATGCCAATTCGTGGAAAAATCTTAAATACTTGGGAAGTTTCTTCAGATGAAGTCTTGGCTTCTCAAGAAGTTCACGATATTGCGATCGCAATTGGGGTAGATCCGGGTAGTGATGATTTGTCCGAGCTACGTTATGGCAAAGTTTGTATTTTGGCCGATGCGGACTCAGATGGTTTACATATTGCGACTTTGTTATGTGCGCTGTTCGTTAAACACTTTCCTGCATTGGTTGAAGAAGGTCACCTGTTTGTAGCAATGCCACCATTATTCCGTATTGATATAGGTAAAGATGTACATTATGCCCTTGATGACGACGAGCTTGAAGTCATCTTGAAAAATGTCAAAGGCAATAGAAATCCGCAAATTACCCGATTCAAAGGACTGGGTGAGATGAACGCGATTCAGCTACGTGAAACGACCATGGATCCAAATACACGTCGTTTGGTGCAGCTTGATTTGGACGATACGCATTTAACAGCAGGATTGCTTGATAAATTACTTGCTAAAAAACGTTCCGCGGACCGCAAGCAATGGCTTGAGCAAAAAGGCAATTTAGCAGATATTTCTGTCTAAAAAAATCTATTAAAAAAGTCCCCGCCAGTTGAGCGGGGATTTTTTTTATGTAAACCTAAATTGTTGGAAATCACCACAACGGTTGCTAGCATTGATGTTTAGAACATTAAACTTAAATAGATAGATCTGTATATTTGAATTTAGACAGTAATTTTTATAGCGTGTAGAAATTGAAAAACATCACAATTTGCTCCGCCTCCAATTCGATCCACTACTGCAAAATCACTCGGTGCTTCAAAGGTAAGTAGTGGATGATGCCATGTACCTGCGCGGTAATTAATGCTTTGCTTTCCATTCGAAATAAATGCACATAGCTTTGAAATATCGGGAATATTCTTGTCCAAAGCAGGTGCCACAATAATTAAAAACTTTTGTTGTTGTAAGGGGATAAATGCTTGAGAACCTTTCGGATGACGCTCAAGCATCGAAATTTCCAGAGGTAAAACGCTGGTCTTAATATTCCGAAAAATACTAATCCCTGCTTTTGCTTCACCTTCAATTTCTGTTTCAACGAGCGCGTGGTAGCGCTCGGTGTGGGCATCATTAATATGAAAAAAGTCATGCCCGTCACAACAAATGACTTCTCCAAAGGGCTGAAAGCTCTCAATGGTTAAGGGTTGAATTTGGACATTATTCATGATCATGACTTGGCAATTTTTCCCCATAAACGTACACGGCTAATGCCGCCATCTGGAATCATGTTAATACGAATATGAGAGATTTTTTCATGCTGCAAAATTTCATTTACATATTCATGAATATGGTCCATTTGCATAGGTTGAGCTTCAAGTAAATAAGACCAGAACATACTCTGTGGAATTAATTGTGCATCTGTTGCATTTTCAAGATAAACCGCCTGAATGGAGACTTGGGCAGGAAAGTTTCCTTTAAAGTGAGCCGTATCAATTTCAAGCTTCTCAATTTTTCCGCTTTTACCTAATGCAAGAATACACCAGTCATAACCCGGTGCTCGGCGACGTTTGGTTTCCCATCCATCTCCCATGTTGACTCCACGGCCTGGGTTAATCAAATTACGTGGATGTCCAAAATGGGCATCGCTATACGCTACTACGCGACCGCCATTTTCTAGGGCCAATAAATCGAGTGTTTGCTCGCTGTCAGTCACCTGAATATGAACTTCCCCATAGACACGTAAACGGGCGATTCCACCATCTGGGAAAATATTGAGGCGTATGTGAGTGAAAAGTGCATCATTATTGACCATAAAAATATGATGTTGGCTTGGGCCTAGCTCAGTATTTCCTAAAATACTTTCCCATTTTGCTCCTGTAAGGTCATCATTTGGTGCATAACAAGCTTCTAATGATGCAGATGCAGGATAATTTCCTGTAAAAAAGCTGGTATCAATATCAAGTGCACTGATTTTCCCACTCACACCAAGCTTTACAATACACCAGTCATAGCCTGCATGACGCTTACGGCGCGTTTCCCAACCGTCCATCCATTTGCCGTTGTCATCAAATTTATCTTCAACAAAAACAGGTGCTTCAAATTGCAGCATACGCTTTGCTTCGGCAAAAAAATCATCTGAACACTCAATGATTTGTGCACCAATTCGGGCATCTGCCAAATTAGTTTTTGTATTCAAAATTTCAGGAAGTTCAAAAGCTGGAGCGTGCAGTGTTGCCATAATGGAGTATCCGTATTTCTTATTAAAAACATGATTTTTCATTTAAAACAGCCCTAACACTGAGCGTGCTAAGACGAGTTTTATCCTTAAATATATAAGCATGGTGCATGCCAGTTTTGTGGAAAAGCTAAATAAATTTTGAACGATGGCATGTTTTTAGCATAAGCACCCTATAGGTGAATATCTATAGGAGAGTGTTATGAATGTGGTGATTATTGGTGCGGGAATGGGAGGTCTAACCACAGGCATTGCATTAAAGAAATTTGGTCATCAAGTTCGTATTTATGAGCAAACTGAAAAAATTCTTCCTGTCGGCGCGGCAATTTCGCTGTGGTCGAATGGTGTGAAATGTCTAAACTATCTGGGATTAACCGAGAAAATCGCTCAACTTGGTGGACAAATGGATGACTTGGCCTATGTCGATGGTTTAACTGGAGATGTGATGACACAATTCAGTTTACTGCCATTAATTGAAGAAGTAGGGCAAAGACCTTATCCAGTTGCACGCGCCGATTTACAAAACATGCTGATGGATGAATTTGGCCGAGATCAGATTTATTTAGGCAAAAAAATGGTCAATCTTGATGACAACGCTGATTTTGTTGAGGTGCATTTTGCTGATGGTAGCTCTACACAAGCCGATTTAGTAATTGGGGCAGATGGCACTCACTCTCTTACACGGGCCTATGTGTTGGGCCAGCAAGTACAGCGCCGTTACGCGGGTTATGTAAACTGGAATGGTCTGGTTGAAATATCTGAAGATTTAGCACCGGCCGAGCAATGGACAACTTATGTGGGGGAAGGCAAGCGTGCCTCTCTGATGCCAGTTGCGGATGGGAAATTCTATTTCTTTTTAGATGTGCCTTTACCAGCAGGTTTAGAAAATAATCGAGATGAATATAAAAAACTTTTAAAACAATATTTTGCTGATTGGTGCTTGCCAGTACAGCAGCTCATTGAACGTTTAGATCCGCAAAAGACCAATCGCGTAGAAATACATGATATTGAGCCGTTCACTCAGTTTTATAAAGGCCGCGTGGTGATTTTGGGTGATGCTGCCCATAGTACGACACCTGATATTGGGCAAGGCGGTTGCCAAGCGATGGAAGATGCTATTTATTTAGCGCGTTCTCTGCAAATTAACACTTTAGGTATCGAAGATGCTTTACGTCGCTATCAAAACAAACGCAATGAACGTGCAAATGAATTAGTACTTCGTGCACGTAAACGCTGTGATGTGACCCATATGAAAGATGAAAGTGTTACACACGCGTGGTATGCAGAATTACGCCGTGAACAAGGTGGACATATTATGCAGGGGATTATTAGTAATATTGTGGGTAATCCACTCGATTAAAATAAAAACAGCAAGGAATTTTCCTTGCTGTTTTATCTTCTAAATTAGAGTCTTAGAAGTGGTATTTTACCAATGCGCTTACGTTATTTTCGTCAGCACCTTTAATACCGAATTTGTTATTCCACACAGAGTGCTCAATACCGAGGTATAAACGTGTGTCAGGAGAAATGTGTTTACCTACATTCCATTTCCATTGGGTGGTCCAGTTTAACTCGCTGGCATGGTCATCTTCTGCAGTTGACCAGTCAAGGAAACCATCTACCAAGAAATCTTCAGATGCGAGTTTAAATGGAATGCCATAAACAAACGTCATTTGGTAATCGTCGTCAGTTTTCTCATTATTTGCACGGTAGAAGTTTAAATTTGCATATTGGAAATATGGGATATCTAAATCAACTGCAAAACCATAAAGGAAGTTATCGAAGTTTTGGCCGCTTTGAGTGTTACTTTCCCAAGTGGTACTGATCAACACATCTTTTACTGGACCATACGCCAGTTTTTTACCTGACACTTCGCCTAAGCTTAAACGTGGTGATAACTCAAAATATGTACTTTTATGATCGTCTTCACCACGCATGTGGTCCATGAAGAAAAACACATCAGCGTATTTAACTTTCGCTGCATATTCCAAAGTAATCGTGGTTTCTTTTTCATCTACAACTTCATAGTTTTCACCATAAAGTCCAGTCACGCTAAAATCTTGCCAGATTGGTTTTGCCTGAACCATGGCAGTTGCAGATAACAAGGCACAAGTTGCCGCAAGTTGCTTTAATTGCATTTAAATGATCTCCCCCCAAATAAAGCATGCTAAGGATACATTGTCTTAAGCAAAAATGAAGCCAAATTTGATCAACGGTTAAAAAAAGGCCCACCGAAGTGGGGCGCTAAAAACTGAATTATTAATGTGTATTTTGTGTCTTTATTGTTTGGCTTAAATGTGGGGTACGCGAGCTGCGAAATGTAGGTAAATGATTAAATAACAAATTCAACAAGATAGCAAAAATACAAGTTGAACTAATGCCTGAATGGAACAAAGTTTGTACCCAAACAGGAAAATGGGCATAAAACTCATGGTTAATAATTGGAATCATACCAGCAGATAAAGCAGTCGCGACAATAATTAAATTTTTCTGATCGTTATAATCTATTTTTGCCAAAGTGCGAATTCCGCTCGCTGCAACTGACCCAAATAAGACTAAACCTGCACCACCAAGTACGGGCATTGGAATCGCTGCAATTAAACGCCCCATAATAGGGAGTAGCCCCAAAATAATCAGGATGAATCCACCTGCTGCCACTACAAATCGGCTTTTTATGCCTGTAATCGCAACCAGTCCAACATTCTGGGCAAAAGCGCTTTGCATGAACGAACCAAAGAGAGGGGCGAAAGCACTTGAAAACATATCTGCACGAACACCATTGGCGATACGTTTCGAATCGACTTCAGTTCCTACAATGTCTCCGACAGCAATAATATCGGCTGTGGTTTCCGTCATGATGACTAAGGTCACAATCAACATTGACAAGATTGCGCTTAACTCGAATGTTGGCAAACCAAATGCAAATAAGTGTGGGAATTGAACCCATGCACCAGAGCTCACTTGACTAAAATCACCAAAACCCATGAAGTAGGCCAGTATAGTGCCTGCAACAATTGCCAATAAAATCGATAACCTGCGAATGCTGGCTTGAGGCAGCATATTTAGAACAATCACAATACCTAAAGTAAGTAAGGCCAAAGAGATATTTTCTACGCTACCCCAGTTGGGTGCTTTATTGTTACCACCCATCATCCAGCGAACTGCGACGGGTAATAGAGATAAACCAATAATCGTGATGACGCACCCCGTCACCACAGGTGGAAAAAATCGAATAATTTTAGAAAAATAAGGCGCAAGACATAGTCCAATCAGAGATGCGGCAATGACCGCACCGTACACCGCAGGTAGGCCGCCTCCTGTGGTGATAATGGCCACCATGGTTGCCACACCCGCAAAAGACACGCCCTGAACTAAAGGTAATTTGGCTCCTAAATATTTGGTTCCAATCGTTTGTATGAGTGTTGCCAGTCCACCTACAAATAGCGCAGCCGCAATTAACATTCCGACTTGTGCTGAGCTTAATCCAGCTGCTGTTCCAATAATCAGGGGTGGGGCTACAATGCCACCATACATGGTCAGGACATGTTGTAACCCGTAAGCAAAACTTTTGGATATTCCTAAATATTCATGCTCTGGAGAAATAGAGGTTTTTTGCTGACTATTCATATTTTTCTCCTATCTATATTCTGTTTTTAACTGCCGCGATAAGTGGAGTAAGCAAACGGGCTGATCAGTAAGGGAATGTGGTAATGCTGATTAATGTCTTCTATAAAAAATTGAATGCAAACACGCGGGAAAAAAGTTTTGACTTGTTGCGATGAAAAATAAGGCGCAATTTCAAATTCAAGTTGATACGCCCCTTTAGTCAAGTCTTTTAGTTCAAAATCACTCACTCGACCATCTTGATTGGTGGTTGCTGTCGCAATCAGCTCATGGGTTTCTGCATGAAATAACTTCACTTCTACGTGTGCAGCTGGTTTGCCTAAATTCGTATCTAAAATATGAGTGCTGATCATGCTTGTATTTCCTGAGAAAGACGTAAGAGGGCAATCGCTGCGAGTTGCTCATGTACAATTATTTTTTCTGTGGCTAAATCATTTTGAAGACGGTCATGTAGATTTTTTAAAATCTCTTCGCTACTTAAGCCTGCTGCTTTAATTAAAAAAATGAAGCCAAATTTTTGTTCATAATCGAGATTGCCTTGCGGTAGGGCTTGCTGCGTTTTCTCATCTAGAGAAATGCCGGCCTGTTCTTGATTTGAAAAATGTTGCTCTTTTGCATTGAGCTGATTTTTTGCCTGCCGTTCACCAATTTTGGGGTGGGTTGCTAAAGCCGCTTCTATCTCTTGCCAAGTCCACATTTGACTTAAATTTTCTGCATATTCCAGAAGAGATGCTTTTGATAAATAGGGACGTTCTGAGATGATTTTTTCGGCCCATGCGGGAATGTGGACACAGTTTTTTAACAAAGTCTTGAGTTGTGCGGGTGGGGCTTGATTAAACTCGGCTAAAAACACTGTTATTCCTAAACTCATTGTCGTGATATAGAGTTTTTAGCAATAACAGTGCCAATAGTGGTTTGTGATTAACTTATGAATTTTAAAAATTTAAAAATCAATTATTCAGTTATGTGATTTTTATACCAATGTTCAGCGATATCCTGACGTCGACATATCCAGACCCGATCATGCATTTGAATATAATCGAGGAATTTTTGTAATGCTTTAAAACGGCCGGGCCGCCCTAAAATACGGCAATGCATTCCAATTGACATCATTTTTGGTGCAGTTTCACCTTCTGCGTACAGCACATCAAAGCTATCTTTTAAATATTGGAAAAACTGCTCCGAGTGATTAAAACCTCCCGGTGAACAGAACTTCATGTCGTTACATTCCAAGGTGTAAGGAATAATTAAATGTGGGCGGGATGCACCAGAAACATCGGTCAGAGTCACCCAAAAAGGCAGGTCATCACCATAATAATCAGAGTCATATTGTATTTGTGGGAACTCTGCAAGTAACTGACGAGTATTGGGACTGTCACGTCCGGTGTACCAACCTATCACTTTATTTCCAAACAAGTTTTCTAAAACAGATAAAGCTTGTTCTATATGCTGTTTTTCTAGTTCGATATCAGTATCTTGATAGTGAAGCCAGCGGTAGCCATGAGACACTACATCATAATCAGCTTGCTTAATGGCTTCCGCAATATACGGGTTGCGGGCAAGCGCCATGGCAACTCCGAAAATGGTCATTGGAAGCTTACGTTTTTGGAATTCAGCATGAATACGCCAAAAGCCAGCACGTGAACCATATTCGTACATTGAGTCCATCGACATATGTTTGGCTGGGTAGCTTGCAGCACCAATAATCTCTGATAAAAACTGTTCTGAGCCATCATCGCCGTGCTCAATATGTTTTTCGCCACCTTCTTCATAATTAAGAACAAACTGGATGGCAATTTTGGCGTGATTAGGCCACTGAACCTGTGGCGGTTTTCCGTGATAACCGATTAAATCACGTGAATAAGGAGATTTTTGAATTTGCTCAATAAGCTCGGCTCCAGATAGATAAGATTCAAGCACGATTGTTCTCCTTTTGTTCGAATTTTCATAAAAATTTAAAAAATCAGCTTGCATATTTTTATAGATGGACTGATATTGAAGATAGAAGATCTTCTAAAACACTCCAAAACAATACGGTCAAGTGAGGAGATAAAAAACCATTACACCGTCAAACTGTACAATTAAACTCGATTTATGCATGCTTAAAACATGCCAAGATAAAAAAGTTTTGCATAGAAAAGATCCACAGTAAGAAAGAGAGGATGGTATTTATGAATATTGAAATCCGCACAGATAAAAACATCCATAATAGTGAACGTTTAATTACTTATGTACGTGCAGAACTTACTCAAGAATTTCAACGTCATAGCGAACGTATTACACATTTCTCGGTTCATTTTAGTGATGAAAATGGGGATAAAAGTGGCGACAAAGACATCCAATGTATGATCGAAGCACGTCCTTCAGGTTTGAAACCAGTTGCAGTGCACCATAAAGCAGGCAATATTGATGCTTCAATTCATGGCGCGATTGAAAAATTAAAACGTAGCCTCGAACATACTTTTGAGAAAAAAGAACACCCGAGAGGTGGGCAACCAGAATTCATTGATGATGAAGTTTAATTAAAAATGCTAAAAAGCCCTTCGGGGCTTTTTTTATATTTGATGAAAATAAAACTATTCACAACATTAGGTTTGCAATGCTATGCAATCAACCTCTAAAATCTGGAGAAGAGATTAGGCATAATAGCCCTAATATATTTTTGAGAGATGGTCATGTTAACCACCCAGCAGCAAGCTTTAATTAAAGCCATAGAAGAATTAGAACTCGCGCAAGTGCAGAAATTACTTGCTGACGGACTTGATCCGAACTTTATTGATCCGGAACAAGGACCACCTGTATCAATTATCTGTGACGGAATTTTTAAATGGTGGGAAAATGTATCAGAAGCTTATGAAGCAGGTACACCATTATCAAAAGAAGAAAAGCAACAAGCATTGCAAGTTTACCTCGATATTCTCGAAGCTTTGATTCAGGCCAAAGCCAATGTATATCTTTGGGATGCAGAAGAGTTCTATGGTCCGTTATGGGATGCTGCAAGCTCAGCATGTGCGCCAGCCGTTCAACGTTTACTTGATGAAAAAGTAGATCCAAACACACGTGATGAAGAAGGACTCACTATTTTATCTTCGATCAGTCAGTTATTTTTTGATTGTGATTTTGATGAAATAGATTGGGCAGAATCGCTTGAAGAAGAGCGTGAAACATTAGAGTTATTGCGCCGTCACGGGGCAAAGATGTCAAAAGAATTAACTACTTAATTGGATATTAGAATGAAAATAGTTCAAATTTTAACTTTTGCTCTTACAACTGTTGCTGCCGGAAGTACCTTCGCAGCAGAGTTCTCGTTTGACCGCCCAGGGGCAGGAATGGGGACGGGAATTACCCCTGTAGGTAATTTGGCTTGGGAGCAAGGTTTACCAAGCGTAACCTATACTGAAGCAACTGTTGATGGTGTTAAAGAAAAGACTGTAACCTTAAATCAGGACATGTTGTTCCGTACAGGTTTAGGTCGTGACTTAGAATTACAGTTAGGATGGCAGGGTCCAGCCTGGACTCAGACTAAACGTGCTGGCAAAAAAAATGATACTTCGGGCTTTGGTGACGTAAGCATCGGTTTAAAAAAAGCGATTGATTTAAAAGATGACAGACTGTCTATGGCAGTGTTGGCTGAGGCGATCATTGCAACTGGAAATGATGAGTTTACGGCACATGACGACATTTATAGTCTTACCTCTGCGGTAGCTTACCAATATAGTGATTTAGTAGGTACTTCAATTACCATGCGCTATGAAGTGCAAAATAGTGATTGGGCAGTTACAGCTGTACCAACTATTGACTATAAAATCGCAGGTAAGCTCTCAGGTTATTCCGAGTTCATTTACCGTAAAGCTGAAAGCCAAGACTATGAATATGGTCTAGGTACAGGTCTGGTTTATGCGGTAAATAATCGTACTCAGCTTGATGCAAGTGTAGGGGTAGATTTAAACGGGCAAGATAAGAGTTATAACGGTGGCTTAGGCGTATCGTTCTTGTTTTAAAGAACGATTGATTAGATGTTAATGAAAAAGTTTATTCAGCAAGGAATCATTTATTTTCTGGCAATTGTTTCGCTTGTACTTAGCCAATTTATCTTTGCGCAGGACAAGTTATTGTCACCTGAACAAGCTTTTTCATTTTCGGTTGAATCTTCTGAGTCGCATACTGCGAATTTATCTTGGCAGATTCAGCCAAATTACTATCTATATCAGCATAAATTTACCGTACAACAAGGTACTCAACCTTTAGCTTTAAAGTTACCTAAAGCTGTTGCTCAATATGATGAAAATTATGGGCAAAGTCAGGTTTACTACAATCAAGTTAATTTCCAAATTAAGACGAAACCTTCTGAACACTATAGTGTGACTTGGCAGGGCTGTGCCAAAGATCGGATTTGTTACCCACCACAAACCATTGAGTTTCAAACTGATGCAGATGGTTTAGTTGGTGTACAAAACCAAGCTGGAACAGCACCAAAACGTTTGCTGGATTTAGCAAATACACAAACAGACGCTTCTTCAGGAACTTTAGAAAAAGAGCAGAGTACACAGACGGCTGTTGATACAACTACACCACAAATTGCACAAGATCAGATCTGGTCAGCGAAGTTAATTGAACACTCACTTTGGTATGGGATTTTATTATTTCTAGGTTTAGGCATGCTGCTCGCATTTACGCCATGTTCTTTACCGATGCTTCCTATTTTAACTTCGTTAATTATTCGAGAGCATAAAGGCTTAAAAGCTTGGGCTATTGCACTTACTTTTGTCTGTAGCATGGCATTGGTTTATGCAGGTTTAGGTTTAATTGCTTCTTCAGCAGGCTTGAATTTCCAACGCTGGCTACAACAGCCTGCTACTTTAATTGCTTTTAGTTTGTTGTTTATCGTATTTGCTCTGAATCTATTTGGCTTGTTTGAGCTTCGTTTGCCACAAACATGGTTAAACCGACTTGACCGCATTCAGTCCATGCAACAAGGCGGTACCTTGATCGGTGCTGGTGTCATGGGTGTGGTTTCTGCGCTCTTGGTGGGTCCTTGTATGACTGCACCACTCGCTGGAACTTTATTATTTATTTCTCAAACACAAAACCAATGGCAAGGCGCTTTGCTTTTATTCTGTCTAGGTTTTGGAATGGGAATTCCGTTGTTACTGGCAAGTATTTTAGGTGCAAAATTCTTACCTAAAGCGGGCGATTGGATGCATCAGATTAAAGTAATTTTTGCTTTTCTGATGTTGGGCTTAAGCCTCTACTTTATTCGTCCTTTATTGCCAGATTGGGGCATGCAAGTACTTAGTCTCGTATTAGGACTCGCTTTTATTGTCTATTCGCTTTATCAGCTTTTCTGGAAAAAGGGACAGCTACAATGGCTCTACGCCATCTTATTGTTAGTCGTTACACCTTTTGTAGCCTATAACCAATATCAACATATTCAAAATCGAAATTTGCAAAGTTCTGACCACATGGCCGAGTGGCATGTTGCGGCTAGCGCGGCAGATTTCCAAAAGATTTTAGCAGCAGCACCTGCTGATCGGGCCATTGTGATTGATGTCTATGCAGACTGGTGTGTTGCTTGCCAACCGATTGAGCACCGTATTTTAAAAGCACCCGAGGTTCAATCTGCTCTTGCGCCATATTATTTAATTAAGCTTGATTTGAGCCATTATGATCAGTCGCATGAAGCTCTACTCAAACAATGGAATATTTTAGGGCCACCAACGTATCTATTTTTAAACCCAGAGCAAAAAGAAATTCGTGCTTTGCGTTTAACTGGTGCCTTTAGTCAGCAAGAGCTTTTGCAGCAACTCGCGAACTTGGCGAAACTAAAAGAATCATAAGGTATTAATAGCTTCGATCTGATGAAATGTGCGCACCTGATTACGTCCCGAAGCTTTTACCGCGTAGAGGGCTTGGTCTGCCTGTCGGATAACAAGATAAGGGTCTTGTGCAAAAGCTGAACTACTTATTCCAAAACTTGCACTAATATGAATGGGATTATTTTGAGCACTAAAAACTGGCAGTTCTTCTAAAGCGTGACGGCAACGCTCAGCAATTTTTTCTGCTTGAATAATATCGGTATGGGGCAATAATAAAATAAATTCTTCTCCACCAAACCTGCCAATAATATCTTCATTACGCAAGTTTTTTGACAGACATTGAGCGATTTCAATTAAAACCTGATCGCCTTGGTGATGCCCATAAATATCATTAATTTTTTTAAAATGATCAATATCCAGAAGTACCACCGCATAATCAAATTGCTGTTGGTGTAGTGACTCTAAATGCGTATTTAAACTGCGTCTGTTTAATACATTGGTTAATGGGTCAAGTTGACTTAAACGTTGAATATAAGTTTCGCGCTGGCGCCATTGGGTCAATAATATTTCAAATAAAACAAAACAGGCCAATAAAATCGGCATAATAAAAAATGCCATACTTCCCAGCCAAAAAGGATTGGTTTGAGCACGTTGCATAGCAATAAGATTAAATAACGGCGCATAAGATAAAGTGCCTCTCATACTTAAATACGTACATACCGTTAAAATAATCGTTGCAGGTACGAGAGCGCTATAAACAATTTTTCGGTCAAATAACACGAGTCCTACACCAATGGTACCGACATAACCGACCATAGTGGCGGGACTAATACTTCCAATTAAATATCCATCGTGGCATAGCATGAGTGCAAAAAACTGCACACTAATGAAAGGAATAATTCTTTGAGCCCATTCATCATTTTTATAGCAATAGCAGGAAATAATCAGTAAAACTAATAAAAATAAGGTGAATAGATTGAGCCGGATTTGCGACTCAACTAAAGGTAAATTTGCCCATTGCCAGATATCTGGAGTAATTAAAATATAAGCTTTCCACAAGATCCAACTAAAATTCATTGCACAAGCAAGTGTGAGCATGAGTGCGCTTTTTTGTAATGGTGTCCAGTTGATGATGTGATTATGGTGGATGAAATCGATTATCACCTGTTTTATTCTATGTATTGGACGAGTGATTAAACGACTTTTCATAATAAGTAAGGGCTCCTAAATATAGATGCCTCTTTGTTGGACCATCCTAAAATTGGATTGTTTAAATAATTTATATTTTAAACATAACATGATTTTCAATTTATACATGATGACTTTTTTATAAAGATAATGATGTGAAAAGTTTGCGGGACTATTCACATCATTTATAGATAAATTAATTTTTATCGAGCTCATGGGCAAATTCAGCAATATCTGCCAATGCTTGTTTAGCCTCATCAAACCATGCATTGAACATCTGGAAGTTATGCCACATACCTGTATAAAGTTTGAATTGAACTTTAACACCTGCATCTTCGGCTTTTTCTCTAAAGCGCTTGGCATCATCTAATAATATTTCTTTAGAACCTACTTGAATCAAAGTCGGCGGTAGGCCATGCAAGTCATCGAAAATAGGTGAAACACGTGGGTCGTCAGCTGCAATTTGATTACCAATATAATGTTGGATCCCTGTTTGCAGGGCTTCAAGCGAAAGCAGGGCATCATGTTTCTGGTTATATCTAAGAGACTCGCTGGTTAGCGTTAAATCCAGAAATGGAGATAATAAAATCAGACCACTTGGCATGATTTCAGGTTGTTCTTTTAAGCGTAAGCAAAGCGCCAGTGCTAAATTTGCTCCGCATGAATCACCCGATAAAATAATATCTTTTGGCTGAACGCCTTGTACTACTAAAGATTGATAGATGTCATATAGAGCTTCAGTTGCCTCAGGGTACGGGTGTTCAGGCGCAAGCGGATAATCTACATGAATAACCTGCATTTGGGTGCGAGCGGCCAAATCTGTCATAAAAGCATGGTGTGTTTTGACACTACCAAGAAAAAAAGCACCGCCGTGAATGTGAAAAATCAGCTGAGTAGCATGATCTTGTGGTTTGATTTCTTCACCTTTAATGCCTGCTAGCCGAATTGGGCGAACAGAGACATTTTTTTGTCGTGGAAAAGCACGACACATTTGGTCTAAAACAGGACGTAAGGCAGTAGGCGGTAAATTTAGCTGACTTGGCTTGCGAATTGTTGTTTTAAGAAAAGTTTCTGTAAAGTAATATTTCCAAACATTTGATATATTCATAGAGCATCCATTTTTATGCTAGTTTCTTGTTTTCTTGTAAATTTTATTTTGCAAGATTACAAGGTTACACGAAACAGTCACATTCAAAAATTGCAATATCTTTGCGACTTCTGAATACTAAAATCTTGAAAGACCCAAGGATATTACAAAAATGAAAAAGATTGCTTTAGCTTTAGGACTCATTGGTATGGCTGCATTTGCCAATGCGGCTGATACACTCAATGGAACGGTATGGAAAACAATTGATGATCAGACCAATAAGCCAAAAGCCGTAGTTAAATTTACGGAACAGAAGGATGGAACCTTAACTGCTACTATTCAAAACATTTTGACACCAGGCGAAGAAAACGCTTGTACAAAATGTGAAGGTCCGTACAAAAATAAACCGCTAAAAGGCGTCACCATTGTACATAATTTAAAAAATGTAGGTGGCAACAGTTATGAAAACGGTACGATTTTAGATCCTAAATCTGGCAAAACTTACAAATTAAAAGGTGAGTTAACAGACGGCGGTAAGAAGCTTAAATTGCGTGGCTATATTGGCGTTTCTGCCCTTGGTCGTAACCAAACGTGGATTCGCGCTAACTAAAAGTTTTAATAAAAAAAACGAGCCAAATGGCTCGTTTTTTTATGCTTGGATATTTTGATAGGTTGTTTCATCAAAACCGACGATAAAACCTTGGGAGGTTTGTAAAACGGGTCTTTTAATTAAACTTGGTTGAGCAATAAGTGCTTCAATAAGATGGTCTTCACTGCTTAACGCACGCGTTTGTTCTTCTTCTGATAACTTGCGCCAAGTGGTTCCTTTTTTGTTTAAAACCGTATCTTGCCCAATTTCTTTTAACCAGATTTTTAGAGTATCTGCATCGATCCCTTGTTTTTTATAATCATGAAAATCATAGTTAAGCCCTTTGGCTTGTAAAGCATCAAATGCTTTTTTCATTGAATTACAGTTTTTGATTCCATAAATTTTTAACATTTTATCGGACCATGTCAAAAAGAGAGAGCACACAGCCTAACCCAAAAAGCATTTGAGCACTACTTTATACAGATACTTTTAAAACAAATGAAAAATTATGATTAATCGAAAGAGAAATGTCATGTTATTGTCATAAGACAAAGCGATAATGGGCTTAATAAGAAGAAGTTAAAACTAAAAGAACTTAGCGCAAAAAATAAGAGATTGAAAAGAGAAAACCCGCATTTAATCATCCTGATCATGCGGGTCTCATTTCAACGTCCAATGTCACATCCTTGCAAATAAACTTATCATAAGTTTATTTTATCTTCCTACGGCGTCCTATCCTTTTGCGTCATCCTGACTGCTTCCCTGTGCCGTGCAGCTATAATGCCGTTAAAGCTGTGTAAGAAAAATACTCAAAAACGACAGATGCTGTAAGCGAAAACGACAAGTTAAGTGAACAGTTGTTCACTTAATCTTGAATTTTATAGTCAATAATAACTGGTGCATGGTCACTAAACCATTGATCTTTATAGACCCATGCATTAACTGTACGTGCTTGCCAGTCTGGTGAACAGGCTTGATAGTCAATACGCCACCCAACATTTTTTGCACGAGCTTGACCGCGATTTGACCACCATGAATAAAGTTCTGCTTCTGCTCGAACAACGCGGAATGTGTCAACATAACCAAGTTCATCATAAATATGATCAAGCCATGCGCGTTCATGCGGCAAACAGCCAGATGATTTTTGGTTACCCGACCAATTTTTAATATCAATCCGTTTATGAACAATGTTGTAGTCACCACAAATGATGACTGACTTATTTTCATCACGCCATTGTTTTAAGATTTTCGCGTATTCACCTAAAAATAAATCTTTACGGGCTTGCGCTTCTTCACCACTTGAGCCTGAAGGTAAGTATAATGACGCAATATGTACCGGATGTGACAAACCTAGATCAAATTCAGCAGAAATAAAGCGACCTTGACTGTCAGCCAGTTCAAACCCTAAACCGTCTTTAACAGAGACAAAGGGTAAGCGGCTATATATGGCAGTTCCTGCATAACCTGCACGCTCTGCTGGAAATAGATGGGTATGCCACCCTTCGGGTCTAAATTTTTCAGTCCATTGTTCATGGGTAATGCGGCTTTCCTGCATGCATACGACATCGGCATCTGATTGTTCTAACCATTCAAGTAAGCCTTTCGTCACCGAAGAACGCAAGCCATTTACGTTAATGGAAACGACTCGAAGAATTTTTACATCACTTGGATACTGATCCTTTGGTATCATGCGAAAATTTAACCTCAATTGTGAATTTGGAGCACCTCATGACAACGCCTGTGTCATTTAACCCGCAAGCATTTATCGAACTCGCATTATCACGCGGTGTGCTTAAATTTGGTGAGTTTACTTTAAAATCTGGACGTGTGAGTCCTTATTTTTTTAATGCAGGCCTACTTAATGATGGTGAAGCTTTATCTCTTTTAGCACAAGGCTATGCCGACAAATTAATACAATGTGAAAATGTTGATGTTATTTTTGGCCCTGCTTACAAGGGAATTCCATTTGTGGCAGCAACTGCTGTTGCCTTGTCGCAAGTACATAACAAAAGTGTGCCATGGGGCTTTAATCGTAAAGAAGCTAAAGATCATGGTGAGGGCGGCGTTTTAGTTGGTGCTGCGGTTGAAGGTAAAAAAGTCTGGATTATTGATGACGTCATTACCGCAGGTACAGCCATTCGTGAAGTTGTAACGATTTTAAAAAATGCGGGCGCAATCATTGCTGGCGTATTGGTTGCACTAGACCGCCAAGAGTGTGGTCAAGGTGAGCTTTCTGCAATTCAAGAAGTTCAAAAAGAGTTAGAAATTCCTGTGCATGCACTGATTACTATGAAAGATTTAATGGATTATTTGGATGCAAAAGGCGAGAAAGAGTCTTTAGCAAATATGCAAGCTTATCGTGAGAAATACGGTATTTAAGAATTAGGTATGAAAAAGGAAGCTTCTGCTTCCTTTTTTTATAATTTAATCAAATTATTGAGTTGATTTAATGGCACTAGTAATGTGTCGGTTAAATAGTGTTTGAAGGATCACGAGGAAAACTGCTCCAATATACTGAATATTGGAACGGTTTTGAGTAAAATATTGATTTATAAATTAAATTTTTAAGGGTTTTGTATGGGCGTATTATGTTAATTTTAGAAACGCTAAAAGATTGAATTCAAACTTTTAGCAGACTTTTATCTAATTAGTATTAACGACAAGATTATTGAGACTTCTACGTAAATCATCTAAAATTTCAATAGCAGTAACACACTTAAACTTCCAATATCCTGTATGGAATATTTCACTAATTGCTGATTTTTCAAATAGTAAAAGGCATTAATATCCTATAAAATTACTCGATGGAGCTAACTTGTAATTAGTGTCCAATTGTTGTACATATAAGTAATATTGATTGTTCCAGACTAATTTTCTAAGTCTACGCGGTACTATCCTATTGCCAATTCAGCAGAGTGTAATGCTGATCGATTTAGAGAACGCGTTTTTTCCTTATATATTTGACAGACGATGTCAAATATATAAAGACTAATTTCTTTTACTTCTAGCAGAATCAGACTAACTATTTATAGCTTTATTAAACGCATAAATAATATACTTTGAATACCTGTGATGCTTATACGCTTCTTCGATAGTTGTTTGAGGTGCTTTAGAATGCGCATATGCATGCCTCCAATCTAGCAAGGAACTATACTTTTCATTTGGATGAACTCCTCCTAGCCTAGTTTGTACAGCTAACATTTCATTTGTAAATTTTGTCGCTTTAGTATTTGAAAATAATTTCAAATACTTACAAAGATCATCTTTGGAAATTTTACTGTTCAGTTTTTTGTAATTTTTCTCAATATAATGTGAAAAATCACCATGCACAGAGTCCGCATATTCAATCATAATTTTTTTTATGACATTCTCGTAAACTGCACATATAGCAACCAATAATAACCCTGAAAGCTCACCTCTAAGTACGTCATTTTCAGTATTAGATGCAGGAGCAACTCTATTTAGTTCTTTAACTAGATGATCAATATAAGAAAGCTCATTTTTAAGATCTGAAAAATTCATTTCACACCTTAGTTCAAGTACTGAATAGCTAGCTGTATTCTATTTTTCAATACAGAATTATCAGCTGTTGGACCAAAAGTATTCGCTAAAAATGCATCATCCTTAATTAATTTATTGTAATTTTCTACTAATCTTTCCGCATCAATCTCATCTACTTGTAAAAGAGCTGTAAAGATAGAGTCCAACATTGCAGTATTAATTACCCCTTTAGGTCTAAATGGTTTATCAATATTCTTATAAATAGCTTCACAAACTTTAGGGAATTTTTCTTTAAAAGTTCTTGCTTTCTCAGAGCCAAATTCTCTATTTGAATACATTGTTCTATTTAAAAAACCAATCATTGGTTTTTCATAGTCAGCCCAATCTTGATAAAGCCCAAATAATCGTAGAATTAATTCAACATCTCTTTGATTTTTATGTGGCAATTTAAAACCAAGAATATTTAACCAATGTTGATTTTCATTTAGTATTTGTAATTCTTTAACAATATTTCCTCTATAAACAGCATTTCTAATTTCTTGAGGTTTAAGCTGTGTTCCACCAGTATTTAATCTTTGAAAAATGTGGAAAACACAATCATTACTCGTACTAGGGGCTAATTGTCTAATATTGATAGCTCTTAATGTAGCGTTTTTTAGCTTCCTTTGATCTTTTTTATCTAAATCTTTGAAGGTTTTCCCATTATAAGAATATGTATCAGAAAGCCCCTTTAATGCAAAAACCTTTCTTTTTCCTTGAACATCTTCCTCACCAAAATACCCTTCTAAAAAATATTTGATAGACATGATTCGTTGTTGTCCATCAATGATCTCTAATGTTCCTTCATCATTTACATAGAAAAATACTTGGGGTACAGGTAAACCAATTAGAAAAGATTCGATCAAACGTGATGCTTGCTCAATTTTCCAAACAAATTTTCTTTGATAGAAAGGTACTATTAGATCTTCTGAATCCAATTTCATCGCTAATAGTTCTAATGTTGGATCTGATGGAGTTACTGATAAATCAAAATGGATATCTGGAATCTCATCATCACAATCTTCATCTACTAACTGCTCATCTATCAACTCTTCGGCAATTTGTTGTTTCTTAATTTCCGGAATTCTAAAATCTTCATATTGGTCTTCAGTCATGCCTATTCTCTGTAACTTTATAATTTAATTATTATAAGTACTTTAGTAATCGTTTTCTTGATAATTATTAAATTAGCTGTATTTAACATAAAATACCACTCGCAATCCTTAACTGGATTTTTTCACTTCTTGCCAATAAAGCGATCTATTCGAAATCTTTTAAATCCCACTTCTTACACTTCAAGGCCATGCTCAACTTGTCTTGTTGACCTTGTTCAGTCATCACCAAAGGCGAAACAGAAGCGCTAGCAAATATGCAAGCTTATCGCGAAAAATAGGGTATCTAAAAAAGAAAAAGGCATACCTCGAAATAGGGGTATGCCTTTTTAATATTTACTTAAAACTGATAATTCAAACGCAATAACACATTACGTGGTGTGCCTGGCATGCTGTCTGAGCGCCAATACTCTTTATTGGTTAGATTATTCACTGCAAGTGTGACATTCCAAGGGTCAGCACTATAACCAATTGCTGCGTCGACGCGATTAAAGCCTTCCATTTTTACTGCATTATTAATGTTCGGATAATAAGACCCCACATAGGTTACACCCATTTCGGTATACCACTGTTCAGTTGGTAAATAGCGAACAAATAAATTGCCCGTATTTTTCGATGTATTTGCTAAATAGTTGCCTTCTTGCTCAGGCTTTTGTTTGTCTTTTTTAACTTTAGCATCCGTGTAACCATAACCACCGCGAACAAAGACATTATCAAGTACGCGACCAATAAAACTAAATTCAAGACCACGAGATTGATGCTGACCAGCAGTTGCCCATACATTTGGTTGTTCATTAGGATTTGGTTTATAGCGGATATTATTTTTACGAATATCAAAAACAGAAAATTGAGTATTTAACCGATTATCTAACCATTCGCTTTTTACCCCGACTTCATATTGCTCGTTATATTGAGGCTCTTTATCCATTTTTGTGACATCGGTGCTTCCAGTGACTTGGTTAACACCCATTTGTCCGCCAAATGGTGCAAAGCTTTTAGAGTAAGAGGTGTAAAAACTATGTTCAGGAAGCGGTTGCCATACCAAGCCAACATTTGGACTAAAGCTGCCATCTTTTACATTACGGCGTTCATTAGTTAGCTTGTTGGTAGTCGAAAAGTCGAAGTAATCATAACGTAAGCCTAACATGAGTTTAAGTTGGTCGTTTAGACCAATTAAATCTTGAATAAATACCCCGTAAGTTGTGCCTTCATTATAGTTATGCTGACTAATCTTTAATGGGCCATTGCCATGACTTGATTCTCTTTCACCTGTGAATGGATTGACGTAACCATAAATGGCTGAACCATTTTGAGTCTTATTGGCTAGACGTGGTTCTCGTTGTTCATAGGTCCAGTCTGTACCCATCATGATTTGATGTTCAAGCTGGCCGGTTTTGAACCTGCCTTTAATATCAAAGGTATTGGTGGTGGTTTTATTGCTGGTTTGCTGCCAGTAGTAATTCTGATTGATATAACCTTTTTTGGTGTTACATTCTTTGCCTTTCAAGTCATTTCCATCGAGGCCACAATAAGTTCCAAAGTAAAAATGATCAAAGTTCTGTTCTGCTTGTCGGTAACTCGCTGCCCAGTGAAAGTTCCAGTCAGGTGCATATTGATAATTCACATCGGTACGGACCACTTGCAAAATATCATCAACATAATCTCCGTCTTGGGCAAATCCTGTTTTGATCGAAGTTCCCGCAGGCAGAATGTCACGTGATGGTCCGCGATCAGGTACACGACCTAATTTGTCATAGGTATATTGTGTGGTCCAAGTGAGTGTTCCATCGTCATTTTTATAAGTAAAACTTGGTGAAAACATCTCAATTTTATTTTCAATACCAGAACGAAAACTGTTGGACTCACCATATTCTCCGGTAAGACGTACTGCTAAATTGTCATTAATGACTTGGTTGATGTCAACAGTTGTTCCATAGTTGTCGTATGAACCTGCATAAGCGCCAACTGAACTTTTAGAGTCGAAATTGGCGAATTTACTCACCATATTTACAACCCCGCCACCAGCACTACGACCATATAAAACAGAAGCGGGGCCTTTTAAAATTTCAATACGCTCAATATTGGCAGTACTACGGCGTACTTGACCACTTTCACGTATACCATCACGGTAAATATCGCCTGCGTCCGCTCCAAAACCACGAATGGTAATGCCATCACCGCGCATATCGTAATTGGTAGATACGCCAGGGGTACCTTGCAGCATAACGCTTAGATCATTTGATCCATAAACTTTGTACTTCTGAACATCAATGGTATCAATGGTTTGAGGAATATCTTTTTTATCTAAACCATTACGTGTGACATTGGCTTTGTCATAATCGATATAGCTTTTGATTGGGTCGAGTTCACTCATGGCCTCAATTTTTATGGTAGGCATGGTCGCTGCAACTTTCGAGGATGAGTTACTAGAGTCTTCAGCGTATACACCTTGGATATTCAAGATCATTAAACTGAGTAAGCTGAGCGGGAAAAGACGCTTAATTGGGGGAGATGATATAGAAATTCTTAACATAAAGATAAAGTCAGTTAACAAAAATAAAAGTATAAATGATAATTATAATCATTTAATTGTTTAGAATAAAAGAACTATTACCTTAAAAAATGACATATTTATTTTTTAATAACTGAATTTTAGTAGTGTAATGAGTAAATTAAAAGAACTGGTAGAATCAACTTATTAGTTTTTCTTGTTAATTGAGTCTAAAAAGGGTGCTTTTTATAGAGAAAAGCACCTCTTAGAGTTAAGCATTATTTTTGAGAATATCTAAAATATCCATTTCTGGATCATAATTCTCATCAATCGTTTTACAAATTGCTTGTCCAACAATCACATGTGTGCCATTAAAGGTCATGCTGGGTGCTTCATATAATTCCCAGCCGTGATTCAATGCTTTAGTTACTCGTGTACAAAAAGCAGAGTCATCTGGTCCGGTTAAATAGCGATAAAGTTTCATCATCAAGCCTAAAAATTAATATTTTATGGTCATAGTTTAACTGAATTTACCTTAGTGTAATCGCGAATAAGGAATTGAATTAAAAAATATAAGCGCTGGAGTCATCAGTAGAGTTACCACACCAAATTGACATCTTTTAAGAATGAAAATAGTTCAACTGAGTGTTTCACAAATTAGCTTTATTGCTATCTTATAAAAGTGTTTCGAATTTAATAATTTCAAAACATTTTTCTCACAGTTAAAATAATAACAAATTCGTTTATTTAAAAGTTTACCTTGTAAATCAATAGCCCATATTGTATTCCTTGATAAAAGCCATTGAGATAGTTTTATGGTTCTAAATTATACATTTCCTATATTAGAGTGATTGAACAATGAGTCAAATTTTTATAAACAAAGTATTAATGGATAGTTGTTGTATCAGTCAAGATTTAAAAAGAAAACTGAAAGAGCATGGATTCTGTTGAATTTTTTGATCAGATGAATATTACTTAAAACAACCTGATGAAATAGAGAATTTATGTAAATATCAATTAGTACATCAAAATAATCCTATGATTTGAATTATGGATCCTTAGGTGAAAAAGTATTTGAGTTAATTGTGAATAGTAATTTATTTTTATTCGATCCAAATTTATTTTTGATCTTACAAAAATAAATCGCTAATAGAAAATCGTATATATGATATAGATATTTGTAGCTTTTCATATGTCTAAAAATGGTTTTAGTTGTAAATGTTATTGGATTAATTTTAAGATATTATATAGAATTAATCAATTTTAATTTATTAATATATTGAAGGATTTTATTGTAAATGAAAAATATTCTTATATTGTTTTCAACTACAGATGGTCAAACATTAAAAATAAGCAACTATATAAAAGATATATTGCTTGGTTATGGTTTTAAAATTTCTGTTTTTTCTATAGATGATTACTCTAAAATAGATATTAAATATGATTTCATTCTTATAGGTGCTAGTATTCGTTATGGAAAATATAGTCAATCTCTTTATAAATTTATTGAAAATAACTTGCAAGAGTTAGAATCAATAAATAATGGTTTCTTTTCAGTCAGTGCAACAGCTAGAAAAAAAGGTAGAGATATACCAGAATTAGATAATTATTTTAAAAAATTTAAAGAAAAGACAAATTGGAAACCTGATATTGTTGGTGTTTTTTCAGGAGCTATTAATTATCCTAAATATAATATTATTGATAGATACATGATAAAATTTATAATGTATCTAACCAATGGACCTACAAATTTATCTAAGACATTTGAGTTTACAGATTGGAATAAAGTTTCCTTATTCGCTATCAAAATAGTTGATATTTTTAAATATCAAAATAATTTTGATAGTCAGTAAATTCATTTGACTACTAAAGATATTATTTTAGAGCTTCGTACGCTGCATTAGAAAGTATGGTATCAGAACTTAGCTTTGCCTTTTCCCAAATTTCATTACGTAAAGTCGGGTTAAATTTAGTTAGTTCCTTCATTATTTCAATACGTGTTCTTCTACAACTATGGGAATCTTTTAATTTCCAAAAACTGTCTAAGCATTTAGAACCGAGTAAATCAGCTATAAGATGTACAGTTTGGGCTCTTTTGAATGTATCGTTTTCCAAAGGTCTTATGATTTTCTTATTGGTTAAATCAAAAGCATATTGGTCATTAAATCGCTGTTGACCTCGTTTTCGCACAATCAAATTTAGGCTAATAGAAAAATCATCTGGAGAACGTTGTTGATGTATTTCTTTACCTGCACGGAAGAGATAGGTTTGGCCTAGTTTTAATTGATTGAAAGAGATCTTTTTCATTTCAATACTTTCTCCAGTTTTACCTATAACTGAATCATAATCATATTCATAAGTTTCTGTATAGTAACCTGAGCCATAATGACCAACTGTTAAGAAACTGAAATCATGATCATGTGCTATAGAATAAATTAGTAGACCTCGATCAACATCTACATTTACAAATTTTCTTTCTTTATCTGAAATCCAGCAAACTGCCCTTATTACAAAATCTTCATCTTTATAAAGAACATAACCACTAGCTTGATAAGGATTATTTTCTTGAAAAGGTTTATTTGAGTACCTTAATTCTTCACATACAGCTTTAGGTAATAAGTCTTTATCGTTACTTAATTTTATCAACATTGGAGCAGCAGAGTTAATAGAATTTAGATCATCTAAGTCTATATTTTTTTTAATATAATCAATAAATTCATCTAAAGAGATTTTATCTTTATTCATTTTATTTATTCCTATTTTGGATTAAAAATAAACTTTGATTAATAGCATTAATAACATGAGGATGTTGTTCTTCTGCTAAAACTCTTGAAAGGAATATTTCTGCTTGATCAGGGTTTACTTTACAGAAAGTTCTTGTAGCTTCCCATCTAATAAAGTAATCACTATGATTAAAAGCTAAATGTTCTGCTACATCTGAACAAGCTTTATAATTCATATGTCCCATAGTAAACAACATAAGTTCTAAACGTGATGATGCAAGACTATTTGATACTATATGGCTAAATTTTCCAGTATTTATAGAATAAACTTCTCTTATTGATTCATTAGTCACATTTGTATTATCAGTTAAATATAAAAGATAAGTTGAGACGGTAGAATTATTTTCTATGACCACCAGTTCATGATCTATTAAAGTGGATTGTCCACTAGATATGATTTCTTTTGAAATTTCGATTATTTCTTTTTTATTATTTTTTTTTGAAAATATTTGTATTTTAGCACTACCGATCAATACGCCAATAGCTTGTTTACTGCCGTTAGGGGATATGAAATTCCTCGGTGGAATATTTGCAGGTAAAATTTCTAATTCTAAATGAATTGATTGTGTTTGAAGTAATGTTGTGCGAGATGATATTGCTGGGTTAAATGAAGGAACAAAATCGTGTTTTCTTTCTAATAATTCTAATAAATACTCACCTATGGTTTGATAAACTTTGGGTGATAAATATGTGTTAAATTTATCTAGATTAATAGAATTTTTACTAAAAACAGATTCTATGTGATTAAAAACTTTATTAAAATTAAACTGTTTATTCATTTTAAACTTATTTGATAATATTAATTTTTAAATTGGAAAGAATTTATAATAAGTAATTAGGGGTGATGGAATTAAAAACTCTAATCACCCCTAATTCTTTATCTAACTAAAAATTAGATAAACCACCATATCAGTGCTAACTGACCATTTCCATCACACACATTTTGTTCTAGGTTTACTAAACAATCATCAATACGCATTTTAAAATCCTCTGTAATATAGGGTTGAGACCACAATATATATTAAAGAATTTGAAATAGTAAATATTAAAATTAATTTTTTTATATTTTTTTATTAAAATAATAAGATTAATTTAAGAGTAAGTTGTTTTATTTAATTTATTCTAAACACCTTTTAAATTAATTTTAATAATACTATGAGATAGTGGTTTTTATATAAATAATAAGTTTAATTAATAAAAGTATATTTTTATTAATTATTTTATATAAAATGAAAAGCCATTATGTATTTTTAAATTTAGCTTAATAGATAATGTATTTTTAAATTATCTGAATCGTGGATAAGAATTTGACTTGAAAATATAGTGGTTAGAGTCATCAGTAGAGTTGTCATACCAAACTATCACTTTTTAAGAGTGGGAATGGTTCAACTGAGTGTTTCAGACATTACCTTTATTACTATGTGGTATGAGTATTTTCAATTTAATAATTTCAAAGTATTTTTCTTATAATTAAAACAATATAAAGTCATTTGTTTAAAAGCTTACCTTGTTATCAAGGCGTGATTTATTTGATCAATATGTATCAATTGGTACTATCCATTTTATATATGGCTATGAGTTATATATTGTGATGAATTAGTTCGCTGAAATTGTTAGTTCTGTTTTATCTAATGGGTATATGCTGATATTAAAATAGTTAAGCAGTTAGTCAAACAAAGCTTGGGCGGCTAGTTGTTACATCAGCTGGGATTTAAATTTAAAAACAAAACTGAAAGAATAGGATTCGGATTAGTCTAAGCTAAAGGAATAACAGATAACGATGTACTTAAATTAAGAAAAACCAGTGAAAAATCTCAGCTATACTCATGCTAATTTAAATTTTAAGAAGAGCTTGAGCATGCGTGTACTTGTCGTCATGGATCCGATTGAAACCGTGAATCTGAAAAAGGATTCAACCATGGCAATGTTGTGGGCGGCGAACCGCCGTGGACATGAATTGGGTTATGCATTACAACAAGATTTATATATCGACCAAGGTAAAGCTTACGGTTTGATTTCACCATTAGAAGTGTTTGAAGATTACAACCATTATTATGAGCTGGGCGAAAAGAAAAAAGAATCAATCGCTGCTTATGACGTTGTGCTCATGCGTAAAGACCCACCGTTTGATATGAATTTTGTCTATACGACTTACGTGCTTGAGCAAGCTGAACGCGAAGGTTCATGGATTATTAATAAGCCTCAGTCACTGCGTGATTGCAATGAAAAACTTTTTGCAACCCAATTTCCAGAGCTACAAGTTCCTACGCTGGTAACTTCACAACAAAGCTTGATTCGTGAATTTATTAAAGAACATGGCGATGTCATTGTTAAACCACTTGATGGTATGGGTGGTACGGGAATTTTCCGTTTATACCAAGATGGTGTGAATATTGGTTCTACTTTGGAAATGCTGACCGAGTTAGGTAACCGTCCAATTATGGCTCAACGTTATATTCCTGAGATTGTAGAAGGGGATAAGCGTATTTTGATGGTAAATGGTGAACCTATTCCTTACTGCTTGGCACGTATCCCACAAAATGGCGAAGTACGTGGTAATTTAGCGGCGGGTGGTTTGGGCCAAGCGCGTCCACTCACTGAAAATGATAAATTGATCGCAGCTAAAGTTGGGCCATTCCTACGCGAAAAAGGTTTGATTTTTGTTGGCTTAGATGTAATTGGTAATTATGTTACTGAAATTAATGTCACTAGCCCAACCTGTATTCGTGAAATTGATGCTCAGTTTGGTACATCAATTGCCGATAACCTGTTTGATGTATTAGAAGCTGGTCGCCCTGCATAATTGATTGTTTCAAGTGGTTTTCTGCCTAACGGGTAGGAAATCACTTGAAAATATATGAATTTGTAAAATAACAATACTAAATACACCATAGCTTTGTAGGCATATTTTCAAAAAAGCACATCTTTCTGTTATAAACGAGTGAAATTAGCTTTTCGTTAATGAAGCTTTAGGATTAAAATAAACGGCTACAAAAATAGATGACAATTTCCATTGTTTTTTGAGTTGAAGAATTAGACCGTGACCGATCCGCAGCAAAGTAAACCTAAACATGTCATGATGATGGCTGCCGGTACAGGTGGACATGTTTTTCCAGCCCTCGCCGTAGCCAAACAACTTCAACAACAAGGTTGTCAGGTTTCATGGTTAGCCACGCCAACAGGTATGGAAAATCGATTATTAAAAGATCAAAATATCCCAATATATCAAATTGATATTCAAGGTGTTCGTGGGAACGGCGTGATCCGTAAACTTGCTGCGCCTTTTAAAATTTTAAAAGCAACATTAAGCGCAATGCACTATATGAAACAGCTTAAAGTTGATGCTGTAGCTGGATTTGGTGGTTATGTTGCGGGGCCTGGTGGTTTAGCAGCGCGATTATTGGGTATTCCTGTACTTATTCATGAGCAAAATGCGGTAGCGGGTTTTACCAATGCTCAGTTATCACGTATCTCTAAAGTAGTATGTGAAGCATTTCCAAATACATTTCCTGCTAGTGAAAAAGTAGTGACAACCGGAAATCCGGTACGTCGTGAAATTAACGATATTTTAAGCCCAAAGTGGCGTTATGATGAGCGTGAGCAAGCAGGGCAACCTCTAAACATTCTTATTGTTGGTGGTTCTTTAGGTGCAAAAGCGCTCAATGAACGCTTACCTCCAGCATTAAAACAATTACAAGCACCACTCAATATTTTTCATCAGTGTGGTCAGCAACAAGTTGAAGCAACGCAAGCACTTTATGCAGATGCACCAGCTAATTTAACGGTACAGGTTTTGCCGTTTATTGAAGATATGGCAAAGGCTTATAGTGAGGCTGATTTAATTATTTGCCGAGCTGGAGCATTAACGGTAACGGAAGTTGCAACAGCAGGTATTGCCGCAGTTTTTGTACCTCTTCCTATAGCAGTTGATGATCACCAAACTGCGAATGCCAAATTTTTGGCCGATGTTGGTGCTGCAAAAATTTGCCAGCAATCGACCATGACACCAGATGTTCTAAATGAATTGTTCACTTCGCTGATGAACCGCCAATTACTTACAGAAATGGCAGTGAAAGCGCGTCAACATGCCCAACCAAATGCGACTCAGCATGTGGTTGATCTTATCCAAAAAATGTAATCGGATTTACTATGTCTCCATCAACAGCTGCGAACCAAGCAAAAAAACTGATTAAAGTGCCTGAAATGCGCCGTATCAAACACATTCATTTTGTGGGGATCGGTGGGGCTGGGATGTGTGGCATTGCAGAGGTATTGGGTAACCAAGGTTATAAAATTTCTGGTTCAGACATTAAAGCATCTAAAACTACAGAACAATTAGAGAAAAATGGCATCAAGGTTTATATCGGCCATCAAGCGGAAAATATTAAAAATGCCAATGTGCTTGTAGTTTCTACAGCCATTGATCCAGAAAATCCGGAAATTAAAGCAGCAATTGAACAACGTACCCCAATCGTACGCCGTGCAGAGATGCTAGGTGAGCTTATGCGTTACCGTCATGGTATTGCTGTAGCTGGTACACATGGTAAAACCACTACCACAAGTCTTTTAACCACCATGTTGGCTGAAGAAAACCTTGATCCAACCTATGTTATTGGTGGTTTGCTTAATAGCACAGGTGTAAATGCTGCACTGGGTGAAAGTCGTTTTATCGTGGCTGAAGCTGATGAGTCAGATGCATCTTTCCTTTATTTACAGCCTATGGCGGCCATTGTAACGAACATTGATGCTGACCATATGGATACCTATGAAGGTAGCTTTGATAAATTAAAAGATACGTTCGTACAGTTCCTTCATAACTTACCATTTTATGGTTTGGCTGTAGTTTGTGGTGATGACGCCAACATTCGTGAAATTATGCCACGTGTAGGTCGTCCAGTTATTACTTATGGTTTTAATGAAGATAACGACATTCGCGCAATTGATGTTGAACAAGATGGTATGCGTTCACACTTCACGGTGTTACGTAAAGGTCGTGAGCCGTTACGTTTAACTATTAACCAACCGGGTATGCATAATATTTTGAATGCTTTGGCTGCTATTGGCGTTGCGACTGATGAAGGTGTTTCTGATGACGCAATTAGCCGTGCTTTAGCTGGGTTTAGCGGTGTTGGTCGTCGCTTCCAAGTACAAGGCGAATTTGAACTTGCCGATGGTAACGTTAAGTTAGTTGATGACTATGGACACCATCCGAAAGAAGTAGAAGCAACAATTAAAGCTGCTCGTCAGAGCCATCCGGATCGTCGTTTGGTTATGCTATTCCAGCCACACCGTTACTCTCGTACCCGCGATTGTTTTGATGACTTTATTGAAGTGCTTTCTCAAGTCGATCAATTATTATTACTGGAAGTTTATCCTGCCGGCGAAAAGCCTATTGTCGGTGCAGATAGCCGTACTTTAGCGCGTAGTATTCGTTTACGCGGACAGGTGGAACCGATTTTGGTCGATCCGGTTGAAGGTAATTTGCAAAACATCATGCAAAATGTGTTACAACCAAATGACTTGTTATTAACGCAGGGTGCGGGTAACGTGGGAGCAATTTCAGTAGAACTTGCACAACACCATTTGTATATGAAATAAACAAAAATATTGAATTATCGGGTTAAGGATTTAAACGTGTCAAATGCTACAAAATTCGGCAAAGTTGCCGTGCTATTTGGTGGAAAATCGGCTGAGCGTGCTGTGTCTTTAGATAGTGGTCAGGCAGTTCTGGATGCTCTGTTACGTTCAGGTGTTCAGGCTGAAGCATTTGATCCGCAAGACCGCAGTGTGACTGAACTTGTAAATTATGATCGTGCATTTATTGTATTGCATGGTCGTGGTGGTGAAGATGGCCAGATTCAAGGTGTACTTGAATGGTTAAATCTGCCATATACCGGAACAGGTGTGCAAGGTTCTGCCATTGGCATGGATAAAGTCAAAACCAAGCAAATCTGGCAAGGTAGCGACTTACCTACAGCGCCATATCGTATTATTACTAAAGAAACAGATTTAGATGCGGTTATTGCTGAGTTGGGTTTACCTGTGATTATCAAACCTGTACATGAAGGCTCAAGTGTGGGCATGAGTAAGGTTGAGAAAGCGGAAGATTTTGCTGCTGCAATTGAAAAGGCGACTCAGCACGATGCTGTTGTTATGGCAGAAAAATGGATCACAGGTCGTGAGTTCACAATCTCATTCCTAAATGGTCAGCCTTTGCCTGTTATTCGTTTACAACCACCAGCAGATGTTGCCTTCTATGACTATGAAGCAAAATATGAACGTAATGATGTTGAGTACGGTATTCCTTGTGGTCTAAGTGAGACAGAAGAGAAAAACCTACAAGCATTATGTTTACGTGCTTTTCAGGCAGTTGGTGCAGAAAGTTGGGGCCGTATTGATGCAATGCAGGATGAGCAGGGTAATTTCTGGCTTTTAGAAGTAAACACTGTGCCAGGTATGACCAGCCACTCTTTAGTTCCAAAAGCTGCGAAAGCTGTTGGCTATAATTTTGATGAATTGTGTGTTGCCATTCTTGAGCAAACATTGGAAGGTACGGCTTAAACATGGCACAACTTCCGGCTTCCATGCGCCGTAAACGTGCGGCCATCACCTCTATTCATGATAAACCACCTACACGTAAGCAGAAGCTTGCCAATGCTGGTGGATGGGTGCTGTTGGTTATTGCTTTTGTAGTGCTGGCATTCGGAATTTATGGGTTATATAAAGTTATTACAGATGCAAAAGTTGCAAAGCTAGAGGTTGTCGGGTCAACGTCTTCAGTTGAAACACAACAAGTGATGCAGCATGTTGCTCCAATTATAAAAGCGAATTATTTCACATCTGATTTAGAACAGGTTCGTGATAAAACGTTAGAAATTTCTTGGGTAGACCGAGTTGTCGTATCTCGTGCTTGGCCCAATGGTATTCGTGTTCGTGTTATGCCTCGACATGCCATCGCCCGTTGGGGAACAGGTCGCTTGTTAAGCGATGGAGGCGATGTGTTTAGTGAGGCAGAGCCGACAATTCATCCTGAGCTTCCGTTACTACATGGTCCGGTAAGCCAGTCGAAAATGATGATGCGACGCTATAATGAAATCAATCAATTATTCCATCCCGCCAATTTGCGTCTAAAAGAGTTATATCTGACGGAGCGAATGACTTGGTTTATGCAGTTTGATACAGGTTTGCGAATTATTGTTGACCAAGATCAAACAATGAATAAGTTGCAACGTTTAAGTCATCTGGCACAATCTGACTTAAAACCGGTGTGGTCGAAAATCTCAGCCATTGATTTGCGATATCGTAATGGATTATCTATTCAATGGAAGAACGCAACACCACCTAAAATTGTGAATGGTCAGTTTGTTGTAACGATTGATGACACAAGCATTGCAGGTGGAACAAAAGCAAAGCCATAATACGTGGCTTTAAAATAGGCAATTTGCCTGGTATTAAACAACAAAGAAATGGTATGAGTGATGAATGAAGCTGTTCCCTCAGTTGTTGCGATTGACATTGGGACGCATAAAGTTTCAGTTTTGATTGGAAAAATTCATGCGCCGGATAACATTCAAGTTATCGGTATGGCAACTGCTCGTAATCGAGGCATGAATAAAGGAAAAATTGTAAGCCTCGATAAAGTCATCGCTGCGATTAAAAATGCTGTTGCTGAAGCGGAAAATATGGCCGAATGTCGCATTCATAGCGCGTGGGTATCGATTCCGAGTACCGAGTTGCAAAGTTTTTATGCCTCTGGTCGTACACCAGTCGCTAATCCAGCACATGTTATTACAACAAATGAAGTCGTGCGCGCGTTAGAATTGGCAAAAGCAAGTCATGTGACTTCTGATTACTATTTAGCAAGTGCAGTGCCGTTAGGCTTTGAGTTGGGTGATTCTGCTGAATGGGTGCAGAATCCAATTAACATGACTGCCCATAGTATGACAGGACATTATCAGTTAATGATGATGCCGATTGCGACTATGCAAAACCTTGATCGCGCTATGAAAGGTGCAAATATCGGGGTTGAAAAAATGGTGGTATCTTGTCTGGCAACCGCTGAGGCAAGCTTGCTTAAAGATGAAAAAGAATATGGTGTTTGTCTAGTTGATGTTGGCGCAGGCATTACCAATCTTGCTGTTTATCTGGATGGGCGTCTGGCTCTGGCACGCACATTGCAGCGCGGTGGTGAACACGTTACACGTGATATTGCTGCTGTATTGCAAACCACGACAGAAGAAGCTGAACGCATTAAAATTCTATATGGTTGTGTCGATTTAAGTGCTGTTAAGCCAGATCACATGATTCAGGTAGAAGGAATTGATGGCCCTCAAACTATTAGTCGAATTGAGTTGTCAGAAATTATTATTGCCCGTTATGAAGAGATCTTTAGCCAGATTCGCGATGAACTCGAACACAGCGGCGCAATTCATGGTTTATACCATGGTGTAGTGTTGACAGGGGATGCTTGTCAAATCGAAGGTATGGTGAGTTTGGCTCGCCGTATGTTGGGGGTATCTGCACATTTAGGTAATCCACCGTTACAGGTTTATGCTGATGATCAGCATCAAGCCTCGTTACGTCGTTCGATGTATGCAACAGCAGCTGGTTTGCTCATGTTTAGCCAAAGTGAGTTGCAAGAAGCTGTTGACGAGCCTGAAGAGGCAAATGACCGTTCGGTATGGGAGCGAATGGTAAATGGCTGGAATGCATTTAATAGCAAGCTAAAAGCCATTTTTTAGGATGTATGGATTTATTGGTAGAATTGTTAGGAAGTTGTAAGAGAAAACCACTGTACTTGACAAGGTTTGTATTGCACAGCATTCTTAAAATTAGTTATTTTTGAAAATCAAGGCAGTATACGGGCTGAAGTGACTGCCATAATGTATTAGGAACCCTAAAGGTCATGGCCTCATTTGAATTTATAGAAGATGAACTAAACGATGGCAACGGTCAAGCCCGTTTCACTGTATTTGGTGTAGGTGGCGGCGGCGGTAATGCCGTTCAACATATGGTGCAGTCTGATATTCAAGGTGTTAAATTCGTTTGTGCCAATACAGACAAACAAGCGCTGGACTGTATGAATGCACCTTTCAAAATTCAGTTAGGCGAGCAAAGTACACGTGGTCTAGGTGCTGGCGCTAACCCTGAAGTAGGGCAAGTTGCAGCCGAAGAAAGCCGTGAAATTATTCGTCACCATCTTGAAGGTACGGATATGGTATTCGTTACCGCTGGTATGGGTGGTGGTACGGGTACAGGCGCAGCACCGGTTGTGGCTGAAGTTGCCAAAGAAATGGGTATTTTGACCGTTGGTGTTGTAACAACCCCATTTAACTTTGAAGGCCGTCGCCGTTTAAAATCTGCTGAACGCGGTATTGAAGCGCTTGAAGCACATGTTGATTCATTGATTATTATCCCTAACCAACGCTTGTTAAGCGTATATGGCGATATTTCAATGAAAGATGCTTATAAAAAAGCTGATGATGTATTGTTAAATGCTGTACGTAGTATCTTTGACCTTGTTGTAAACCGTGGTCACATTAACCTTGACTTCGCCGATTTGAAAACTGCAATGAGTACTCGTGGTTACGCAATGATGGGTGCTGGTTTAGGTCGTGGTGAAGATCGTGCACGTCAAGCTGCTGAACAGGCTATCCGTAGTCCATTGCTTGATAACGTAAATATTATTAATGCTAAAGGTGTGTTGATTAACATTACTGGTGGTGATGATATTACTTTACGCGAAACTGAAATCATTACTGATGTTGTGAATCAGATTGTTGACCTTGATGAAGGCGAAATCTTCTACGGTACTGTATTTGATCCAGATGCGCGTGATGAATTACGTGTAACAGTGATTGCAACTGGTTTAACTCGTAATGCAGCAGATGCAGAACCGAGAAAACGTAATACAGTAAGTCATGCATCGTCTCAATCAGCTCAATCTGTTGATGAAGATGACGTTCCTGCAATTAATAAGCGTCAAAATGCAGACAATGAAGTGAGTAGTAACGCAAGTTCTTCTCCGCGCTCTTCTCCGATGAGCATTCAAGATTACTTGAAAAATCAGCAACGTAAGTAAAATATTATTAAATTTAAAAAAAGGCAGTGTTTAAACACTGCCTTTTTTTGTTTTTGATCAATGACTAAATATGCTAACGTATAGCGGTTTTAAAAAAGAAGTTACAAAGCATGGTGAAACAACGTACTCTCAATCGTGTGGTAAAAGCGAGTGGAATAGGTCTTCATAGCGGTCAAAAAGTGATGATCAATTTCATTCCACATACCGTGGATGGAGGTATTGTATTTCGTCGTATCGATTTAAATCCGCCTGTGGAAATCCATGCGAATGCTTTGCTGATTCAAGAAGCTTTCATGTGCTCCAATTTAGTGATTGGAGATATAAAAGTTGGAACAATTGAGCATGTGATGAGCGCAATTGCAGGTTTGGGAATTGATAACCTTATTGTTGAGGTATCTGCGTCTGAAGTTCCGATTATGGATGGAAGTGCTGGCCCATTTATTTACCTGTTAATGCAAGGTGGATTGCGTGAGCTGGATGCGCCGAAAAAATTTATAAGAATATTAAAACCAGTTGAAGCATTAATAGATGATAAGAAAGCAATTTTTAGCCCGCATGATGGTTTTCAGCTAAATTTTACGATTGATTTTGACCATCCGGCATTTGCTAAAGAATATCAGTCTGCGACTATCGATTTCTCTACTGAAACTTTTGTATATGAAGTCAGTGAGGCTCGTACTTTTGGTTTTATGAAAGACTTAGATTATCTCAAAGCAAATAATTTAGCCTTAGGTGCAAGTTTAGATAATGCAATTGGCGTAGATGATACAGGCGTAGTGAATGAAGAAGGCTTACGTTTCGCCGATGAATTTGTGAGACATAAGATTTTAGATGCAGTAGGTGATTTGTATTTGCTTGGTCATCAAATTATTGCCAAGTTTGATGGCTATAAATCAGGACATGCTTTAAATAATCAGCTGTTACGCAATGTTCAAAGTGATCCGAGTAATTATGAAATTGTAACATTTGATGACGAGAATGAATGTCCAATTCCCTATGTGAGTGTGACATAAGTCATTGTCTTTATTTGGCTACGTTATAATGTAACATTTTAAAATGTGATTTATGTCACAAAAATATAGCTAAACTTTTCATAGAATATAAAGTTCATAATTTTTTATTGCTTGCCAAACGTAGTAAAGCTTGGCTAAGCTTAGGGTCGCTCACGAAGTCGGCTGCACTACGTAACATTTCTTGTGTTTCCGGGGGGATGGGTTTAGATGGCTCAGATGAGGGTGGATTGGGAATGTTTTTATTCCTCAAGCGAACCTGAATTCTTTGTAAGTCTTTTAACCCTTCAAGTTGAGATAATTTAGATACATATTGGTTCTGTAAGTAACTGAGTTGACTGATCATCGCCTGATTTTCACCAGTAATGATTAAAGAGCCATTTTGATAACACACGACCTGCCATTGTTCCGGTTGGGGCAATAAGGGTTGGACCATTTTCGTAAGTCTTTGCCATTGCGCGACTTGCGTTGTTAGAAACGTAAGGTTTCCTGTTTTTATGTGTTTTCCGGATTGTTGAAAAACGTTATCGGGTTTAGACATGGGTCATTCTCGGATAGATTCTTGTCTTCATCTTAAGCGTTCATTTCAATCGATATCAAGGAAGAGATCATAAGGAACTTAAGTAAGAACAGTTTCAAGAGGTTTTTATGCACACGCGTCGTATTTTATTAGCGTTTTCACTTGCCGCTTCGGCAGCATCAGTTGCTTTTGCAGATTATCAAACAATTAACCAATCTACTGATTCAGATCGATTGGAACAACTATCAAAAACATTATCTCAAGGTTCATATACTCATCCTGATGATTTAGATCTTCCAGCGAATGCGAAAGTTTCAGTGACCTTACGCCAAAAAACGGTTGAGCTCAACAATGAGTCACTCGCTAAAAAATATGGCAATACGACAGCTAAGAACTCTTTCAATACCTCTTCTTCAAATGCTTATTCATGGTTAGTTTCTCATCCTCTTCCTGATACAGTGCGTGTTTCTTCCAACTTTGGTGGCCGTACGATGGGTGGTCGTGCCGAACATCACGGTGGATTGGATATGGCTGCTCCAAGTGGTACGCCAATTTATGCTACAGGGCCAGGTATTGTAACCAAATCTGGTTGGGGTACTGGCTATGGTCAATATGTTGAAATTAACCATGGTAATGGCTATTTAACACGCTATGCGCATGCTTCTCGTTTAATGGTACGTGTAGGTGAACAAGTCTCTGCAGGTGAACATATTGCCAATGTAGGTTGTACTGGTCGCTGTACTGGCCCACATTTGCACTATGAAGTAGTAAAAGATGGTCAACGTAAGAATCCAACAACTTACTTGGCGATGCTTCCTTAAAAGCATAGTTAAAAAGATTAAGGTTATTAAATTTATGAATCTGAAAATAACTTAAACCTTTTTTAACGTAAAGATTGTATAAAAAAACGCCATTATTGGCGTTTTTTTGTTATTTTGTTTAATGCTCGGTCAATGACTATTCATTCAGAAAATAATAGGACCCCCTCACATTCACCCATGGCAATAACTAGAGAGGGGTAAAACGTGGTAAAAATACAAAGTAGATTAAAGGACAAGGAACAGGTGAATTATGGCGTTTTACGGTGACTCCGATGCACAAGAAACCCAAGAGTGGCAAGATGCATTCGATTCAGTTTTACAACATATGGGAACTGAGCGCGCGGCATTCTTGTTGGAGAAACTTTACCAACAAGCAATTGCTAAGCATGTTCCCATTCAACGTCTGAATACACCTTACTTAAATACAATTTCTGTTGAAGAACAACCTGCAATGCCAGGCGACCAAGATATGGAACGCCGTATTCGTGCATTGATTCGTTGGAATGCCTTAGCAATGGTACTTCGTGCGAATCAAACAGGTGATGATTTAGGTGGACACTTGGCGAGCTTCGCATCAAGTGCAACATTATATGACGTAGGTTTTAACCATTTCTTCCGTGCAAACAGCAATAACTTTGGCGGAGATATGATTTATTACCAAGGGCACTGTGCTCCTGGTATTTATGCACGTTCATTCCTTGAAGGACGTTTAACTGAAGAACAGTTAAGTAATTTCCGTCGTGAAGTTGGCGGTAACGGTTTACCAAGCTACCCACACCCATATTTAATGCCGGACTATTGGCAATTCCCAACTGTATCAATGGGTCTTGGTCCAATCATGTCGATTTATCAAGCACACATTCAGAAATATTTAATGAATCGTGGCTTGATTAAAGAAGAAAATCGTAAAGTCTGGGCTTATCTGGGCGATGGTGAGATGGATGAGCCAGAAAGTACTGGTGCAATTTCACTTGCTGGTCGTGAAAAACTCGATAACTTGATCTGGGTTGTTAACTGTAACTTACAGCGTCTAGATGGTCCGGTACGTGGTAACGGTAAAATTATTCAAGAATTAGAATCTTTATTCCGTGGTGCAGGCTGGCGTGTCATTAAAGTAGTATGGGGCCGTCATTGGGATCCACTACTTGCAAAAGACAACACAGGCGCTTTAAAAGCGGTAATGGAAGAAACAGTTGATGGTGAGTACCAACGCTATCAAGTGAAAGGTGGTGCATATACACGTGAGAAATTCTTTGGCAAGTACCCAGAAGCTGCGGAACTTGTAAAAGATTTAAGCGATGAAGATATCGATAATCTTAACCGTGGTGGTCATGACCCGTACAAAGTTTTTGCTGCCTATGCAGAAGCAATGAAAGCCAAAGGTCAACCAACAGTTATTCTTGCGAAAACTGTTAAAGGTTACGGTTTGTCTGAAGAAATTGAAGCGGTGAATAAGACTCACCAAATCAAAAAAATGCAGATCGACTCTTTGAAATATGTACGTGACCGTTTTAACCTGCCATTTACAGATGATAAATTAGAAGAGCTTCCATTCTATCGCCCAAGTGAAAACTCTCCTGAAATGAAGTATATGAAGGCGCGTCGTGAAGCTTTAGGTGGCTATTTACCTGCACGTCGTAAAGAGAGTGAAATTTTAGCGATTCCTGAATTATCTGTATTTGATGCAGTATTAAAAGGTTCTGCAGGCAAAGAACAATCAACTACCATGGTGATGGTGCGTTTAATTGCTTCTTTACTTAAAGAAAAAGCAATTAAAGACCGCGTAGTGCCAATCGTTCCAGATGAAGCGCGTACTTTTGGTCTAGAAGGTATGTTCCGTCAGCTCGGTATTTATGCCGCTCACGGTCAAAAATATACCCCAGAAGACCAAGAACAGTTAATGCATTACCGTGAAGCAAGTGACGGTCATATGCTTCAAGAAGGGATTAATGAAGCTGGTGCGATGAGCGCATGGGCTGCGTTGGCAACAAGTTATTCAACCAATAACTTGCCAATGATTCCAATGTATATGTACTACTCAATGTTTGGTTTCCAACGTATTGGTGACATTGCGTGGGCTGCAGGTGATGCACAAGCTCAAGGTTTCTTGTTAGGTGCAACTGCTGGTCGTACAACATTGAACGGTGAAGGTTTACAGCACCAAGATGGTCATTCGCATATCTTGGCGAACACGATTCCTAACTGTGTATCTTATGATCCATGTTTTGGTTATGAATTAGCTGTAATCGTACATGATGGTTTACAACGTATGTATGTGAACCAAGAGCGTGTGTTCTATTACTTAACTGTAATGAACGAAAACTACGAGCATCCTGCAATGCCTGAAGGCGCTGAGGAAGGCATTAAACGTGGTATGTACTTGTTCGAAAAAGATGAAAAAGCAACTGTTCAATTACTTGGTTCAGGTGTAATTCTTCGTGAAGTGATTAAAGCTGCGAAAATCTTACGTGATGAATACCAAATCCGTTCAAACGTTTGGAGTGTAACAAGCTTCAATGAGTTGTCGCGTGATGGCATGGCATGTGAAGAATACAACCGTTTACACCCACTTGCTGAAGAAGTGAAAGAGTCTTGGGTATCTAAACAATTACGCGGTACAGAAGGTATTGTGGTTTCAGCAACAGATCATATGCGCGCTTATAGCGAACAAATCCGTGCCTATCTTCCAGATGGTCGTCCATTTGTTGCGTTGGGTACAGATGGTTATGGTCGCTCAGATACACGTGCTAACTTACGTAGTTTCTTTGGTGTTGATGCTGCACATATCGTTGTTGCTACTTTGAAAAAATTAGCTGACGAAGGTGAAGTAGATGCACGTTTAGTGAAAGATGCAATTTCTAACTTTGAGTTAGATACTGATCGTCCAGTGGCATGGGCTCCACAAGCACATCCAGAAGTTCAGGCAGTTGCTGAATACAATGAAGCGCAAACAGGTGAGGGGAACTAAGCATGCAAATTAAGACCCCTGATATTGGCGTAGATAAAGCAGTTGTTGCTGAAATTTTGGTAAAAGTTGGTGACAGCATTGCTGAAAATGACAGCCTTGTTTTGCTTGAGTCAGATAAAGCCTCTGTTGAAGTGCCTAGCACTTCAGCAGGTGTAGTCAAAAGCATCTTAATCAAAGAAGGCGATAGCGTAACTGAAGGTACGGTATTGTTTGAACTTGAAGCTGAGGGTGCTGCACCTGTAGCTCAAGCAGAAGAAGTTGCAAAACCTGCACCAGCAGCTGAAAAAGAAGCACCTGCTACAGCACCACAAGTTGCTGCGCAACCAGCAGCGGCAACCACTAGCCAAGTTGTTGAAGTTCAAGTTCCTGACATTGGTGTTGAAAAAGCACTAGTTGGTGAAATTTTAGTAAAAGTTGGCGAGCAAATCGATGTTGAACAAAGCATCGTTGTGGTTGAGTCTGACAAAGCAACTGTAGAAGTACCGAGCAGTGTTGCTGGTACTGTAGAAAGCATTCAAGTTAAAGAAGGCGATACAGTTAAAGAAGGTGTTGTACTCATTCAAGTGAAAACAACGTCTGCATCAAGTGCGCCAGTTGAAGCTCCTGCTTCTACAGCAGCTACAGCGGCAGCACCTGCACCAGTTCAACAAGAAACTGTAGCTGCGGCTGCTACTCAATCTGGACTAGTTGATATTAACGTTCCTGATTTGGGCGTAGACAAAGCAGTTGTTGCTGAAATTTTGGTACAAGTTGGCGATAAAGTTGATGTAGACCAAAGCCTTGTTGTGGTTGAGTCTGATAAAGCAACTGTAGAAGTTCCAAGTACTGTTGCTGGCGTTGTGAAAGCGATTCACTTGCAAGCAGGTCAACAAGTTTCACAAGGTGTTTTGCTTGCAACAATTGAAGCGGAAGGCCAAGCACCTGCTGCTGCACCAGCGGCAAAAGCAGAAGTAGCTCCAGCTCCTCAGGCAGCAGCACCTAAAGCGGCAGCTCCGACTCAGGCTGTATCTGCTCCAGCGTCTGGTAGTGACAAGTTAACGAAAGAGCAAGAAGCTGAAAACGCTAAAGTTTATGCTGGCCCTGCTGTTCGTAAGCTTGCTCGTGAGCTTGGTGTAGTTTTATCACAAGTTAAAACTTCTGGTGAACATGGTCGTGTGATTAAAGAAGATATCTTTGCTTATGTGAAGACTCGTTTAACTGCGCCACAAGCTGCACCAGTTGCTGCGGCTGCACCAGCGGTTTCGGGTTTGCCAAAGCTTCCTGACTTCACTGCGTTTGGTGGCGTGGAAGAAAAAGTACTGACGCGTTTGCAGCAAGTATCAATTCCGCAATTGTCATTGAACAACTTTATTCCGCAAGTCACCCAGTTTGATTCGGCTGACATTACTGAGTTAGAAGATTGGCGTAATGAGCTGAAAGGCAACTTCAAAAAAGAAGGTATCAGCCTGACGATTATGGCATTCATTATCAAAGCGGTTGCGCATTTGTTGAAAGAAGAGCGTGAGTTTGCAGGTCATCTATCTGATGACGGTAAATCAGTGCTCTTGCGCAATGAAATCCATATGGGAATTGCGGTAGCAACACCTGATGGTTTAACTGTGCCAGTACTTCGTAATCCAGACCAAAAATCAATTAAACAAATTGCAGTTGAATTGGGTGTGTTAGGTCAAAAAGCACGTGATAAGAAATTAACACCGAAAGACTTACAAGGTGCGAACTTCACGATTACAAGCTTAGGTTCGATTGGTGGTACATCATTTACACCACTTGTGAACTGGCCACAAGTTGCAATTTTAGGTATTTCACCTGCAACTATGCAGCCTGTGTGGAATGGTAAAGACTTTGACCCACGCTTAATGTTGCCGTTGTCGATGTCTTATGACCACCGTGTAATTAATGGTGCAGATGCCGCTCGCTTTACCAATAAACTTACGAAACTTCTTAAAGATATTCGTACTTTATTAATCTAATATTTTGAAATGAATTATTAAAACCTCGCTTCGGCGGGGTTTTATTTTGATATTTAATTTACTTGGTTTTAAGTTAATCTAAAGACGAAAAATGAAGTGTCGAGAGAGGAGAAATTTCTCGTTAGTAGGTAAAGGAGAAAGAATAAATGGTGGGTTTTTTAAAAATCATGTTGCCTATTTTGTTGGTTGTATTTTTACTGATGGGATTATGGGTCAGTCTTTTGCACTTTCCTTGGGAATGGATGACTTACGTTGCAATGGGCTTAGAAGTATTTGTAGCAACGCTTATTTTGCCATTTGAATTTCAATCACAGCATGTAGCTGGTATTAACAATTTTGGGTTTATTAACTTAAGTATTTGTTTAGCCATACTATTAGGCTTAGGTCGGTTGTTGGTGTGGGCATGGATAAAATTTTTTGTTTGAAAAATAGAACTGCTCGAATATAATAAGCACATACTTCATTGGGGAGTAGCCGCTATTCATTTCTGAATGAATAGGTGATGGTCAACATAATTGTTCAACAGAACATGGTCATCATAGCTTAAACGTCTCATCGTTTCCGAGTTGGCAAGACCTTTGATTTACCACTCTGCAGATATTTGGCTAGCAGGAGGGGTAGGTCATGGGCATTTATGCTAGCCAGAGAAACGATATGCAAGAATTTCTGATTTCTACCTCAATTGTTGCCCTAGCTGAAATGGGCGATAAAACTCAATTACTTGCCCTTTTATTGTCTGCACGTTTCCGTAAGCCAATCCCTATTCTCATTGCGATTCTTTTAGCAACTTTAATTAACCATGGTATTTCTGCTGTGCTTGGGCAGTGGATTACGACCGTTTTGAGTCCCGAAATCTTAGTTTGGGTTCTTGCGGGTGGTTTTATAGGTATGGCGTTCTGGATGCTTATTCCAGATAAGTTAGATGATGAAACAGATAGCATTAATAGATGGCAAAAATTTGGTGTTTTTGGTGCTACTTTCATCTTATTTTTCTTAGCAGAAATTGGTGACAAAACCCAGATTGCAACAGTGGCCTTAGCTGCTCGTTACGACAGTATTTTCTGGGTTATGCTGGGTACAACTTTAGGTATGATGATTGCCAATGCACCAGCTGTATTTATTGGTAATAAATTGGCTGAACGTTTATCCATCTCACTCATTCATAAAATTGGTGCTGCTATTTTCTTAATTGTAGGTGTCTCTACTTTGGTACAGCATTATTTCTTCTAAAGTATTTAAAGCTGCCATCAAAAACGCACTCAATTCGAGTGCGTTTTTTGTAGGTCATTTTAGTAGTTAAATTTCACTGTAAAGTTAACTTGGCGTGGGTTGCCCAGTGTTACCATATTTTCATTCAGTGCTCCGGCATAGTAATCTTTATCAAATAGATTACGGATAGCAAGTTGAGCGCCCCAATGCCCAGCATCATAGCCAGCTTCAGTGTCAAAGACTGTATAGCCTGGAATATGAACATCTAACTTATCCATGGTTTTATAAGTTTCTCCACGGAATCCACCACCCACATACCAACCAAGTTTTGATGCTGGGTCAAATTTATAACGTGCTGATAAGCTATAAGCATGTTCTGGAATATTATCAAGAGACTTTCCAACATTGCTAATATTTGCATCTTTACTAATTTCTGCATCAGCCGTGTAGGTATAAGTTGCGGTGAGCTTTAAACCATCAAGAATATCTGCATTTAGTTCAGTCTCAATCCCACGGGTTAACTGTTCACCGCGCTGGATTTTGAAAGTAGTATCCGTAGGGTCGTTGACCAAAACATTTTGACGTTTTAAATCATACCAAGCGATACTACCTTGTACACGCTGATCAGGACTTTGTAATTTCATCCCGACTTCAATCTGTTTGCCTTTTTCAGGGTCAAAAGTATTTCCAGCAGAGTCTGAGCCACTTGTTGGGAAGAAGGATGTTGCATAGCTGACATAAGGTGCGACTACATCATTGATTGTATATAACAATGAGGCATTACCCGTAAAAGCCTCTTCCGATTTTTTAGTATTTGTATTTTTAACTAAATCTACAGTTTGGGTTTGAGCCCAATCTTGGCGGCCAGCAAGATTTAAAACGAGCTGATCATTAATCTGAATGCGGTCGCGTAAATATAATCCCATATATTTTAGACGGTTTATATCATGGTTCGTGACTTTTTCAGGGCAAGTAACTGTTGTGCCGTACTTTGGTGAATAGAGATTCAAATTTGTGGCAGTACAGCGATTATTTAGATAATCATTTTTATCTTGCAGACCATCTATTCCGACCGTTATCTGGTGTGCCATATCCGCAATTTGAAAGGTCTTTTGGACACTATTGTCGATTGAGAAACTTAGATTGCTGACATCCTGATAGCGTGCTTGACGCTTAAGGGTTGTATGGTTTTTATCCGTCCAGCCATTGTAAAATACGGCAGGGCCAATCATTTCGGTTTTTTGAATTGCAAAGTTTTGCTTAAACTCCCAGCCATTATTAAAAGCATGCCTAAAGTTATAACCTGTACGGAATACGTCGGCATCATAAGCTCCGTAGCTCGGTTCACCAATAAATAAGTCTTTAGGTAAGCTTCCATTAGGATTATCTTTTAAGGTACCAATGACGGGTAAACCTTGCTGACGAATATATTCGCGGTGTTGGTAACTTGCGATGACAGAAAGGTCCGTGTTATCTCCTAAATCGAAGTTATAAGAAGGGGAGATGTAGTAATTTTTAAAATACACATAATCTGTCGGGTCATCTTGGTCAGAAATACGGCCATTTAAACGGAAAGCACCTTTTTCACTATTATTGGGACTATAGTTGAAATCGAATGTGCCTTCTTTAAGACTATAACTACCATAAGTCATGCTAGCACGAGCAAAACTTTCTGCTTGAGGGCGTTTAGTGACTAAATTAACAACACCACCTGGCTGGACCAATCCAAAATTAATAGAAGCTGGACCTTTTAATATTTGTACTTGGTCAAGTCCTGATATTTCGGCACCTACAAAAGTATTTTGTTGGGCTTGTCGTAAACCATCTATGAAAATTTGATCAGAAGATGTTTGTCCACGAATAATAAAATCATCCCAACCCCGACGACCAAGTTGCCCAGCAGAAATACCAGCTACACCATTTACTGCTTCTGCTAGAGTTCTTGCTTGTTTTTGGTCAAGCTGTTCACGTGTTACCACCGAAACCGACTGCGCAGTTTTAAATAAGGGTGCATCTGATTTTAAAACCGATGCAGCTTTCGTTGCGACATAGGGAGAGGTAGTTTCTTTTTGTGCCTGAATAGAAATTGTGGGTAGCACACTGGTCGAATTTTGTTGTTCTGCTGTTTCATCAGCATGACTTGCTGTCATCAAACTAAAAATAGCAACTGCTAACAATGTTTTGGAGCTTGAAAAATAAGGTGCTTGGTTCATGGGAGGCCTAGGCAGCGCAAAAGACAAAACTGATAATGAGAATTATTTTAATTTATTGTGAGTTAATTTTAAATAACATTATGATTCATTTATAAAATAAGAAAAGCAAAAGCTATTTTAAAATATTATGAGAAAAATAAAGCAATTCATTGCAAGAATTATCGAATCTCTTCATTTTTATATGGGTATAAAAATAACTAATATTTAAAGTTTTTTTGGGGATTACATAGGGTTTGAAAAAATAATATCGTAGATATTATTTGATAAGGGCGTACATAAATGTATTAGTTTTACCAGTTTGGTCAAAGGCGAAAGCATACAAGCCAATCAATTTTTAATTATTGTTTAAGATAGGGCTGTCGTGATTAATCCAGTTAGGTTAATTGGTATGCTAAAAAGCAGATTAATAAGGAATATTTAGAAACGAACTTTATCTATTGCTGAAAAAGGCAAAGATAATATGAAAATTGCATTGAAATTTGTTTATAATAGCTCACGGAATTTACCAGTGAGATTGTTATGCTGACCATCGTTCAAGAAGCGCTAACCTTCGATGATGTCTTATTACTTCCTGCCTACTCTACTGTTCTCCCAAAAGATGTCTCTTTAAAGACACGTTTAACTCGCGGCATTCATTTAAATATCCCATTAGTTTCTGCGGCAATGGATACAGTGACTGAGTCACGTATGGCGATTGCAATGTCACAAAATGGTGGTATCGGGATTTTGCACAAAAACATGGATATTGCTGCTCAAGCTGCAGAAGTACGCCGTGTAAAGAAATTCGAAGCGGGTATGGTGAAAGATCCTATCACTGTAACGCCTGAAACTACAGTACGTGAACTGATTGCAATTACCACTGCTAATAATATTAGCGGTGTACCTGTTGTTAAAGACGGCAAGGTTGTTGGTATTGTGACAGGCCGTGATACACGTTTTGAAACCAATTTAGAACAACCTGTTAGCAACATCATGACAGGCCAAGATCGTTTGGTGACTGTGCGTGAAGGCGAGTCTAAAGAAAATATTCAAGCATTATTGCAAAAACACCGTATTGAAAAAGTCTTGGTCGTTGGCGAGAGCAACGAACTTAAAGGTCTCATTACAGTGACTGACTTCCGTAAAGCTGAGAGTTATCCAAACAGTTGTAAAGATGATCTTGGTCGTTTACGTGTTGGTGCTGCGGTAGGTACAGGTGCTGATACTCCAAGTCGTGTGGAAGCATTGGTTGAAGCTGGTGTTGACGTAATTGTTGTTGATACAGCACATGGTCATTCAGCTGGTGTAATTGAACGTGTACGTTGGGTGAAACAAAACTTCCCTCAAGTACAAGTAATTGGCGGAAACATCGCAACTGGTGATGCTGCATTAGCATTATTAGATGCAGGTGCAGATGCTGTAAAAGTGGGTATTGGTCCTGGTTCTATCTGTACAACTCGTATTGTGGCAGGTATTGGCATGCCACAAATTTCTGCTATTGATAGCGTTGCTAATGCACTGAAAGATCAAATTCCTTTAATTGCAGATGGCGGTATCCGCTTCTCTGGCGATATGGCAAAGGCGATCGGTGCGGGCGCAAGTACAATCATGGTTGGTTCACTTTTAGCTGGTACTGAAGAAGCGCCTGGCGAAGTTGAGTTTTTCCAAGGTCGTTACTACAAAGCATATCGTGGTATGGGCTCATTAGGTGCAATGGCGGGAGCAACCGGTTCGGCTGACCGTTATTTCCAAGACTCAAAAGCGGGTGCTGAGAAGTTAGTACCAGAAGGTATTGAAGGCCGTGTTCCATATAAAGGCCCAATGGGTAATATCGTTCATCAAATGATGGGTGGTTTACGTTCATCGATGGGTTATACAGGTTCATCGATAATTGAAGATCTTCGCCAAAATGCGAAATTTGTGAAAATTACTTCAGCAGGTATGTCTGAGTCGCATGTTCATGATGTAACGATTACTAAAGAAGCTCCAAACTATCGTGTTGGTTAGATTTTGGTAACCAAAACAATGAAGAAAGCCGTCATTACACTGACGGCTTTTTGTTTTTGGTGTAAAGTAAATCTAACGAAAAGAAATATGGCGGAATTGCCATATATGAAGTGAGCCACCGCTGAAGTGGCGTAAGAATGAGATAAGCTATGAGTTATTTTGGAACGGATGGTATTCGTGGAAAATTTGGGCAAATGCCTATTACTCCAGAGTTTGCTTTAAAACTCGGTTTTGCTGCAGGGAAGGTATTAAAACGAACGAGTCCAAAAAATAAACCGCTCGTTGTATTAGGAAAAGACACACGTTTATCTGGTTACATTTTAGAATCTGCTTTACAGGCAGGCTTAAACGCTGCTGGCGTATATGTTCATTTACTTGGTCCATTACCAACACCAGCAATCGCACATCTTACTCGTGCTTTGCATGCACATGCAGGTATTGTTATTTCTGCTTCGCATAATCCATATTATGATAATGGGATTAAATTCTTCTCAAGTGAAGGCAAGAAATTACCAGATTCATTACAAGAAGAAATTAATCAAGAATTAGAAAAAGACTTATTTATTGAGGACACTGCAAACTTAGGTAAAAGTGTTCGTGTAAATGATGCAAACGGTCGTTATATCGAATTTTGTAAATCTACGTTCCCTTACCACTTTGATTTAAATAATTTAAAGATTGTGTTGGACTGTGCTCATGGCGCGGCATATAGCGTTGGGCCTTCAGTTTTCCGCGAGCTAGGTGCAAAAGTCATTGCTTTATATAATGAACCAGATGGCTTAAATATTAATGAAAGCTGTGGTTCAACACATCCTGAACACTTGCAAAAAGCAGTGGTTGAGCACCAAGCAGATTTAGGAATTGCATTTGATGGCGATGCTGACCGTGTTGTGATGGTTGATAAGTTTGGTAACTTAATTGATGGTGACCATATCTTATATATTTTGGCAACTCAGGCTCAAAATAAGCCAGCTGGTATTGTTGGTACTGTCATGAGTAATATGGCACTTGAAGTTGCACTTGAAAAAGCAAATGTTAATTTTGTTCGTGCAAAAGTCGGTGACCGCTATGTATTACAGGCTTTAGAAGAAAATGGTTGGGTAACAGGTGGCGAACCTTCTGGTCATATTCTAACTTTAGACAAGAGTACGACTGGTGATGCCATTATCGCCGCGCTTCAAGTTTTAACTGTGATGGTCGAGCAAAATAAGGCTGTTCATGAATTGGTTCAAGACTTTAAACTATTCCCACAAGTTCTTTTAAATGTACGTTTAGAACAAATGCTTGACCCATATTCTATTCCAGCATTGGTTACTGAATTTGATAAAGCAGAAGCACAGCTTAAAGGCCGTGGACGTATCTTGATTCGTAAGTCTGGAACAGAGCCAGTGATTCGTGTCATGGTTGAAGGGGATAATGAGCAAGAAGTAAATACTTTAGCTCAGCATTTAGCAGATGCGGTTCGTTCACAAGCACAAGTCGCATAAGGTGCATGGCATGAGTGATGTCATTAAAGATTTAAGTGAATTACGCTTGAGCTATGAGCAGGGCGAGTTGTATGAGGGACAGGTTGAATCAAACCCTCATCAGCAGTTTCTTGGTTGGTTTAACCATGCTCTAGCTGCCAATTTGCATGAACCCTATACCATGTCGTTAGCAACAGCAGGTGCTAATGGCAGACCTCATGTTAGAACTGTTTTGTTACGTGGTGCCACAGAAGCTGGGTATGATTTTTATACTAACTATGACAGTCAGAAAGGTATTGATTTGGCAGAAAATCCTTATGCCGAATTATTATTTTACTGGCCGAGTCTAGAGCGTCAGGTGAGAGTTGGTGGTCGTGTTGTAAAAATTTCTGAACAGGAATCTACAGACTACTATCGTAAACGACCACGTGATAGTCAAATTGCAGCGCATATTAGTGCTCCTCAGAGTGGCAAAATCGAGAGTCGGGAACTGTTACAACAACGTTTCCAAGACTTACAGCAACAAGTTGCAAGTCATGAAGTACTCGATAAACCGGAGTTCTGGGGAGGCTATCGTCTGCAACCGGATTATTATGAATTCTGGCAAGGGCGACCAAATCGTTTACATGACCGCTTGAGTTATGAAAAAATCGACGGTCAATGGATGTTGCACCGGCTGATGCCTTAAATGACAAAAATACAAATCAAACAAAGACCTTTATTGACACGCCCTGAACAGTTTCAGGGCGTGCCTCCGTTTATTGCCGAGATTTTGGCAAGACGTGGAGTCCAATCTGAACAGGAACTAGAGCTCAAGCTTAAGAATTTACTCGCTCCTGAGCTCAAAGGTTTAGAAACCGCTGTAGCCTTAATGGACCAAGCCATTGATGAGCAGAAAAAAATTGTTATTGTCGGGGATTATGATGCCGATGGAGCAACCAGCACAGCTTTAATGGTTCTGGCACTTCGTGATATGGGTGCACAAGTTGACTATCTGGTTCCTGATCGGTTTAAGTATGGTTATGGTTTAACACCCGCTATTGCTGAATTAGCCTATTCAACATACCACCCTCATATATTAATTACTGTGGATAATGGTATTTCGAGCCATACGGGTGTAGAGGCTGCTCATACATTAGGTATGCAGGTCATTATTACCGATCACCATTTAACCACTAAAGAAACTCCACCAGCAGAAGCAGTTGTAAACCCAAACCAATTAGGCTGTGATTTTCCTAGTAAAGCTTTAGCGGGAGTTGGGGTTGCTTTTTATGTCTTGGCGAATTTGGCAAGTTTACGTAACAAGCAAGGCAAGAGCACAAGTAAAGTCACTCAATACCTAGACCTAGTTGCTCTGGGAACTTATGCGGATGTTGCTGTATTAGATTATAACAACCGAATATTGGTTGATGCAGGCGTAAAAAGGATTCAACAACAACAATGTCGAGTGGGAATTCTAGCGTTATTAGACATTGCTGGTCGAGAAGCTGTTTCATTGCGGGCACAAGATTTAGGTTTTGTTATAGGGCCCCGTATTAATGCTGCTGGGCGCATGGAAAGTATGCGTATTGGTATTGAATGCTTGTTGGCAGAGAATATGGAAACTGCTTATCCCATTGCTCAACAATTAAATCAATTAAATATAGAGCGCCGTCAAGTTGAAGGAGAGATGAAACAACAGGCTCTTACAGCTTTAGATAGCCTGCAACTTTCAAAAGAAAATATCCCATCCGCTCTCGTACTGTTCGAAGAAAGCTGGCATCAAGGTGTTATTGGAATTGTGGCAGGGCGTTTAAAAGAGCAGTTTCATCGACCTACTATTGTTTTTGCCCCTGATGAAGATGGTATTCATATCAAAGGGTCTGCGCGTTCAATTGATGGCGTGCATATTCGAGATACGATTGAACAAGTTGCAGAACAGCATCCAGAGCTGGTCAGCCATTTTGGTGGGCATGCCGCAGCAGCAGGTTTAACAATTCGAAAAGAGAACTTTGATGCTTTTAAAACGGTTTTTACCGCTTGTGTAGATGCAATGGATGAATCACTTTTTCAGGCAACGTTGTGGACTGATGGAGAGTTGCCAGCTTCGGCTTTACAACTTGACACGTTAACCTGGATAGAGCAGTTAGGGCCATGGGGACAAAAATTCCCTTTTCCTCAGTTTGAAGGCCTTTTCAAGGTAATAGATTATCGTTGGCTTAAAGAAACCCATCTAAAACTTAAAGTCGCATTAGACCAATATAGTTTTGATGCAATTGCCTTTAATGCAGCAGGTCGATTTGAGTTCGACCCTATGCGAGATCATGTCTATTTAGTTTATGAGATTGACCGTAATGTATTTAATGGGAACGTGAATTTGCAGTTGCGCATCGTACATTTAAATCAATAAAAAAACCGCTCAATAGAGCGGTTTTTTATATGTGCTTTTAAGTGATATTAGAAGCGGTATCCTGCACGAACACCATAAGTGTTGTCGTTGTCACCGAAACCAATACGACCTTCAAGACTTACTTGTTGATTTAAGAATTTTTTAGCATTGATACCAAATTCATCTTTATCAGTTAAGTCATTGTTGTAGTAGTCAGCACCTACACTGAAAGTTTTGTCGATGTAGTAGTCACCACGAACTTTATATTCGTCTAGGTCACCAAACGCACCGAATGCTTCAAGGTTTACGTCATGTTGACCTACTTGAGTAACGTATTTAGCACGAACTGTTGGATCAGCGCCGTCTTTACCGTCTTTTTCGTCGTAGCCTTTAACACCTAGAGCAAGTAATAAACCAGGAGCTGGTAAATAACCTACTTCAGCAGCATAAGTTGTAACTTTACTATCAATATTCGTGTTGTCGATTTCACGTTCATTTCGGCCTACATCACCGCTAACGTAGAAATCTGAATTAGGAACATAGTATTCAACGCCTACGCCATACTGAGTGTCTTTTGTACCGCTGTTATCGCCATAGTTGATAAGAGCGTTAACATTACTTGCACGGCTTAAGAAAGCTGCTTCAGCAAGTGGAGCGTTACGAGTTTGAACAGGATTAAAGTAATAAGTCCCGTCAACACCAAATTTGCTTACACTGCTGCCGTCATCTGGATCAAGATAATTGTAAGAACCACCAACTTCAGCTTGGTAAGCGTTTGCTGCGCCACTTACTGCCAGTGCAGATAAAAGAGCTGATGCAATTGCTAGTTTTTTCATGGAATCTCTCCCCTCTAAAAAGCGATTTTATAAATGTTTTGTTACAACTTTTAGTCTAGAGGAAAATGCTTGATCGTCAATCTTAGACAAGTAACCATACTGTAACTATGTGCTTTTTTTGTAAACATATTTAACTTAAATAATTGATTTTAAATTATAAAAATAGAATGTTTTATTTTATTAAAATTGAGGATGTTTTGTGTAGATCATAAAAAATGCTGTAAAAGTACCCGATTTTGTATGAGGATGTTACCAATTAATCTTAAAATGAAATGAAGAACGCTCAGATAAATCTATCCAAGCGTTTATATCTTTAATTAATAAATTCTTATGAATTAGAAACGGAATGTTCCATTAATACCAAAAGAATCAGCATCCTCAACAGTCGTATAAGTTAAGCCTACTGCTAATTGTGGTGTAAAGAATTTTTGTGCACGAAGACTAAAAATTGTATCTGAATCTTCTGCTGTTGAATCTGCAAAAGATGCTCCAATACTTAAAGTTGGATCAAGATAAAGATCTGCACCTAAACGATAAGTGGTTTCATCCCCAATATAAGTTTGTCCTTCAAAATTAGTATAAAAACCAGAAATTTGAGTAACATACTTGGCACGTAGAGTTACGACTGTATCTTCATCTTCACCAGTTACGGCTGCGGCATTTGACAACGAAGTAATAAAGCCATATTTAGCTGCTTGTATTGGATCGAAACTTTCAGATAAATCCGTTACACCAGCAGCCAATAATAATCCATCTGTTGGTAGGAAACCGACCTCTACAGCATAGCCATTACCGTTATCATCAGCTGAACCGAAATCATTTGCAGTGGCTTCTCTTTTTGTACGGTTAAATGCTCCTGATAAATAGAGCGAGGTATTTGGAATAAAGTATTCACCAGTAATACCTACAGAACTAAATTCGAGTTTTCCAGAATCTTCATCATCTTCTAGTTTGCTATATGCATAGCCTAGTCCAATATTTGAAGATTTATTTAGAAATGCAGCTTCTGCTAAAGGATATGTTTTTGTTTCAACTGGATTAAAATAATATTTGCCGTTAATACCGAAGCTATTATTTTCTCCCCCATCCATATCTGTAAATTCGTACATAGTACCTACTTCAGTTTGATAGGCATTTGCATTGAAAGCACATGTGGCGGTAAGGATTGCGAATAAAATATTTGATTTTTTCATGAGAAAAACTCTAGTAATGAATGTTATAAAGTTATTAAGATTTTAAGTTGTTAATTTTAATATATTTTTATGATATTAATCAATAATATTATATCTACTTATCTTTTTTAGAGTGATAAAAATCAATAAGTTTTAGTCCTTTTGTTTGGGAATGACAAGCTATGCTAAAATAATCGACTGTTTATCTGCTTTTATGGGAACACTCGCGTGGAAATTAATCCTTATCTAAACCAATTGAAAGACTTAACTGATCGTAGCCAAACACTACGGGGGTATCTTTGACTACGATCTAAAGAAAGAACGTTTAGAAGAAGTTTTACGTGAGTTAGAAGACCCTGCAATCTGGAGCGATCAAAGTCGTGCTCAGGCTATGGCCAAAGAAAAGGGCGAGCTTGAAAATGTCATTAATGTGTTAGACGGTTTAGCAACACAGCTTGAAGATGCAAAAGCAATGCTAGATTTGGCCGTAGAAGCCGATGATGAAAGCCTGCTTGAAGACGTTCAGTCTGAGCTTGGTGCTGCCGAAGATGAACTGGCTAAACTTGAATTCCGTCGTATGTTTAGTAATCCAATGGACCCGAATCCTTGCTATGTCGAGATTCAATCGGGTTCAGGTGGTACAGAGGCGCAAGATTGGGCTTCAATGCTATTACGTATGTATATGCGCTGGATTGAACGTCACGGTTTTAAAGCAGAACTTATGGAAGTATCTGACGGTGATGTGGCTGGTATTAAGTCTGCAACGATTCGTGTTGAAGGTGAATATGCCTATGGTTGGTTACGTACCGAATCAGGTGTACATCGTCTAGTTCGTAAATCACCATTTGATAGCGGTAACCGCCGTCATACCTCATTCTCTGCGGTATTTATTTCACCGGAAGTTGACGACAATATTGAAATTGATATCAATCCGTCTGATGTTCGTACCGATACTTACCGTGCATCGGGTGCGGGTGGTCAGCACATTAACAAAACTGATTCGGCAGTTCGTTTAACTCACATGCCAACAGGTATTGTGGTGGCATGTCAGAACCAGCGTTCACAACATGCTAACCGTGACCATGCATGGAAACAGTTACGTGCGAAGTTGTATGAATTGGAAATGCAAAAACGTAATGAAGCAGCTCAAGCTCTAGAAGACTCGAAGTCTGATATTGGTTGGGGAAGCCAGATTCGTTCGTATGTATTAGATGATTCACGTATTAAAGATTTACGTACGGGTGTTGAAAACTCTAATACGGGTGCTGTTCTTGATGGTGACCTTGACCGCTTTATTGAGGCGAGTTTAAAACAAGGTTTATAAGAGTCTGATGAACTTTTAGTTTAAATACAGTTCATCTATGAATATGTAGGACTCTTGGATTTTTAGCGATTAAAACGGCAAAGCAGTTCAGTACTTAAATGTTAATCGAAAAAATACGATATCAATATCGAAAAAAATAGATATGAATATCGAAAAAATGCGATATGATGTTTTTGAAATGCTGAACAAAGCTTTGTTCGTTTAAAAAGACGTGTTGAGCCTATGGATATTGATGCAATTAGCAAAGCCCTTTCCAATCCTCTGCGCAGGCAAATTTTGCAATGGTTAAAAGAACCTGAACATTATTTACCTGTAGAAGAATGTGGCGGTAGTTTTGAGAAGGGTGTTTGCGCAGGTCATATTGAACGTTTGGGTGAAGTAGCTCAGTCTACAATGTCTAATCATTTGTCTGTGTTACAGCAGGCGGGGCTTATTCAGGTCCAAAAATATGGTCAATGGTCTTATTTTTCACGTAACGAAGCTTTGATTCAGCAATATATCGAACATTTAAAACAAACACTTTAACTATACTAAAGTGTAAGTCGAGGCGATTATGGCTGAACTCAATACTCCTTTAACGGTTGGTGATTTTGAAATTAAAAATCGACTAGTTATGGCTCCACTAACACGTGCGCGTAGTGGTGAAAGTCGAGTACCTAACGATTTAATGGTGGAATATTATCAACAACGTGCAAATGCTGGTCTGATTCTGACTGAAGCAACAGTGATTGGTTCAAAAACTGTGGGTTATGCAGAAACTCCAGGGTTATGGTCACAAGAGCAAGCACAGGCTTGGAATAAGATTATTGAGGCAGTTCATGCTCAAGGTTCGAAAATTGTAGCTCAACTTTGGCATGTGGGACGTATTTCGCATCCTGAACTTTTAGAAGGTGATACACCTGTTGCGCCGAGTGCGATTCAGCCTGCTGGTGAAGTGAGTTTGTTACGCCCTAAACGTCCATATGTGAAGCCGCGTGCACTTTCAATTGAAGAAATTAAAGAGGTCGTTGCTCAATATAAACATTCAGCAGAATTGGCTAAGGTTGCTGGTTTTGATGGCGTTGAGTTACATGCCGCTAATGGTTATTTAATTGACCAGTTCCTTCAAAGCAATACCAACCAACGTAATGATGAGTACGGTGGTCCGATTGAAAATCGCGCTCGTTTATTATTAGAAGTGATTGATGCGTTTATTGAAGTGTGGGGCGCTGGCCGAGTAGGTGTACATATTGCACCGCGTGGTGATTCACACGATATGGGTGATGAAAATCCATTAGCAACGTTTGGTTATGTTGTTGAAAAACTAAATGAACGTAATATTGCTTTCATTTTCTCTCGTGAATATGAAGCTGCTGACAGTATTAGTCCTCAACTTCGTGAAAAATTTAATGGTGTATGGATTGCCAACGAAAACCTAACTCCAGAATCTGCAAAACGTATCTTGCGTGATGGTGAGGCTGACGCTGTATCTTTTGGTAAAGCTTATATTGCAAATCCGGACCTGTTGCAGCGTTTAGAGCAAAACTTACCTTTAAATGAGCTTCAACCTACTACTTTATATGCTAAAGGTGCGGAAGGTTACACAGATTATCCAGCGTTGGAAGCTTCATAAAATAGTATTAAATATTTAAAGATTTACTAATTGCTGATCTTGTTAGTTTATGAGCTCAGTAAATAGCTTTTCTTATAAATGGTAGAGTTTCAGTATAGAAGCTCTGCCATTTTTTTTATCTATGTTATATTTTCCCCAGTTTTTAAACTTTGATTATTTGAGGCAAACCGCTTGGCGACCCCATTTTGGTACAACACCGCACTTCATTTATTAAAACCTTTTTATCGCTGGCGAATAAAAAAACGTGCAGAAAACCAGCAATTGTATGATCAGGAATGTCTAGAAAGATTTGGACCGTTTGAATCTCCTAAAAATGTGCGAGCGATTTGGTTCCATGCCGTTTCGGTCGGAGAAACAAATGCTGCGCAGCCATTAATAGAACATTATCTTAAACTTGGGCAGCCTGTTTTAGTCACCAATACCACTAAAACAGGGCAGGCCCGTGCCAAATCATTATTTTTAAAACCACCTTATCTAGACTTATTCCAAGCGGTCTATTTACCAGTGGACCAGAAGCATTCGGTGAAAGAGTTTTTTGAATTATATCAGCCTCGATTGTTAGCATTAGTTGAAACAGAACTTTGGCCAAATTTAATTGATCAGGCCAAGCAACAGCATGTGCCTTGTTTATTATTAAATGCACGCTTGTCGGAAAAATCGGCTAAAGGATATGGGCGAGTTGCGGGGCTAACGGCAGGAATGCTCAAAAACCTTGATTGGGTCTTGGCACAAGATGCTGCGACTCGACAACGCTATGTGGAACTTGGTTTAGATCAACAAAAAAGTCAGGTGGTTGGAAATATTAAATTTGATATTCACGCCCCAGAAACATTTGTAAATCAGGCAGCACAATTACGCCAGCAATGGTATTTGGGGCAACGTAAAGTTCTGACAATTGCCAGTACACATGCACCCGAAGAACAGCAAATTTTGCAGGCACTTCAGTCTTATTTAAAGTCAGATCCAGATTTAGTTTGTATTGTGGTGCCACGTCATCCTGAACGGTTTGATGAAGTATTTGAAATTTGCCAAAACTTAGATTTAGTGACTCATCGTAGAAGTATGAATCATGGCATTCATGCAAGTACGCAGGTTTATTTAGCTGATAGTATGGGGGAGCTTTGGTTATGGTATGCCTTAAGTCAGGTGTGCTTTGTGGGGGGATCGCTTAATGAGCCAGGTGGTGGGCACAATATTTTAGAGCCTATGGTTTTAAATGTGCCGACAGTCATTGGACCACGTTATTTTAATTTCCAAACGATTGTTGATGAATTCATTGATGAAAATGGTGTGCTGATTGCTCAAGATGCTGAGCAAGTTGTAGCAATCTGGATGGCTTGCTTAGCTGAACCTGATGACGCTCAGCAAGTGGTAGAGCAAGCGCATAAAGTTTTACATCGCAATAAAGGTTCTTTGCAAAAACATATTGGGATAATTAACAGATATCTAGCCGAAAAATCATGAATATCGTTTTATTAGAACCAGAAGATGTTCAATCAGACACGTGGTTAATTCACTCAAAACGCCAATTACAGCATTTACGTGAACACCTTGATATTGCGGTTGGAGATCAGCTTAAGGTTGGGATTCGAAATGGTGCGCGATATGTCACTGAAATTGTTTCAATCACAGAACAAAAGGTAGATGTACGCCCAGTTTGCGAAGAAATAGTACCTACAAAACTTCCTGTTCATTTAATTTTGGCTTTGCCGAGACCTAAAGTTTTACGCCGTTTAATGATGGATAGTGTGACTTTAGGTGTTGAAAAAATTAGTCTGATTCATAGTTATCGGGTCGATAAAAGCTATTGGCAGACTCCATTTTTGCAGCAAATCGACAACTATGTGACTTTGGGGCTTGAGCAAGCAGGGGACACGATAGTGCCTGAAATTCAAATTTATAAACGCTTTAAGCCTTTTGTTGAAGATGTTTTGCCGAGCTTAATTTCAAAAGAAATGCCTGCCTATGTGGCTCATCCTTATGCTGAGCAGAGCATGCCAACCAATATTAGCCATGCTTGTAGTATTGTGGTCGGACCCGAAGGTGGTTTTATCCCTTATGAGGTTGATTTGCTCACAAAATACGGCTGCCAAGCTGTGAGCTTAGGCAACCGTATTTTAAGAACTGAAACGTCTATTTCTTATATTTTAGGTCGTCTCTTTAGTTGATGCTTCAGGGTTCAATAGTGGCTGATTTGCGGCCATTTTTAATTCCTGAATTGGGTAAGGGATATTAATATCGTTCGCATTAAAAGCTTGTTTTACTTGAGCTTGAATGGTACTCGTTGATGAAGACATATCAGTCTCAGTAGTATCAACCCACCAGCGTACAGTTAGGTTAACCGAGAAATCTGCTAAAGCTGTGACGTTAACAGAGAAGGCTGGCTGACTAAGTACATTTCGGTCATTATTAAGAATATCTAAAATAATCTGTTTGGCCTTTTGTTCATCATCGTCATATCCAATTCCGACCACAAACTCGCAGCGTCGTTGTTGATAAGCAGTATTTACAGTTAAAGCACTCGTATAAACAGTTGCGTTTGGAATGACAATGCGACGTCCATCTGGCGAACGTAAGAATGTTGCACGAATCTGAATATCTTCAACAGTTCCTTCAAGTGAATTCACCACGATTGAGTCGCCAATACGGAACGGCTCACTTAGTAAAATTAAAATACCTGAAAGTAGATTTTGGAAAATATCCTTAAATGCGAAACCAATTGCGACCGAACCAATCCCTAATGCGCTCATTAATTGGCCTGGAGTAAACCCTGGAATCATGATGACTAATGCAATTAAGAAACCAAAAAATAAAATTGCTGTACTACCTACGCGGTTCAATACCAGAACCAGATTTTGACGAGTATAAGATCGGTTTTCTAAGGTTTTACGAACAAAGAATTTAAATAATTTGGTGAGTAGCCAAAAAATAACAAAGACGATGATTGCAATACAAATATAAGGCACACGTTCCCAGAAGCTATCCACAATTTTATCAATTGTGGTATAGGCATCATGATACTTTTCAGTATGGGCCAAAACCGTTTGAGTGGTTTTAGTCCCAGCCTCTTGCAAAAGTTCGCCTGTATTTTTTGCGACATCCGTTAAGGATTTTTGTTCATCAGCCACGATAAGTCTCTATTAAAAAAAGTTTATGAAAGCGATGATCGGCTTTCATTATAGTAGGAGATAAAATGTGCGCCTACTATAATGAGTTCATCTGAATAATAAAGTGTTTTTTAATTAAAAGTATTCCGTTCCTTTTTGTAAGATTTGTGACGGTGTTTCTAGAGTATCGGTCCCTGAGAAATAGTAAAAAATTCCTGCTGTTGAAATGAGGCTAATTAAAATAGCCACTAAAATAAGCCAAGCCATAAGTTTTTCTATAAACGTTGATGGTCGAACAGGACCATACTGATTGGTACCTGCTGTACCTGAGGCAAGCAGTAAATAAATCATAAAGAAGAACTGAATAACTGGAATGAATAACAGTAATCCCATCCAGCCACTCTTATTTAAATCATGCAGACGTCGAACAACGAGAACAATATTTAAATAAATCAAGAAGACCGAAAAAGCCCAGACCACTAAAGCACTGAGGCCAGAAAGAGAACTATAAAATTCAAAATTAAACAGATTACTTGAAAGCTGAAAACTTCCAAAAAATGAGGCCAAAATAAGATAACCTACAAGGGTGACTAAATAAATTAGTCCATATCCACCTAAATAGCTCATACGATTAAAGCGACCATGAATTGAAAAAGGACTATCTTTAAAAGGGAGCTGGGGTGGGCGTGAAGAGGTTGTTTGGGCAAACATATTATTTTATTCCTGTGCTCGATATGAGAGACAAAATAATCTTTGTTGATGATCAAAACCATCAAATCTTGAAAAAATTATAAAAGTAAAAGCTATAGACAAATGTTTTAAATCAACTTAATTTTATAAAAATGTTCACAATTTCGTATGCTTGAGTAAGTGGTTGATATATGACCAAAGTCGCATTGTTTGGACTTTGAAAGAGTCATCATACTGCAAAGGCATGCAAATAAGATCCAGTAAAATAATAGCCACAGTCTCGAGATGGGATGCACAAGATCAAGGAAGTTGCGTATGAATGAGATCTATCCAGTACCAGAGGAATTTAAAAAAACAGCTCGTACTGTTGAAGCAGACTACTTTAAACGTTATCAACACTCTATCGAGAGTCCAGATGAGTTCTGGGCAGAGCAAGCTAAAATTGTCGATTGGATAAAGCCATTTACCCAAGTTAAAAATACGAGTTTTGACAAAGACAATTTCAAAATTGAATGGTTTGCCGATGGTGAGTTGAACGTGTCAGCAAATTGCCTAGACAGGCATCTTAAAGAACATCCACATAAACCTGCAATTATTTGGGAAGGTGACCATCCTTCTCGCCATAAAATCGTTTCTTATAAAGAATTACACGATGAAGTCTGCCGCTTTGCTAACGTTTTAAAGAAATATGGCATTGGTAAGGGTGACCGTGTTGTGCTCTATATGCCAATGGTCACTGAAGCTGCAATTGCCATGTTAGCCTGTGCCCGTATTGGCGCGGTTCACTGTGTGGTATTTGGTGGTTTCTCACCAGACTCTTTAGCAAGTCGTATTGAAGATAGCCAAGCTAAACTTGTGATTACAGCAGACTCGAGTCTACGTGCGGGTAAGTTGTTACCACTCAAAGAAAATGTTGATTTGGCTTTAGCGTTACCCGGCACTGAATGCGTTGAAAATGTGATTGTGGTTTATCGTAATGCGAACCCAATTGAAATGAAACCGGGCCGTGATTTGTGGTATCACCTCGTTATCATGGAAGTTGATGCGAACTGTCCGCCAGAGCCAATGAAGGCAGAAGATCCATTATTTATTCTCTATACTTCTGGTTCAACAGGTAAACCAAAAGGGGTCTTGCATACCACTGGCGGTTATCTGGTTTATGTGACAAGTACCTTTAAAGAGGTATTTGATTTAAAACAAGATGATGTGTACTGGTGTACGGCTGATGTAGGCTGGATTACAGGACATAGTTATCTCCTCTATGGACCGCTGGCAAATGGCACCACGACTTTAATGTTTGAGGGCGTGCCTCAATACCCAACATGGGCACGTCTTGGTCATGTGGTCGACAAGCACAAAGTCTCTATTTTATATACGGCTCCAACCGCGATTCGCGCCATGATGCGAGAAGGTGATTCGTTTGTGCGTGAAAGTAACCGTAGCAGCTTGCGTTTACTCGGTTCGGTCGGTGAGCCTATTAACCCTGAAGCTTGGAACTGGTACTACAACGTGGTCGGTGAAGGCCGCTGTCCAATTGTTGATACGTGGTGGCAAACTGAGACAGGTGGTATTTTAATTGCACCGTTACCAGGTGCAACCGCGCTAAAACCCGGTTCGGCAACACGTCCGTTATTTGGTATTCAACCTGCCATTGTAGATGGTGAAGGTAATGAGCTAGAAGGGGCGGTAGAAGGTAATTTAGTTATTAAAGATTCATGGCCGGGCCAGATGCGTACCATTTGGGGTGACCCAGATCGCTTTATTGAGGCTTACTTCTCGACCTTTAAAAATACTTATTTTACAGGTGATGGCGCCCGCCGTGATGAAGATGGCTATTACTGGATTACGGGCCGCGTAGATGATGTCTTAAACGTTTCAGGTCACCGTCTGGGTACGGCTGAAATTGAAAGTGCTTTGGTATCGCATGAATCAGTAGCAGAAGCTGCGGTGGTGGGAATGCCACACGAGATTAAAGGACAGGGTATTTGTACTTTCGTGACTTTGCAGGCTGGTGTACCTGAGTCAGAAGAGTTGCGTAAAGAGTTAATTAACTGGGTACGTAAAGTGCTTGGACCAGTGGCTTCGCCAGATGCACTACACTGGGCACCAGCATTACCTAAAACGCGTTCTGGAAAAATCATGCGCCGTATTTTAAGAAAAATCGCGGCAAATGAGTTAGATAGTTTGGGAGATACTTCAACCTTGGCTGAGCCAGCTGTGGTAGATCAGTTAATTGCAACGGTCTATCCAGATAAGCAAAAGTAAAATTTAAAAAAAGCCCCGTTTGGGGCTTTTTATTTTTTAATGTTTTTCTAAAAACTCTGCTGTGCTTTGTACATCAGCAAACATGCTTAATGCAGCTAAAAAGGCATTTTGTACGTCTTCAGCTTTCACGATTTTACCGTTGAAGGTTAAATCGCGGGTAGCTGTTGCATCGCCAATTAATATAGGTTCATAGCCACGTTCTTTTGCAGCTCGGGTTCCTGAATCAATACAAATATGTGTCATCATGCCTGTAATAACAAGTTGCTCAATTTGATGTGCTTTTAAAAGTTCATCTAAATTGGTTTCTAAAAAACTATTTGGATAATGCTTTATCACGATCAATGAATCACTGCCAGCATTGAGTTCAGAGTGAAGCAAAACACCGTCGGTATTTTCTTGAAAGAAGCTGGCCTGTGGTGGGCTAATATGTTGCACATAAATGATTGGGAGATTTTTCTCGCTAAAATATTGTTCGAGCTGCTTTATTTTTTCTAAGGCTTGATCAGGTTGTACCAATTCCATTTTGCCATTTTTAAAATAATCATTTTGTACGTCGATAATTATCAATGCTTGTTTCATGAGATCACTCTTGTTCATATGAGATAAAACAAGGTTATTCTCTACTGGCAAAATCGGCTATAGTCAGATGAAAGCATTACCGCCAGTTTTCTTTCGCCATGAAAAATGAATATTGAATTAGACCCGATTGATCTAAAAATTATTGCATTGCTCAAACAAGATTCCCGTCTGACAAATAAAGAAATTGGGCAACGTGTCCACCGGACAGGACAGGCAGTAGGAGCCAGAATTGCTCAGTTGATGGATGCAGGTGTCATTAAAAATTACACCATTGCCGTTCAATACAACCATAAACAATTTATTCATTTGCATTTAAATGAACAACGCGCATTTGAAGAAATTGAAAATTTAGTCAAGCAATATGAACAAATAGATGAATGCTTTAAAGTCATGGGAAACGCGTGTTATATGATCGTCAGCCATTTCGAACCCGCAGCATTAAATGAATTTATTGAGAAACTTTCAAAATGGTGTCGCTATTCGGTTGAAACAGTCATTCGAGAAGTTGAGAAATCTTAAAAAAATAAAGGCTCCCAGCCGAGTCTTGGAGCCAATAAGTCTTTATTTTTAATTTATTGTTTTTATTGTCTTGCGCTGCTTTAACTGAAGTTTTTTAGGCTGATTTGGCTTGAATTTCTATCTCCTTTTCTTGTTGAAGTTCTAATTGGCGCACAAGAGGTAGAACTTTTTCCCCAAAATATTCTACCTCTTCAATGAAATGTAAAAATCCAGAAAGAATCAAATCAACACCTACATCTTTAAGAGCCACAATACGCTCTGCAATTTGCTGGGGTGTACCAATTAAATTGGTTTTAAAACCATCGTTATATTGCACTAGATCTTCAAAACTTGATTTCGCCCAGTTACCTTGTTGCTCTGGTGAAGCTGCACCTGCTTCACGTGTTGCATCGCCAAACGCATTTACCGCTTCGGTGTTGGCTTTATCAATAATTTCTTGAAGTACCGTTTTTGCTTCTTCTTCGGTATCTCTGGCAATAATGAAGGCATTTACCCCAATTTTGACATGATGGTTATTGGCTTTTGCTTTGGTACGAATGTCTTCGACTTGTTTTTGAATTTCTTCGACCGTATTACCATTGGTGAAATACCAGTCAGAAACACGTGAGGCCATGTCACGTGCAGCACGGGAGCTACCGCCCTGAAACACTTCTATATAAGGTTTTTGCAGAGGTTTGGGTTTAAGTGTGTAGTTTTGAAATTGGTAGTATTTACCATCGAAGCTATAGTTGTCTGTAGTCCAGATTCCTTTTAGCGTACGGATAAATTCTTCAGAGCGGACGTAGCGTTCATCATGCTCTGGCCACTCTTCCCCAATCGCATCAAATTCCCCTCTAAACCAGCCACTTACTACATTAATGGCAATACGGCCTTCGGTTAAATAATCAATGGTTGCAAGTTGCTTTGCTGCGAGTACTGGTTTCCATGGGCCGGGCAGAATTGCAGCAATGACCTTAAGTTTTTCAGTTTTTGCAAGTAATGCATGACTGAAACTGACTGACTCATGCTGATTTTCTGCCCCATAGCCCGCCGTAAAACGAATTTGGGTGAGCGCATATTCAAAACCATTGTTTTCGGCAGCTTGTGCAAGGCGAACATTGTAGTCATAACTCCAGTCTGTACGCTGTTCGATGTTACTCACGACAAGGCCACCGCTCACATTTGGTACCCAATAAGCAAATTTAATCGGCTGTTGTAATTGCGTCATGGTGCGTTCTCCCAATTCGTTATTTTTATTTAGGCATATTGCGGTTAGGCAACATGCGTTAATGATTTGCCAGTCTTATGATGCAAACGAGATTCTGCTGCATCAAGATTTGGTACCGCTGCTGAAGGAAGAACTTCTTCTTGTTCAATCTGTTTATTAATCCCTAACTCTTGGTTCGCTTGCTGAGATTTAGATTTGATGACTTCAGCACGCTTACCTTTTGCTGGCGCCCATTCTAAAATTGGTAATGCACGAGCCACAGCTAAGGTAATGCGGTCAGATAACTGCTCACTTTTCACTGTGTATTCAGGAGTAAAGTCTCGATCTGTCGCATATACCCCAATTGGTAAAGTTTGTGCTTGAAAGAAACTAAACAATGGACGAAGCTGATGCTCAAGTACAAGCGCATGACGATCACTACCACCAGATGCAGCTAAAAGTACAGGCACATCAACTAATGCAGTTTGTTCAACAAAATCGAAGAAGTGTTTGAAAAGACCTGTGAAAGAGGCACGGTAAACAGGTGTACCGACAATTAAAGCATCTGCTGCTTCAACCGCTGCGAGGTCATCTTGTACACGCTGTGGAAGTTGATTGCGATAAAATGCGCCGCCTAATAACGGTCCAATTTCGCTTAATTTAATGAAATGAACTTTAATATCGATGGCTTCAGATAATTCATCAAGAATGGCTTGAACCAGACTTTCCGTTTTAGATGGGGTATTTAAGCCACCAGAAACAGCAACAATATTCAAAGGTTTTGGTGATGAGATACCAGTCATAATTTGGTTCCTAAGCCTAAAAAAGGTGATTGGACCTATTAATCAACAACGACGGTAAACTGTAAAATAACGAAATTGGTCAACCTTATCTGTTTTAAAGATAAAAGATAAATAGTGGATTTTTATACTTTGTTTCTTAATTAAGTAACTGTTTTTATTCTATATAATTATTGGTGATATATTTTTTATAATAAAAAGGAAGCTTATATAAAAAACAGATTAATTTTGATTAAAAGTTCAAAAACGTCTGAAAATTTTTGCTAAGTTCTGCATTTATCAACATTTTGCATAAAAATGGATAAGATGAACGTATCTTTCATCTAAATAGTAGGGTTACAATAGGCCATAATTATGCTCAAGATTACTTTAATCGCTTATGAATATTTTAATCGTTGATGATCATCCTTTGTTTCGTCATGCTTTAATTCAAGCAGTACGTTATAGCCTGCCACAGGCACAAATTCATGAAACAGCTTCGGTTGATGAGTTTTATGAGCGTTTGGAAAATGGGGCAGAACCTGATTTGGTATTGCTCGATTTAAATTTACCGGGTGCTTCAGGCTTTTCTGCTTTGGTTTATGTGCGAGCACAGTATCCAGCTATTCCAATTATTGTGGTTTCTGCACATGAAGAAACTTCAATCATTCAGCGTGCGATTGCACATGGCGCGATGGGTTATATTCCTAAATCTGCTCATCCAAGTCATATTGGTGAAGCGATTCGTCAAGTCTTAGAAGGTGATATCTGGTTACCACCTAACTTACCATCTAACCTTAATCTTGACCCGAGAGCGGCAGAGGAAACTGCTTTAGCTGAACGTATTCAATCTTTAACACCACAGCAGTTCCGTGTTTTGATGATGGTTGCGGAAGGCTTGTTAAATAAACAGATTGCCTACGAGCTAGATGTTTCAGAAGCAACGATTAAAGCCCATGTGACAGCCATCTTTAGAAAATTGGGTGTACAAAACCGAACACAGGCTGTACTGGCCATTAGTGCATTAAATATTGAAGATAGAAAAATCTAAAATTAAAAAAAAGACCTCAATTGAGGTCTTTTTATATGTGTGAATTAAGCAAGGCAATCTTGTTTTGGGGTTAGGCTGTCGCAGTACAATGGGTTGAGTGCACATTGCAAATCATCAATCTGTTCTTGAGTCACATAACCTTTCGTTTTTAAATATTCAGCCACGCGGTCATCGCGAAGACTTAAGAACGCCGCATCATAAACACCCAAATCAACAAACAGGGCAGCGGTTTCAAGGCTATTAAATCGATCTAGAAAAATATCATTGCCATACATTAAGAAGATATGGTCGAGTTTTGCTTTTGCATCAACATGTAGACGTTCAGCAAGTTGATCGGGATGAGTCTTAATAAAGAGTAAGTCAGAGAGTTCATCAAACTGAGTCATGTCTAACTGATTTTCTCCAAGTTTGACATGGCCAAGCCAAGCTTTAAAAACAAGTACAGCTCCACCGCGAAGTAGCATACTCCAGATTTGATGACGCGTATCGTGATCAAGGTTTTCGCTTTCAGAGGTAAGGACCTGTAAGAATTTCTCTTCTTGTTGGCCTAATTTATCAAATAATCCTAAACCTTGCGGGTGATAGGCTGCTGGAGCAAATACATCAAAATTCAAATCATGAAAAATATTAAGTGCCAAAGGAACAGCACATTGATAAATCGTATTTAATGCCTTGATATGTGCTTCATTCAGTTTGCTATTGGGAAAAATACTTTGCCAATCTAATTCAGGAAGTAAAGCATTGGCACTATATTGACGATAAAACTGTTGAGATGAGAGTTGGTTTTGTGGGCTGTTATCAGAAATATTCATGGCAATTATCCTTTGCATTAATTCGTGAGCAGGGGTGCTTAATATAGAAGTTGGTTAAAAAATGGTTATACATTTATTTAATGCGTTTGGAATAGTTATGTGTCATCAAGAATGCAAGTAGAATAAGACTAAAGTCGTATATGGTGGCTTTATGTATATAATAATTTTAAAAAACAAAAGCTTATTAAATTGTAACTAGGTATACACGTGTTCACTTACAAAAAAGGTGGGCTTTGCCATAGGAAAAAGGGCATTGGAAAGTTTGGTCAATTATTTCTTGGGTAAAAGTAGACTTTTTGAGCAGTTCTGCCTATTGGCTTAAATTAAACCTATAACTTTTGCCAAAAATCTCTCCCCGACCTATAAAAATGCTGGGAGAGAAAATATTTAATCTGCCGTGCTGGCAATTTTAAGCCCAGATAACCAAGCCCTTAATGAAGCTGGTTTAAGCGGTTTTTTGAGTAAAACAATATTAAGTTCTTTCAATTGTTGAGGTAACTCTGAATGGGAGTCAGCTGTAATCAGGGCAACTGGAACATCATGCTGTCGATTTTGCAAAATAAAATCGACGCCGAGTTGGTTGTTATTCAAGTGTTGGTCGATGAGCCAGACCTGAATATTTTCCTTTTGAATAATCTCAAGCGCCTGTTCTGGTTCAGTGGCTTTAAATACTTGATATCCCCATCGACCGAGTAAACTACTCATACCTTCTAAAATAGTTTCATCGTTGTCTAAACACAAAATTCGATAGGCTTTGGTTTTTAATGGCACTGTCTGGACGGTTGGGGTGATCACTTTTGGCGCTTCTACGACTGGAACTTCAATCATAAAGCATGAGCCTTTATCGAGCTGCGAATAGACATGAACAGGGTAATTCAACAAACTTGTCATACGCTGCACAATAGCAAGTCCTAAGCCTAGGCCCTGTTCACCCCAAGGTGATAAATGTCCACAGCGCTCGAATTCTTGAAACAGTTTAATTCGCTGTTCTTCTGCAATTCCAGGGCCTGTATCCCACACACCAATGCGAATATGACCTGACTTTTGCGCCGAGCGTAGAACGCCTACAATCACTCGGCCTTTGGCTGTATAGCGCAAAGCATTGCTGACAAAGTTCTGAATAATACGTCGAATCCACTGTGGATCTGTATCAATCCAGAACGATACATCGTGAACTTTGAGTGAAATATTTCGCTGAGCGGCAATTGATTTAAACTGTAGTTCAAGATCACTGAGTAAATCATGCAAAGGATAAGGTTGTCTTTTTGGCTGTATGCTACCGCCTTCTAAACGGGCAATATCGAGTAGGGCAGAGAGCATACTTTCCGCACCATATAGAGCACGGTCAAGTTGTTGTAAAGTCTGACGGTCTTCTTCTGTCGCAATGCTTTGTTCAAGAACGGTACTAAAGAGGCGAGCCGCATGCATCGGTTGTAATAAGTCATGACTTGCCGCAGCAATGAAACGGCTTTTTGACATATTGGCCATATCGGCTTGTTCACGTGCAAGCTGTTGTTCTGTTAAAGCACCGGCAAGCTGTTGGGTTCGGTCTTTTACCCGGGCTTCAAGTATTGCCTCATTGGTACGGAAGGGCGTAATGTCGGCAAACGTGGTAACAAAGCCTCCACCAGAAATTGGGTTACCTCGCATTTGAATAACCCGACCATCTTTACGGATACGCTCAAATTCATGAGCACTTCCAACTTTCATCCAGTGCAAACGTTTGCGTACATGTTCTTCGACTGAACCGGGGCCACATTCGCCTCGCTCAGCGTTATAACGAATCAGGTCGGCAATTGGACAGCCGACGTACACTAAGTCTTTTGGATACCCAAACAGTTTTAAATATTGGTTATTCCATGCCACCAGACACATGTTTTTATCAACTACACTCACCCCTTGGGTCATATGGTCAATCATAGTCATGAGCAAGTTCTGGTTAAAACGTTGCCATTGTGAGGCTTGGTCCAAAATATTAGCCACTTGGCCCAACGCCAGACCATTATTGATCATTGCTGTAGTGAGCAAAGTACGGGCAGAGGCAGCGCCGATAATACCGGCTAGATATTGCTCGGTAAAACGCCACCACATGCCATTCGCAATGCTATTTTCATTCAATATTAAATGATTTTGCTCACAAAAGTTTTCAAATGCTTGGGTTGTTGGCTGTTCACCTGTAATTCTTTTAGCAAGGGCGAACAGATCACCTACTTTTAAACGTGCTGCATCGTGGGGTAAATAGGTTAAATCGGTAGATGTATGCGGTGAAGGTAGCGGTTTTGTTTCATAATAGAAAAAGCTTTCTGCCTGAATTTGCTCAGCCACGCTTGGCCGATAAATTTTTGAAATCCAGATATATAAAAGAATATTTAAACCGAGAGACCAAATAACGCCATGTGTTAAGGGTGCAAATGATTCAAAACCAAAAAGTGACTCTGGACGTAACCCATTAATTCCTAAAGGGCCGAAAAGTAAAATGTGTTGAGCAGTTTCCTGATAGGTTTCTGGCAAGCTACGTAAAATAGTTGGGACGAGTAAAGTGTAGCTCCACATTAAAAATCCAACGATGAGTCCTGCATAAACACCTTGGCGACTTCCACCCCGCCAGTACAATCCGCCAATGAGGGCCGGTGCAAACTGAGCAACAGCACTAAACGCTAATAAACCAAATACAGAAAGCTGATTAATATCATTAAAGAAATGGAAGAATAAAAAACCAAGTAGCATGACCGCTACAATACTAATACGGCGGCTAAATTTAAGAACTTTAGGCAAATGTTTATCGTGCCGTGAAAGTAACTTAAAACGCCAGAGTGCGGGCATAATCAAGTCATTACTGAGCATGATAGACAACGCAACTGAAGAAACCAGTAACATACCGGTTGATGCAGAGAACCCCCCTAAAAAAGCCAGTAAAGCCAACCCTTCTTGGTTATAGCTAAGGGGTAATGACAACACTGCAACATCAGGTACAGTCAGAAACTTTGGCGCCGCATGTAAGGCCCAGCTTGCAATCGGAATAATAGCTAAAATCGTTAAAATCAGATAAGCCGCAAACCATTTACGTGCACCACGAATATGCTTTTCATCACGTAATTCTACAACCGCGACATGAAACTGACGTGGTAAGCAGATAATTGCTAAACCTGCCAATAATGTCTGAATCCAGAATGTTTCAGGCACTCCAAAGAGTTGAACTTCCTGAAAGGTTTGGTTCACATCGGCTGTAACTTGTACAAGGTTTGCTGGTGTTTCAAAAATAAAAAATAAAGCGACGCAAATAAGTGCGAATAATTTTACAAAAGATTCAAATGCGACGGCTAACATGAGGCCGCCATGTTGCTCGGTATTTGCAATTTGCCTTGTACCAAAAATCATTGCCAAAATAGCCAGTACACTGGTTAAAAGCAAAACACTATTGGTGGTTGTATGAATATGAGCATTCTGTTCCATAATGACAGAAGTACTTAACGCAATCGCACGTAGCTGTAAGGCAAGATAGGGAATAATTGCGATTACAGCCAAAATAGTCACTAGTGATGCCAATACCCCACTTTTCCCATAACGTGCCGCAACAAAGTCAGCAATAGATGAGATGGCGTGGTGTTGACGTACCCGACCTAAACGCCGCCAAATGTCATAACCGAACCAGACAAATAAGAGGGGACCTAAGTAAATAGGCAAGAAAATGACACCTTCCCGAACAGCTGCTCCAGTCGCGCCGTAAAAAGTCCATGATGAACAGTAAACGCCTAGTGTTAAGCTGAACAAGAACATGCGGCCACGTGTACTCAGACGGCTGGCATGCTTTTCACCAAAAAAAGCACAAACAAATAAGAGTGCTATATAAAGGGTGAGTACCCCAATAATCAGCCAGCTGTTCATATGACTCACATGATTAAAACCTTGTGCCTATCATACCGCAAGCAGAAACAAAGCTATAAATTGATTAAATTTTAACGACCAAAGTCTAAGTTACGAATTACACGTAATTTTGCTAACTTTAATCCTGAGAAACTACTATTAAAAAAGTGGCCAAGGCTGGACACAGGGCAAGGAGTTTGGTTATGGATCAGAACCAAGTAGAACAGATTCTACACAATCCAAAGTTTCAAAAGATGGTCAAGAAAAAAAGTGCATTAAGTTGGACGCTCACAGTCATCATGTTAGTGCTTTATGTGGGCTTTATGCTACTTGTGGGCTACAACAAAGAATTTTTGATGAGTTCATTTAGTGGTGGTGTAACGACATGGGGAATCCCGCTAGGTTTAGGAATTATTGTTTTATCTTTCCTACTATGTGGCGTGTATTCTTTTATCGCGAATAGGACCCTTGACCAGTTGAGTGAAGAAGCGTTGAAGGAAGTTGAAGCCATCGCGCATGAGAAAGGACTACACTAATATGAAATGGAATTCATTAAAGGCGAAAGTCTTGCTGACAGCAGCATCGCTATATTCAACGGTAGCTATGGCGGGTCCTGACTTAGGTGAAGCTGAGCAACAGGCGACTAACTGGCATGCCATCATCATGTTCTTAATTTTTGTTGGTTTCACTTTGTTTATTACCAAGTGGGCTGCAAAACAAACCCAATCAACACAAGATTTCTATACCGCAGGGGGGGGCATCAGCGGTTTCCAGAATGGTTTGGCAATTGCTGGTGACTATATGTCTGCCGCATCCTTCCTTGGTATTTCTGCGCTGGTATTTAGTTCAGGCTTTGATGGCCTACTTTATTCTCTTGGGTTTATGGTGGGTTGGCCAATCGTTTTATTCTTAATTGCAGAACGTTTGCGTAACCTTGGTAAATATAACCTTTCAGATGTAGTTTCATTTCGTCTTGAAGAAAAACCAGTACGTACTTTAGCTGCGGTCAGTTCGCTTGTTGTTGTGGCATTCTATTTGATTGCTCAAATGGTAGGTGCTGGCCAGCTCATCAAATTACTATTTGGTTTGAACTACAATATTGCTGTCGTCATCGTTGGTTTATTAATGATGGCCTATGTAATTTTTGGTGGCATGTTGGCAACCACATGGGTACAAATTATCAAAGCGGTCATGTTACTCAGTGGCGCAACCTTCATGGCATTCATGGTGATGAAAGCAGTCGGTTTCAGCTTCAGCAATATGTTTAGCCAATCAATTGAAGTTTTTAGTAAAGTACACGATGTCAGCTTGACCGATGCTGCAAAAATTATGGGACCAGGTAAACTTGCGGCAAATCCGATTGATGCTTTGTCTCTGGGTCTAGCATTAATGTTTGGTACAGCAGGTCTACCGCACATCCTTATGCGTTTCTTTACAGTAAAAGATGCGAAAGAAGCTCGTAAATCAGTTGTAGTTGCGACAGGTTTTATTGGTTACTTCTATCTTCTAACTTTCATTATTGGTTTTGGTGCGATTCTTTTCGTTTCAAACAACCCGCAGTTCCTTGATGTTGCAAAAATGGCAATGACAGGCAAACTTGAGCTTGTTGGTGGTAACAATATGGCAGCCGTGCATTTAAGTGACGCTTTAGGCGGTGACTTATTCATGGGCTTCATTTCAGCAGTAGCGTTCGCGACTATTCTTGCTGTTGTTGCTGGTTTAACACTTTCAGGTGCATCTGCAATTTCGCATGACTTATACGCTAACGTATTTAAGAAAGGCAAAACTACACCAGCTTCTGAACTTCGTATGTCAAAAATTGCGACACTTGGTTTAGCTATTTTTGCCATGATTTTGGGTATTTTGTTTGAAAAGCAAAACGTCGCTTTCATGGTGGGTTTAGCGTTCTCTGTCGCGTGTTGTGCAAACTTTCCGGTTCTTGTTCTTTCAATGTTCTGGAAAGGCTTAACGACTCGTGGGGCAGTTATTGGTGGTGTTGTTGGGCTTCTAATGGCAGTGACATTAATTATTCTTTCTAAAGCAGTTTGGGTCGATACCTTAAAAATTTCGGATACACCAATTAATCCATTCAATGGTCCTGCATTATTCGCAATGCCATTGTCTTTCTTTTGCTGTTGGTTATTCTCGGTTACTGACAACTCTACGCGTGCTAAAAAAGAGCGCGCTGCTTTCGATGCTCAGTATGTTCGCTCAATGACAGGTATTGGAGCATCTGGTGCCTCGGATCACTAAGCGCAATATTGCTATCTAATTTTTGAAAAAAGTCCTACGGGGCTTTTTTTATGCTTATTTAATTTCCAATTTAGGGCTTAGATATTAATAAAGAATAACTTGTTTGCCTTGTTTTGTGTACAGTATGATTTGCTAGACCTCAAAAAGCATAATGAAACAAGGAAAATAATAATGCGATCTATCATCGAGTTCTGGGCGAGCTTTCGATTGCTACCTTCTGCATGGTTGCTACTTGTGCAATTTATCTTACTCATTTTGGCTATGCTGACTTTTCATGATGTATTTTACCGCACCCTAACATGGGCTTTAGGCGTGCTGGCCTTACTCATTATTGCCAAGGTTATTCGTCAAACCCCAATGTTTACTTTTCTCGGGTTAACATTTGTCAGTGGGGCGATTATATCCTCGGTATTTATTTTATTAGGATATGGAAATTTATACGTTCAGGTTTTTGCGCATGGTTGTGAAGCGCTAGCGTATTTTTCAGCAGCTTATGGCTTATTTCGTTATATGTTTGCCGATCAGTATTTAACAAGAGATGAGCTGTTTGCAGCAGCAGCAGTCTTTACGCTTATCGCATGGGGGTTTGCATTTTTATATAACATTTGTCAGCTTATTCTTCCGTCTAGCTTTCAAAATCCAAATAACGTGCACCACTTACAAACTTGGTTAGATTTATTATTTTTAAGCTTTAGTTTGCAGTCGGCTACAGGCTTGTCTGATTTAATGCCCCTTAGCCCACCAGCACGCGTTTTAGCCATGCTCCAAATGTTCTGTGGCGTCATGTATTTAGCTTTAATTGTGACTCGATTAATTGCTTTACAATATATTACCCACCTCCCTAAAAAAAATTCAGATAAATAATGTAGAAGGTGTTTTAATTTATTTACACCTTTGTAACTGCAATATTCTTTAAGTTTAATTAGAGTATTATCGGCTTTCTCAATTGAAAGGCCTAACTTCGTTCATTCTATGAATATCTTATCGGCATTTAAGCCTGTCACTCGTCATTAAAATAACATGGAGGATTTATGCCTTCCAAACAACCCGGTTGGTTCGCAAACGTTAATCCTAACGTATTTTTTGGTACGGTCATTATTATTGCTCTGTTCTTAGCAGTTGTTGTGATCGCTCCGAGTTCTTTTGAACTTTTAACGCAACACTTGAAACAATGGATCACTGACTCGTTTAGCTGGTTTTATGTTTTATCTGTTGCTTTCTTTCTCATCTTATTGATTTATATCGCCTGTTCATCAATTGGACGTATTAAATTAGGCCCCGACCATAGTCAACCTGATTATAATAATGGGTCTTGGTTTGCCATGCTGTTCACCGCAGGTATGGGAATTGGCTTAATGTTCTTCGGTGTTGCTGAACCCGTTATGCATTACGTTACTCCCCCGAGCGGTGACGCACAAACAATTGATGCGGCCCAGCAAGCGCTAAGAGTTACCTTTTTCCACTGGGGGCTACATGCTTGGGCGATTTATGCTTTAGTGGGATTGGCTTTAGCTTACTTTGCCTATAGACATAATTTACCTTTAAAGACACGTTCTGCACTTTATCCTCTCATCGGTAAAAAGATTTACGGCCCACTGGGCGATAGTATTGATATTTTTGCAACGATAGGAACTGTATTTGGTGTCGCAACATCTCTTGGTTTTGGGGTAACCCAGATCAATTCCGGTTTGCATTATTTATTTGGTGTCGAGCAAAGTACCCATGTTCAAGTTTTACTCATTATTTTCGTTAGTATTTTAGCATCTTTATCTGTTTTTTTAGGTCTAGATAAAGGTGTAAAACGCCTATCAGAAATAAACTTGGTTTTAGCTGTAATTCTCTTAGTATTTATTTTTATTGCCGGCCCAAGCATTTATTTGCTCCAGACAACCATTCAAAACACTGGGCAATATATTTCTAATCTTTTTACCATGACATTCAATTTATATGCTTATCAGCCAAATGGATGGATTGGTGGTTGGACAATTTTGTACTGGGCTTGGTGGATTTCTTGGTCACCATTCGTGGGAATGTTTATTGCCAGAGTGTCGCGTGGTCGTACTATTCGAGAATTTATTGTTGGGGTTTTGCTTATTCCAACAGGCTTCACTATTATCTGGATGGGCTTTTTAGGAAATGCTGCGCTATTTAGTATTATTCATGAGCATCAAACAACTTTAATTCAGGCTGTTCAACAAGATTCGTCAGTTGCATTATTTGAATTTCTAAATCATTTACCTTTCTCTGGGGTAATGAATGTCTTGGCAACTGTTTTAGTGGTTTTATTTTTTGTCACCTCCGCTGACTCGGGTGCATTAGTGACCGACTATTTAACTGCAAAAACAGAAAATTCGCCAACATGGCAACGTCTGTTCTGGACAGTACTGATGGCTCTACTCGCTATTATTTTATTGTTGGTAGGAGGTTTGGCTGCACTTCAATCTTCAATCATTATGAGCGCACTCCCATTTACAGTCGTCATGCTATTTATGAGTTGGGGGTTAATAAAGGCGCTGCATCTTGATGTCACTAAAATGACTGCTATTCAAGAAGCGAGAATTACACCGCGCGCTATTCATAACCCGCGGAGCTGGCAACAGCGTCTGGGATTAATCATGCACTATCCTCATAGTGAAGCAGAAGTAAAACAGTATATTGAAAAGCAGGTGAGCGGTGCTTTTGAAAATATTAAACATGAGTTTAGACGCCGTCATCTGGAAGTTTCAATTAGTCAACTTGAAGATGGTATGCAGCTTAGAGTAGACCATCATCATGAAATTAATTTTATTTATAAAGTTGTTTCACGTGAAACATTACCGCCAAGTTTTCTTATGGGACGTACTGAAGCGGAAGATGGACAATACTTTCAGGCAGAAGTCTTTTTACGAGAGGGCGGTCAGAACTATGATGTGATGGATTGGACTCAAGAAGATTTAATTCAGGACATTATTGATCAATATGAACGTCATCTGTATTTCTTAAATATTGTACGAAGCTAATATTTAGGCATTAAAAAAGGACTCAATTGAGTCCTTTTTTAATTCGATTTCTAAATTAAATTAGAAACGGAATTTAGTATTTAAGCCGATAGTTTGTGTGTCGTAGCTAGTAGAAGCATTTTTAACGTCAGCTTTCATGTACGATGCACCAACTGCTAAAGCTGGAGTAATGAAGTAGTTTACGTTACCACCCCAAGCTTGACGGAATTCACCAAGTTCATTACCTTTGATGTCAGCTACGCCATCGTTACCCACGAAAGATGCGCCAACACTTAACTTAGGAGTTAAGTAAAGGTCAGTTTTTAAACCGTATTGGTTTTCTTCACCGAAAGCACCAGCAGCTTCAAAACCAATTGCCATGTTAGTTCCATCGATTGGGCCTACATATTTAGCACGTGCTGTAATAGCATCTTGGTCATCTTGAATCGCAGCAGTTTGGTTTACAGCAGAGTAGATACCGTTGCTGATGATGCCAAAGTTGTCTAAAGCGAATTGGTTAGCAACACTTGTATAACCAACAGTCATCAAGAAGTTAGGTAACAACATAGCACCAACTTCTAATGCATAACGGTCACCGTTGTCATCTTTAGAGAAGTTGTTTTTACCATCAACATCAGTGTGGTTGTAAGTTGCGCTAGCATATACAGGAAGGTAAGGTGTAGGAACGTAAGCCTCACCTTTAACACCGTAAGTACCAACGTGGTAGTTTACGTTGTTTTGGTCATACTGTTGGTAGCTATAGCCTACAGATACGTTAGAAGCTTGGTTCAAGAAAGCCGCTTCAGCTAAAGGACCTTTAGTGGTATCAACATTTTTTAAATAGTATGTACCAGCAACGTCACCAGTGAAGTTTTTATCATTTGCAGTTGTGTCAACATATTCAGATTGACCTTGAACTTCAAATTGATAAGCATGAGCACCGGTCATGGCTAATAATACAGCAGTGGCTAAACCAAGTTTTTTCATAATCATTTCCAGCAATAACAAGAGATAAAGCTGGGGTCATTGTATTGTAACAATTTATGAAGTCAATAATGAAAAAAAGGAATGTTAAAGATATTTGACACTTATGTAAAAATTGGTGAAAAACTAATCAAATGAAAAGTAAATTGTCAACCTGATAAAAAAATGAACATTTACAAGAGGCTAATAATTATATTTCATAAGGAATTTAGTAGTAAATGTTTAAAAGTTATTACAATTATAATTGGAAAAATAGATTGTGTTAATCGGTTTTAACATTAATAAAATTATAATATTGTTTACAAAGTGGATAAAAAATCATCGTTTTCTTATCAAATTTGTATTATTTTGAGGAATAGTTAACAATATTTAGATTAGTTTAACTAAAAAATTTAACTATTTTTAATTATTATATAAGTGATTAAAATAAAAGAAATCTCTATTTTAAATTGAAAAATCGATTAAATTCTAAATTCTGATTAATTTAATCGACTTTACAAAAGTAGAGATGAGTCACATAATTTAATTGCAAAGTTCACTACCTAACATTTTTAGGATTTAAAGTGCTTTCCCAGATACGATGTGCGTAGTACATCAGATTTTATGAGCTCAGCTTTCCCCAAGGTTGAGCTTTTTTTTATCTATAAGAAAATCTTAAAATTATAATAACAATTACATGAAATTTAGTTAAAAAATATTAGGCCAAAAAGAACCCAGCTTAAAGCTGGGCAGTGGATGCAGGGAGAATTGCATCCAAGAGGATAACTAAATACGTTTTACTATCATTGCTAAATATTTTTAATCTGTAAAATAGAGTTTTTTCATAAAAGTAATTTAATTTTTCGATACAGTTTATTATTTAAGCTTACTAAAATATAAAACCGTATAATTATTAAACGAGAAATGAAGGGTTTATTGATGAAATTCTAGTTATTAAAATGCTAGGATGGATTTAAGCCTAATTTATATAGTCGTAAAAATGTCAGGACATTTACGGAGTACTAGCTAGAAATGTCAGGATTACGTTCAGAGCACATCAGTAATCGACTGTTCTTTTTTATGCTGGTTATTATTTTGTCCCTATTATTCATGGCAATACCACTTATTGTGGGAAGCTATCAGGATTATATAAAAACTAGACAAGCCTTAGCCGAAATAAAAAGTTTAAGAGCGGTAGCCGATATTGCCTATAAAATTTCTAAGGAGCGTGCTCCAGCTAATAAAATGATGTCGAGTAGGCCTGATAATTTATTGAAAAATCAGCAAGAATTAAAAAAATTTCGTTTAATTGTTGATGCGCAAATTGATACAAGCATTCTTATCTTAAAACAAGCCGGTTATATTTCATTAGCAAATGAGCTGCAAACTAACTTTAAAGAAAATCTTAGACAAGCTCGTCGTGTTGTTGATTATTACGGTGAAACGCCATATGGAGCGAGAACTTCCGTCCAAATGGATAATGCCATTTTGGGGATGTTTGGAGTATGGGATAATTGTAGAGAAATACTGCAAAAATTGATGTTGCAGCTAAAAAGTAAAGATAGCCGTATTTCTAATTACTTTACGCTCATTATAGTTCTGACCGATATGCGAGATCAGGCGGGACGGATGGCATCTAATATTATTGCTCCTGTGAGCTTTAATGAAGAAATTCCTAGTAATAATCGTGCACGTTCCCTGCAAACTCAGCATCAATCTAAATATTTATGGATTTTGGTTGATACCTTGCAGCCTGAACAGGCAAAGACCCCTAAATACCGTCGGTTATATTCCCGAGTGAAATCAGAATTTATAGATAAAGGTATTCCGATTGTAGAAAAGTTATTAGAAGAAAGCCAAAAAGGAGAGCCATATTATTTAAATGGCACTCAATTGACAGAAGCAATCGTGGGTAAATTTACCACTGTGGTTGATTTACAAAGTTATATTCTTGATGAAAGTGTAGTGATTGCATCTCAAGAAAATGTAATTGCTCGAAATGGTTTTTTTTTGACTTTATTAATTTCTTTAATTTCTTTAGCCACAGCGTTACTTACGCTTAATTATGCACAAAGAAGAGTGTTTTCTCCTTTAATAAAAGCAAGAACTTTAATTTTAGATTTATCGCATAGTTCTAATCATTGGACAGATGAGATGAATGTAACAACAAAAGGTGAATTTCTTTCTTTATTTGAAGCGATTGATCGATTACAGCGTATGTTGCAACAACGCGATGCTTTTGAATTTCAATTAAAGAATATTGCTAATACTGATCCATTAACTGGTGTGTCCAACCGTCTAGCTTTATCTGAATATTTAAAAATTGTTGAAAGCTATCCTCAAAAATTTACCCAGACCTGTTTAATGATTATAGATATAGATCGTTTTAAACAGGTGAATGACCAATATGGGCATATTGTGGGTGACCATGTCATTGTCAGTATTGCCGAGCAATTAAAGCAAAATATCCGAAGTTCGGATTTAATTATTCGTTATGGTGGAGATGAATTTTTAATATTGTTAGAGCAGGTGCAATTTGTAGATGCTCGCCTTTTAGCAGAAAAAATTCGTAATGCTATTTCTTTAGAAGAAATTGATTTATCTGGTTCAGATGAAAAATTGCATGTGTCTGTCAGTATTGGTTTTGCAATAGGAGCGACGAGTTGGATAGAGCTTTTAGAGAAAGCTGACCGTTCGCTATTAAAAGCTAAAGCCCGAGGGCGGAATGTAGTTGAGGGGTAAAAAAGCCGGAAATGATTTCCGGCTTTTTATTCAATAAATTACTTCAACATCGGTTTTAAGAAACGACCTGTATGTGAAATCTCAACCTCAGCCACTTGTTCAGGTGTGCCTTCGGCAATGATCATCCCGCCGCCTGAACCACCTTCAGGACCTAAGTCGACAACCCAGTCAGCTGTTTTAATCACGTCTAGGTTATGTTCAATCACCACAATGGTATTACCCTTGTTGCGTAGCTCATGCAAGATATCAAGAAGTTTTGCAATATCGTGGAAATGAAGACCTGTGGTTGGCTCATCCAAGATATATAAAGTTTTACCCGTATCTCGTTTTGCTAACTCACGCGCTAGTTTCACACGTTGTGCTTCACCACCAGAAAGTGTGGTTGCAGCTTGACCTAAGCGAATATAACCGAGACCCACTTGAGTTAAGGTTTCTAAACGACGATGAATGACTGGAATTGCACTAAAGAATTCGGCAGCATCTTCAACGGTCATTTCTAAAACATCAGAAATGTTTTTGCCTTTATAGCCCACTTCAAGTGTTTCACGATTGTAGCGTTTGCCATGGCATGCATCGCAAGGCACATACATGTCTGGCAAGAAGTGCATCGCAACTTTAATCATGCCGTCGCCTTCACACGCTTCACAGCGTCCACCTTTAACGTTAAATGAGAAACGTCCTGCGCTGTAACCACGGGCTTTTGCTTCTGGTGTTTGGGCAAATAATTCACGGATTGGGGTAAATAGTCCTGTATAGGTCGCAGGGTTAGAGCGTGGCGTACGACCAATTGGACTTTGGTCAATATCAACGACTTTATCAAGATGTTGAAGACCATCAATTGCATCAAATTTTTCAGCAGTTAAAGTCGTTGCACCATTAAGCTGTGTCGCTGCTAAAGGTAGCAAAGTACGGTTAATCAGCGTCGATTTACCTGAACCTGAAACGCCAGTCATACAAGTCATAATGCCGAGTGGAATGGTTAAATCGACATTTTTTAGGTTATGACCGCTCGCACCTGAAAGTTTGATGAACTCGTCTGGACGTGGCGATTGAGTCCGTTGTTTTGGTATCTCAATTTTGCGTTTGCCTGAAAGATATTGACCTGTGAGCGAGTCAGGATGGTTAGCCAATTCATCATAAGTTCCTTCGGCAATAATCACCCCACCATGAATACCTGCGCCTGGACCAATATCAATAATATGGTCGGCTGCACGAATTGCATCTTCATCGTGTTCAACAACCAGTACCGTATTACCCAAATCACGTAAGCGAATTAAGGTTTGTAGTAGACGGTCATTATCACGTTGATGTAGACCGATCGATGGTTCATCAAGTACATACATCACACCCATTAAACCCGCACCAATTTGTGATGCTAAACGGATACGCTGTGCTTCACCGCCCGATAACGTTTCGGCAGAACGGGCCAGACTTAAATAGTTCAGACCAACGCTCACCAAGAAGTGTAGACGTTCACGAATCTCTTTAAAGATTTTATCTGCAATTTCGCCTTTGGCACCTTCCAGATTTAAGTCTTGATAGTAGTTTTCGGCATCACCAATCGACATGCGGGTAATGTCGGCAATGGTTTTGTCTTTAACACGAACGTTGCGGGAAATTTCATTTAGGCGTGAGCCATCACATGCGTCACAAGCTGCGTTAGATAAATATTGAGCTAAATCATCGCGGACATAGTTACTTTCAGTTTCACGGTAACGACGTTCCAGATGTGGCAAAATTCCTTCAAAAGGTTGTACACGTGTGTGTTTACGGCCACGTTCATCGATATAACTTAAATCGATTTTTTCTTTGCCCGTACCTTGTAAAAATTTCTTTTGGGTATCTTTATCTAATTGGTTCCACGGTGTATCCAGTTGAAAACCAAAATGATCAGCAACTTTTTGTAGCATGGAGTAATAGTAAGGACGCTGACGATCCCAACCACGAATTGCCCCTTCACTAATCGCAAGATCAGGAGTTGGAATTAATTTCTCAGAGCTAAAGTGACTGCGTGTACCTAATCCATCACAAACAGGGCAGGCACCGAATGGATTGTTAAATGAAAATAAACGCGGTTCGAGTTCTGCCACAGCACGATCACATTCAGGACATGAGTGTTTTGCAGAAAAAACGCGATCAGGATGTTCACCATTCATCCATGATAAAACTGCAATATCACTGCCTAAACGTAACGCGGTTTCAAATGATTCAGCAATACGGTTACCTAAGTCTTCACGTACTTTAAAACGGTCAACTACAACTTCAATAGTGTGCTTTTTCTTTTTGTCGAGTTCAGGTGGTGTATCAATATCAATGATTTCGCCATCAACACGTGCTCGTACAAAACCTTGACCTTGTAGTTGTTCGAACAAATTACTGTATTCACCTTTACGTTCACGAACCACTGGGGCAAGCAGCATAAGCGATGTGCCTTCCTCCAGCGTTTTTACCGCATCTACCATTTCAGAAATAGTTTGCGCAACCATTGGTAAATCATGCTCAGGGCAATAAGGCGTACCGACACGAGCGTAAAGTAAACGCAAATAGTCATAAATTTCGGTAATGGTACCGACAGTTGAGCGGGGGTTGTGACTGGTAGATTTTTGCTCAATCGCAATGGCTGGAGACAGACCTTCAATTGAGTCTACTTCAGGCTTTTCCATTTGCGATAAAAACTGACGAGCATAGGCCGAAAGTGATTCGACGTAACGGCGTTGTCCTTCGGCATAGAGGGTATCGAAGGCAAGAGAAGATTTTCCTGAACCTGATAACCCCGTAATTACCACAAATTTGTCGCGTGGAATATCGAGTGACACATTTTTTAAATTATGGGTACGTGCGCCTCGAATACGGATATGACTTTGGCTCATAAAACATCTCAATATGTATTGATGAAAATTTAGTTGTTGATCGATCAGCTATGTGTTGCACGGCTATTTAGAAGCAACAGACCATATATGATAACGATTTAAAATTGTTCAAGTGGTATAAAATGATTTAAAGCGACAAATTGTGACGGTTAAACGACAATCGACAAAATTTGTTTAATTTTTCAGGTTGTATTTTTAACACTCATCATTCTAGATTTCCACTTTAAGTCACAAACAAAATGAAGCAACATAATTTTACTAGACGACTGGTCTAATAGTGGGTTAGTCTGTTTGTATGAAACGATTAAATAAAAGTGAAACCACCCGTCAACACATTTTGGACACCAGTTTTGAGCTGGTATTACATAAAGGATTTGTCGGCGTTGGTTTACAAGAAATCTTAAAGGCTTGTGACGTACCTAAAGGTTCGTTCTATCACTACTTTGCTTCAAAAGAGGCATTTGGCTGTGCTTTGCTAGAGCAATACATGGCTGACTATAAAGTTCGTATGGAACAGCTTTGGCAGCACAGTGAGCAAAGTGCCCACGCCCGTTTAATGGCGTTATGGCAGGCATGGATTGATGATCCGGTAAATGGTAGCTGGGCTGAAAACTGCCTGATTGTGAAGTTGGCGGCAGAGGTTTCTGACTTGTCAGAAGATATGCGTCAAATTCTCAATGACGGTGTGCACAAATTAACGCAACGTTTGGCTTTGCTACTCAAAGAAGGCCAACAAGAAGGATCAATTCCAAAACACATTGACCCTTTGAAAACTGCCCAAGTGATGTATCAGTTATGGTTAGGTGCAGCTTTACTCACCAAATTGTCTCAAGACAAAGCACCTTTACATTTAGCTTTGGAAACTACCCAACAACTCTTAAAACCGATAGAGGAATAAAGCATGCGAAGTATTATCCATGGTAATTTTGGCGAACCTGTAGACGTTTTAGAGCAGGCGGATATGCCAAAGCCAGAACCAAAAGCAGGCGAAGTTCGTATTAAAACGATCATGTCTCCAATCCATAACCATGACGTGTGGACGGTACGTGGAAGTTATGGCTACAAGCCTACTTTACCCGCTATTGGTGGTAGTGAAGCCGTTGGTATTGTTGATGCATTGGGTGAAGGCGTTACTCATGTACAGGTAGGGCAACGTATTGCAGTTGCAGCTGTTCATGGCAGTTGGGCTGAATACTTTATTGCACCAGCTCAGGGTCTTATTCCATTAAATAATGAAATTGATGATGAAACAGCGGCGCAGCTGATTGGTATGCCAATTAGTGCTCTCATGCTATTGGACTTTGTAAATGTTCAACCGGGTCAGTGGTTAATTCAAAACACAGCGAATGGCGCGGTGGGTAAAACTGTTGCCATGATTGCGCAGGCACGTGGTTTACCTGTGATTAATCTGGTTCGTCGTACTGATGCAATTGCCGAGATGCAAGCATTAGGCATTCAACATGTTGTAGCAACCGATCAGCCTAACTGGAAAGAGCAAGTTAAACAGATTCATGGGGACCAACCTTTAATTGCGGGTGTGGACTCGATTGGCGGAAGTGCAAGTGGTGAAATGCTTAACTTGCTTAGTGAAAATAGCCTATTGGTTTCATTTGGAAGCATGACAGGTGAAACCATGCAAATTTCATCGGGTGATCTTATTTTCAAACAAGCAACTGTAAAAGGTTTCTGGGCAAGTGTGGTCAACAAAGAAATGCCAGCAGAACGTAAAAAAGAGCTTATTGTCGAGTTATTAACGCTGGCAACTCAGAAAAAATTAATCCTTCCTGTAGAAGGCGTTTTTAGTTTTGATGAGATTAAAACTGCTGCCCAAAGAGCAACTCAAGGTGCTCGCCAAGGCAAAGTATTGTTAAAGCCGTAAAATACTAAAAGATCAGTCGAGAGACTGATCTTTTTTTAATATCTTTAAAATAAAAAGGAAAATTGTATGATCGGACAAGTTTTAGTGGGTTTAATTGCAATATTACATGTCTATATTTTAGTGTTAGAGATGTTTTTGTGGGATAAGCCCTATGGCATGAAAGCCTTTGGAAATAATGCAGAAAAAGCAAAACTCACCAAAGTAATGGCACAAAACCAAGGGCTTTATAATGGCTTTTTGGCTGCGGGTTTGTTTTGGTCTTTATTGGCAGATGCACCGTTTGCGACATCGATTGCTAACTTCTTTTTAGGCTGTGTACTCATTGCAGGTATTTATGGTGGACTAACAGCCAGTAAAAAGATTATTTATATTCAGGCAGTTCCCGCATTGATTGCGTTGCTTGCTGTTAATTTTCTCTGAAAAGTGCACAATACAGCGTTTTGATATGGAAATGACCAGATAGGATCGGCGCATGTGGGCGTTATTTTTAAAATGTATGTTGGGGGCAGGGGTTGTTCTCGTCATTTCGATTTTATCGAAAAGTAAGGCATTTTATATTGCAGGTTTAGTCCCGCTTTTTCCTACATTCGCTTTGATTGCTCATGTGATTGTCTATCAGCAAAAAGGGGCTGAGGCTTTACAGAAAACAGCTCTGTTTGGCCTATGGTCACTCATTCCATATGCCATTTATTTAGTGGCGGTCTATGTGCTGGCAACGCGTATGTCGATGTGGTCATGTCTAGGCTTGGCAACACTGTGTTGGGTAGTTGCCGCGGCAGGTTTAATTTATAGCTGGCAACTATTTCAGCATTAAAAGATTAAGAGATAGCCCTTAATCTTTTAAATTGAACTAGCTTTATGACGGATCGATAACGCGGGTTCTGAGCATCCCTTCAACTAAATTGATCATCTTTTTGCGAGAAAGAATTCGAGGCAGTTGAGACGTTAAATAATTGCTACAACCTACAACAAGAGTTGGTTTATTTTTATCTAATGCTGCAACTGTTGCAGACACAACATCATCAACTGTCGAACTTTTCATACCGCTGGTATCGGCATTTGCGATCTGAGTAAAATTGGTTTCTGTATTTCCTGGGCAAACCGCTAGAAATTTAACACCAGAAGATGAATATTCTCCTGCCAGCGCCTCAGTAAATTGTAATACGTAAGATTTACTCGCACCATAAACAGCGATATAGGGTAATGGCTGGAACGCCCCTGTCGATGAAATATTAATCATGATGCCTTTTTTGTTAGCAAGCATGTGCGGCAGAAATAAATAACATAAAGACGTTACGCTACTGATATTCAGCGTGATCATTTCTTGATAGGTAGCTACAGATTGATCTAGAAATTTAGTCCATTTTCCAAATCCTGCGTTATTAATTAAAATTTCTACTGATAATTTTCTAGCTTGTACTTCATCAAATAAGGTTTGAGCTGAATTTGGTTGAGCTAAATCTAAAACGATCACCTCAACAGTCACGTTATATTTTTTTCTAAGTTCATCGGCTAAATCATTCAGCTTTTGCTCGGACCGCGCCGTTAGAATTAAATTAATCCCTAAAGATGCAAGTTTTTGTGCATAGGCTTTGCCTATTCCTGAAGATGCGCCAGTAATTAATGCGGTTGAATTTTTGAAGGTAGAAAGATGAGCACTCATTTTATTGGTCCGTAATAACAGAAGTTATTACGATAAACCTTGTCCCTAAGGGCAGAGTCAAGCACTCATTTTGAAAGCTATTTTCATATTTTAATAAGCTGTTTTAGGCAGAAATTTTATTGGTAATATAAGTTTGAATAATCTCATCTTCTAGTTGTTTTAAATCCTCTTGTAGACGGTTTAACGCTTTTTTTTGCTCAATAATTTGTTGATTCTTTTTCTGAATAAGTTGCTGTGCAACTTCTACAGGAAAGCGATTATTTTTATATTTTAAAGTTGACAAGTCATAAAGTTCGGAAAGGCTAAACCCAACAGCTTGTGCGAGACGAATCATTTTAACTGATTGAACGTCAATCGCTTCATAAATACGATAATTTCCTTTTCTTTTTGCTACGGGTAGTAAACCTAATTTTTCGTAATGCCGAATGGCTTTAGGAGTCGCTCCAGTTAAAGATGCTAATTCGCCAATATACATATCTGTCTCTCATTTTATTGAAAATCGATCAGCGTATTGAACCATCTGATCGATTCATTTGAAGTTTTAAATATGGTCTAAACCTAACCATTGTCTTTGGTGGTAGGCGCTATCCCAAAATAACCACTCAAGTTTTGCGCCCATAGTGTAAGCAGCATGCATTTTTTCTAAAGTGTCTGCATCGCAACGTGCCGCAACTTTATCTACTGTCGCAATCACATTACGAACGGCTGTATGAAACTCTTCACCAGCATAGGTGTCTACCCATGCTTGATATGGGTTGTTCGGCACCGATTTGCTCACAATATCTTTACCGACTTCGGCATAGATCCAGAAACAGGGTAAAAGTGCGGCCAGCACAACAGGATAACTTTCAGACCAAGCAGTCGCTGTCAGAAATGAAGTGTAATGATGGCCAGCCAACGTTAATGACGTATTTTTAAATTCTTCTTTGGTGACACCAAAATTTTTCATGAAGTCATCATGCAAACTGCGTTCAACCACAATCGCAATTTTTGCTGCATCTGAAAATTGCATAATATCGTCAGCATCAAAAGCTTTGGCTGCTGCAACAGCAAGCACACGACCATAGGCCACTAAATATTGGGCATCTTGAATCACATAATGACAAAATGCTTCTTTATCTAAAGTTCCACTAGCAAGTTCCTGATTAAAAGGAAGGTCGAGAATTTTTTGATATAAATTTAAATTACGTTGCCAGAGTTCTTGAGAAAAAAGCATAAAATCATTCCATTTAAAATAAGACAGCTGAACCGGATTTTAAATCAATTTTAAAATATAAAAATAATAATGATAGATATATCGCAAGAAAATATTTAATCCGATTAACAAGTTAATAAAGAATTATAAATTTCTTATTTAACATAGGGATAAAGTAAGTGTAATAACGGCACAAAACGACATCATTTTATGGTGAATTATCGATATAATAACCGCGTTTTTAAAGAAAGATTAAGTTTAATTCTTGGCATAGGTCTGATCCATGAAGCATTTCCGATTTTCGATATTTTTTACGGTGGTGTGTTTAGCACTATCCGCGTATTGGGGTTTTACCCATGGACCTGAAGCGGGCATGTCTACCATGCTTAAAGCTTTAACAATTACAGCCATTTTAGCTGTAATGGAGGTTTCTCTATCTTTTGACAATGCTGTTGTCAATGCATCGGTTCTGCGTAATTGGGATCCTTTCTGGAAAATGCTATTTTTGACGGTGGGTATTTTAATCGCCGTTTTTGGTATGCGTTTAATTTTCCCAGTGGCAATTGTTGCTGTAACCGCGGATATGGGAATGATTGAAGTGGCCAAATTGGCACTCAACGATCCAAAAACGTATTCTGAACGCTTAATGGCCCACCACGCCGAGATTTCTGCTTTTGGTGGAACATTCCTATTATTGGTTTTCTTAAACTTCTTTTTTGATGAAGAAAAAGAAACTCATTGGTTCAGATGGCTTGAAGCTAAACTTTCTAGCTTAGCTAGCGTACCAGCAATGTCTGTTTTTATTGCTCTCATTGCGATGTTAATTATGGCAGCTAATGTTGATGAATCGCAGCGCCTTGTTGTGACTATGGCAGGTATTTGGGGCATTGTGGTTTATATTGGGGTAGAAGTATTAAGCCATATGTTAGGCGGTGAACCTGAAATTGATGAAGATGGCAATGCCGTTATGAAAGATGGATCAGGCGCTGCTTCGGGTGTAGTTAAAGCGGGAATTGGTGGTTTCTTATACCTAGAAGTGTTAGATGCATCTTTTAGTTTTGACGGCGTGATTGGTGCTTTTGCGATTACGAGTGATGTTGTCGTGATTATGCTTGGTCTTGCAATTGGTGCTATTTTTGTCCGTTCAATGACAGTTTATCTTGTTGAAAAAGGCACGCTAGATGCGTATGTGTTCTTGGAACATGGAGCACATTATGCCATTGGTGCTTTAGCATTCATTATGATTGCAAGTGGTACAGGCGTACATGTACCAGAAGTGGTAACAGGTTTAATTGGTGTAGCATTTATTGTTTGGGCTGTATTTGCTTCAATTCAATATAGTAAACGCCATCCACACTCGTCTTAAGCTAATTTTCAGTAAAGATGTTTAAAATAAAGAGGCTAAATGCCTCTTTATTTTTTTAAGCTGAAATCGTTAATTTAAATAAGGGGGTTCCGTATTTTTAGAAACGAATCGGCTTATAATTTGCCTAGTTTGATAAACGTGTATTGATATGATGAATGCTTTGGAACGTCGCTCAACTTTTGCCTTAAGTAGTATTTTTGCGCTACGCATGTTGGGTTTGTTCATGATTATTCCTGTCTTTTCTGTAGTCGGGCAGTCATATCAATATGCGACTCCAGCACTCATTGGTTTGGCTGTGGGTGTCTATGGTTTAAGTCAGGCGATTTTACAGATTCCATTTAGCTTACTTGCTGACCGTTTTAGCCGTAAACCTCTCGTGGTGCTTGGCTTGTTACTTTTTGCTATTGGTGGTGCTATTGCCGGTTTATCTGACACGATTTATGGTGTGATTATTGGCCGTGCCATAGCAGGTGCGGGGGCTGTTTCAGCAGTCGTGATGGCGCTTTTGGCAGATGTTACGCGCGAAGAGCAACGTACTAAAGCTATGGCTGCCATGGGCATGAGTATTGGTTTGTCTTTTGTGGTGGCTTTTAGTCTTGGACCTTGGCTCACAAGCATTGTAGGTATTTCAGGCCTATTCTTTGTCACGACCATTATGGGCTTAATCGCGATTTTGATGCTCTTGCTTGTGCCTAAAGTGACCCGTCATCATCGTAATTATCAGCAAGGCTACATGGCGCAGCTTAAGCAAGTCATTCAAATGGGTGATTTAAACCGGTTGCATGTTTCGGTTTTTTCATTGCACTTACTGCTCACAGCCATGTTTATTTATGTGCCTTCACAGCTCATCGAGTTTGCACATATTCCTTTAGCTAGCCATGGTCTGGTGTATCTGCCACTGTTAGTAATTAGTCTGTTTTTTGCATTTCCAAGCATTATCGTGGCTGAAAAATATCGTAAAATGCGAGGCATTTTCTTAACGGCAATTACAGGGATTATTGCAGGTTTGCTGTTACTGATATTTGGTTATCAATCAAAATATGTATTACTCGCAGGCCTAGGTATTTTCTTTATTGCATTTAATGTGATGGAAGCATTATTGCCATCGTGGTTATCAAAATGTGCTCCAATCCAGTCAAAAGCGACTGCTATGGGTGTAAATGCCAGTAGTCAGTTTTTAGGTGCTTTTTTTGGGGGCACACTTGGTGGACAACTATTGATGTTACATAATACTGCGATGGGATGGAGTGTCTTAGCAGGGATTGCTATAATATGGCTGCTAATTAGTTTTGGTTTAGCTCAGCCGCGGTATTTGTCATCTATTGTGTTGCCATTACCGCAAGTGCAACAGGTGAATGAGTGGACCACACAGCTATTGGCAATTCGTGGTATTGAAGAAGTTGTGGTGATGCCTGACCAGCAAGTTGCTTATATTAAAGTCGATAAACAGTCACTTGATGAGGCTGCGCGACGTGATTTAACGCAGTTGTTCGGTAAAGAGGTAGCCATTTAAGCATAACTCTTATAAAGTAAAACATAGAAATGTATAGGATGAAGACAGCTAATGCGTGGTGTAAATAAGGTTATTTTGGTTGGTACTTTGGGTCGTGATCCTGAAACAAAAACTTTTCCAAATGGGGGCTCGTTGACTCAATTTTCAATCGCGACAAGTGAAGCTTGGACTGATAAAACTTCGGGTGAACGTAAAGAACAAACAGAATGGCACCGTATTGTTTTGCATAACCGTTTAGGGGAAATTGCTCAGCAGTTTTTACGTAAAGGTTCTAAGGTTTATATTGAAGGTTCATTACGTACGCGTCAGTGGACAGACCAAAATGGCCAAGAGCGCTATACAACAGAAATTCGTGGCGAACAGATGCAAATGTTAGATGGTCGTCAACAAGGTGAACAAGGTCTCGCTGGCGGTAATGATTTTAATCAACCGCGTTTTAACGCACCTCAACAAGGTGGCAATGGTTATCAAAATAATAATAACCAAGGCGGTGGTTATAACCAAAATAGTGGTGGCGGCTATGGCAGCAACCCAGCTGGTTTTGGTAATGGTGGAAACAGTAACCCACAATCTGGTGGTTTTGCTCCAAAAGCTCCACAACAGCCTGCGTCTGCACCAGCTGATTTAGACGACGATTTACCGTTCTAATCAAAGTTTCAAAAAAGGCGAGTTTATCTCGCCTTTTTTATTACTCGATTCCAAGTAAACGTAACAGTGCTGTACCAGCGGCTGCTAAACAAATCACCAATAATAGAGGCACTTTTTTCCAGACCAAGAAAAGCGCTAACCCAACACCAAAAATACGTGCGAAACCAGCAAAATGTTGACCTTCAAAAAATGTCGTCGTCACGGCAATAGCGCACAGCAAAACAGTTGCGCCGTTTGACAATAAAACTTGGTATTTTTCAGAAAAAGTAAATTTGGCACCTAAATGAAAACCCGCAAAACGAATGCTGTAAGTACCGAGTGCAAGTAAGGCTATACCTAAAATAATGAGTAATTGTTGATTCATTTCTTTCTCCCAAATATTAAACCAAAAAGAGAAATTAAAATTGGAAGTCCTGAGGCTAAAAAGGGTGTGGTGATCAGGGCTAAAGTTGCGCCAGAAAATGCAGCTCTTCGCGTAAATTTATTCTTTAAAGCAGAAAAAGTAAGAGCAATTAAAATGGCGGGGAAAATTGCATCTAGCCCAAATGTTTTTGGGTCTGGAATAGCAGTTCCAATAAAATAACCGGCAGTGACACCGAGTGGCCAGCTCAGCATGATGCTTATACCACACAACCAATAAGCAGCTTTTTTAGTCTCAAAATCAGGCTGTGCCATGCCAAACAAAACGCTTTCATCGTTCATGATATGGGCCCCGAAATATCGAGAGAATTTACCTCTGATTAATTCATTGACCGCAATTCCAAAAGGTAAATGCCTTAAATTGACCAATAGTCCTGCAATTGCAGCAGCAATCGGGCTACCGCCTACTGCTAAAAAACCAATAAAGATAAATTCAGCAGTCCCTGCAAGTACAAAAATCGATAAGCAAAGTGGAATCCACAAGGGGAGGCCATAGCTCGCGGCAAGAGAACCTAAAGACATTCCGACTACACTGGTTGCCAGACACACAAAGAAAATTGAGCGAGTGGTGTCTTTACTAAGTTTCTTAATGAGAGAGTATGTGGTCATAGCATGATATAACGAACGATTTTCCATTATAATGAATAAGTCTGATTGTTTTGTCAAAATGAACGATCGTTTTTTATATAGAACGGGTGTGTTGAATGTCTCAGCCAATTCAAATTATTGCCAAAGGTTTAACTCGTGAGCGCCAAAGAGTAGGGCTTTCATTGGCAGAGGTTGCTCGTCGTGCAGGTGTCGCCAAATCTACACTTTCACAATTAGAGGCAGGCCAAGGTAACCCAAGTATTGAAACCTTATGGGCGCTTTGTGTTGCACTAAATATTCCATTTGCACGTCTGATGGAAGAGCCTAGCAATCAGGTACAAGTGATTCGTTGCGGCGAGGGTCCAACAGTGAGTTCTGAGATTGCCAATTACAAGGCAATTTTACTGGCGAATTGTCCGCCTCATGCACGTCGAGATGTATATCTACTCATTGTTGAGCCTGGCGAAGACCGTCTTTCTGAACCCCATCCAGTTGGTTCTGTAGAGCACATTATTGTGGTTGAGGGCAAAGCTTTGGTTGGCTTAATTGATGAAGCTGTTGAGCTCGGTGTTGGAGATTATATTTGTTACCCTGCCGATCAAAAACATATATTTAGAGCTTTAGAAAAGGGGACAAAAGCTTTATTAATTTCTGAACAAAATTAAAGAATTTTAAACTGATTAAATTAAAACTTATTTATTATTCAAAATAAAAACCATTTACCAGCATCCCATACAAAAAGGGCCAATTTTGCGTATAAATTTTGCAATTGGCTCTCTCTTTTATTACAAAAATGGCTCTCGTTTCTTGACTGCCGAAACGACAAATTAAAGCCATTGGAAGTATGCATACGGAAGCGCCGGATAAGCTCAGTGAATTTTCTGTTTTAGGAATTGGGCAGAACGGCTAAATTTTTAGGGGATATTTTTTGGCTTCGGAGGTTTTCCGAGACTAGCCGATATCCTCCATATATTAAGGAAAATGATATGGCAGCTCATCAAAATGGTTCTGAAGCCAATCACTCCCAAAGTTTAAAACATGGACTCAAATCACGCCACCTGACGATGATCTCGATTGCAGGAGTCATTGGTGGTTCTCTATTCGTGGGCTCGGGTAGTATTATTTACAATACGGGACCTGTAGTTTTTCTAACCTATGCTTTGGGTGGTTTACTCGTTTGGTTCATCATGCGTATGTTAGGCGAGATGGCTGTTTTAAACCCTGACAGTGGCTCTTTTTCAACTTATGCAGACCGTGCGATTGGCCGTTGGGCTGGTTTTTCAATTGGCTGGTTGTACTGGTGTACGCTCGCAATGCTCATGGGGTGGGAAGCCTATGTGGCAGGTAAAATTTTAAATAACTGGTTCCCCTTTATACCAATCTGGGCCTATATGGTCGTGGTCATTGTTGCATTGGTCGCAGTCAATTTACAAAACGTGAAAAACTATGGCGAATTTGAGTTCTGGTTCGCCCTTATCAAAGTTATCGCGATTGTTATTTTCCTTGTGATTGGTAGTTTGGCCATCATGCATTTGTGGCCTTGGGGTAATCCAGCTGCTTCTGGTATTAGTAACTTAACCTCTCAAGGCTTTATGCCAAATGGGGGATCATCCGTTATTACCGCTTTGCTTGGGGTCATGTTTGCCTATATTGGTGCTGAAATTGTGACTGTAGCAGCAGCAGAATCAGAAAATCCATCTAAGGAAATTCGTAAAGCTTCTAATTCGGTTGTTTGGCGAATTATTTTGTTCTATGTTGGTTCAATGTTTGTCGCGGTATGCTTAATTCCTCACAACAATGAACTTTTGAAAGATTCGACGTGGGGAACCTATAGCGTGACTTTGTCGGCACTTGGGATTCCGGGGGCTCGCCATATTGTGAATTTTGTGGTGTTAACGTCAGTATGTAGTTGCTTTAACTCAGCACTTTACACGTGTTCACGTATGTTATTTTCGTTGGCTAAACGTGGCGATGCACCGAAAAGTTTTGGTTCTGTGAACAGTAAAAGCAGCCCGTGGGTTGGTGTGATTGTGTCATGCTTTTTCTCTGTGATTGCCGTGATTTTAACTGCCACCAAGAGCATGGATGTTTATGACTTTTTCATGCTAACGACTGGTGCGGCAACATTGTATGTGTACCTGACCATTGCTTACTCTCAGCTTCGCATGCGTAAAAAATTAGAAGCAGAAGGCGTGAAAATTGACTTTAAAATGTGGATGTTTCCTTTCCTAACTTATGTGGTGATCTTTGCGATTATTGGTGCAATTCTTACCATGTTGATTGAAGGCACATATTTTAAAGAAGTGATTTACACCACAGCATTGTTCGGCATTATTGTATTTTTTGGAATATTGTCGGAAAAACTGGGTTGGGGCAAAGACCGTAGACAGACTCATTTAACACATAACCATGAAGAAAAGTTGGTTTAGTATTTTTGAAAAGATAAGAGCCTCTCGATGAGGCTCTTTTTTTATTCAGTATGATGAGATTAAAGAATCAATTTAGTGTAGATACGCCTGCTTCACGTAAGCACTGGAGCAAGACACCAAATGCCATCACCATGTCTTTTTCATTAACACAGGCAAAGCCCATCAGTAAGCCACGCTGGGCATGTGCATGAGATTGCATATAGTACTGCGAAAGTGGGCGAACTTTGACACCACGCTCAAGTGCAGTGGCTGCAATCGCCACATCATCGCAATGAGCTGGTAGTTTTAAAACCAGATGCAAACCCGCAGCTTCATCATAATCATGGATAAATTCAGCCCCCAGATAGCGTTTAATCAAGCTCACCAAGTAATCACGGCGTTTGCCATAAAGTAGGCGCATACGACGAATATGTGCTTCGTAGTAACCTTCGCGAATAAATTCAGCTAATGCTTTTTGTTCGAGTAAATGTCCACCACGGTACAACTCTGCTGCCACAATCCGTAGCGGAGAAAAGAGCGGTTTAGGCACCACCAAATAACCAATTCTTAGAGATGGATAAATGGTTTTACTGAATGTTCCCATGTACAGCACAGGTGCATCATTTTCTAGGCCCTGTAAAGACGGATAAGGTTGGCCCGAGAAACGGAACTCACTGTCGTAATCATCTTCTACAATCCAGCTATTGTGCTGACGGGCAATCTCAATCAATTTGCGTCGACGATCTAGGCTTAAATGTGAGCCAAGCGGATATTGGTGTGAGGGCGTGACAAAAATGAGTTTAGGTGGTTTAACCGGATTTTCTTCGGGGATAATGCCTTCGGCATCGACTGGCATGGGTTGAATATCAACGCCATTAATACGTAAAGTATTACGCATTCCCCAATAGCCTGGATCTTCAATCCAGATCCGGTCACCAATGTCACTGAGCGCACGCGAGACTAAATCAATCGCTTGGTGAATACCTTCGGTAATAATAATCTGGTCAGCATCACACTGAACTGAACGGGCAACCCGTAAGTAGTCTGCCAACGCACTTCGAAGTTCAATACATCCGCCCGCGTTGCTATAGATAAGGCGGTTAATGTCTGGCTCACGGCTTAATTTTGCTTGAATACGACTAAAAATATGATGTGGAAACTCGGTAACGTCCGGAGCTCCTGGTACAAATGCACCCCATTGATGTGGAGAAGCTGCGGCATAGCCTAATAAATTTGAACCACGCTGTGATAGCGCATAAGAGTTTTGAACATGTGGTTTTGAAACAGTTTTCTTTTCATTTTTTGTATTTAAAAAGCTTTCGGGTAGCTTCTCTGCAACCCATGTGCCGTGTCCTGTACGTGCTTCTAAGTAACCTTCCGCTTGTAGTTGTTCGTAGGCTGTAAGAACTGTATTTCTTGAAACATGAATTTCACTGGCCAAATCCCGTGAAGCGGGCAAACGCGTTTTTGGTTGAACCACTCCATCAATAATGGCAGCGCGTAGACAACGAAAAAGTCGCTGATGGAGTTTACCCTCGATGTCCTGTTGGAGCCGTTGTAACAAATGATCTCCAAGTAAACTACGCAATTGGCTCTCTCCTACAGTTAAAAAATGGCTCTCGTCAGTTGCCGCCAGACGAGCGAAATTACATGCATAGGCAGTTGTTGTAAAGCACCCTGAAAATTAAGCACAGGATGTAAAAAACCAAAGCTGCAACTGATGATGAAAATATGAGGGAATCAAATGGATAATCAACATTCTGCACTTAACGCACGTAAACAGCAAGCAACTCCACGTGGTGTAGGCGTGATGTGTCAGTGGTACGCTGAAAAAGCTGAAAATGCCACGCTTTGGGACAAGGAAGGCAACCAATTCATCGACTTTGCTGGTGGTATCGCGGTTTTAAATACAGGCCATCGCCACCCTAAAGTGATTGCAGCGGTAACTGAACAATTAACTAAATTTACGCATACTGCCTATCAAGTAACGCCTTATGAAAGCTATGTGTCTTTAGCTGAGCGTATTAATGAACGTGCACCCATTGCAGGACCTGCCAAGTCTGCTTTTTTCACAACAGGTGCAGAAGCGGTTGAAAATGCAGTGAAGATTGCCCGTTGTTACACTGGTCGTCACGGCATTATCACTTTTGGTAATGGTTTCCACGGTCGTTCATTCATGACCATGGCAATGACAGGAAAAACAGCTCCTTACAAACGTGATTTTGGTGTGATGCCAGCTGGTGTGTTCCACGCACGTTACCCTGTACCAGCTAAAGGTATTTCAGTAGATGCAGCAATTGAAAGCGTTGAAGATATTTTCAGTGAAGATATTGCACCGCATGATGTTGCGGCGATTGTGCTTGAGCCAGTACAAGGTGAAGGCGGCTTTCATGTTGTACCTGCCGAGTTCTTAAAACGTTTACGCGCTATTTGCGATAAGCACGGTATTTTACTTGTAGCTGACGAAGTTCAGTCTGGTTTTGCACGTACTGGTAAATTGTTTGCAATGAACCATTACGAGACCAAAGCTGACTTGATCACCATGGCAAAAAGCTTAGGCGGCGGTTTCCCAATTTCGGGTGTGGTTGGTCGTGCAGAAGTGATGGATGCACCTAACCCAGGCGGATTAGGTGGTACTTACGCAGGTAGCCCGATTGCTGTTGCTGCTGCTCATGCAGTGATTGATGCAATTGAAGAAGAAAACTTATGTGACCGTGCAAATGAATTAGGTGCTGAGTTGGTTGTTTCGCTTAAAGATATTCAGCAAACAACAGGAAATGTAGTGACTGATATCCGTGCATTAGGATCAATGGTTGCAGTAGAACTAGAAACTGCCGAACAAGCAAAAGTTGTACAAAACTATGCAATGGAAAACGGGTTGTTACTTCTGACTTGTGGTAAATACGGTAATGTAATTCGTTTCTTATATCCATTAACCATTCCTGCTGAGCAATTCCGTCAAGGCCTTAATATCCTGAAACAAGGTTTTGCGACACTCAAAGCAGGTAGTGCAAAAGCGATGGAGCAATCTGCATGATTCAAAACAATTTGCAGTATTTATTAAAACATCCTGATATTTCATTAGAAGCGCCTGCATCAAATGACTATATCGAGGTAAATGATGCTGCTACGGGTGAAACTTTGGCATGGGTAAAAACCTATGACCGCGCAGGGGTTGAAGCCGCAATTAACCGCTCAGCCAAAGCGCAAGCTGCTTGGAAAAAGCAAACTGCCTTGGTTCGTGCTGATGTGTTATTGGTATGGTACAACCTCATGCTTGAGCACAAAGAAAATCTGGCTCAAATTTTAACGGCTGAGCAAGGTAAACCATTGGCAGAAGCACGTGGTGAAATTGGTTATGCAGCATCATTCATTCGTTGGTTTGCTGAGCAAGCCCGCCGTGTTGATGGTGAGGTTTTAACACCGACACTGCCAAATCAACGTCTTTTAGTGATTAAACAAGCGATTGGTGTGACTGCTGCAATTACACCGTGGAACTTCCCAGCTGCCATGATTACGCGTAAAGCGGGTCCGGCAATTGCTGCGGGGTGTTCAATGTTGGTTAAGCCAGCAGAGCAAACACCATTAACTGCCTATGCGCTTGAAGTTTTGGCGTTACAAGCAGGCTTACCAGCCGATGTTTTAATTAACATTAGCGGTGATGCGGCTGAAGTGGGCAAAACTTTATGTGAAAGCGATATCGTTCGTAAGCTGAGCTTCACGGGTTCAACACAAGTTGGTCGTATCTTGATGCAACAATGTGCGCCAACCATTAAGAAACTGTCGCTTGAGCTGGGTGGTAATGCACCAGTCGTGGTGTTTGACGATGCCAACCTTGAACAAGCCGTTCAGGGCATTATGGCAAGCAAATATCGCAATAGCGGTCAAACCTGTGTTTGTGCGAACCGTATTTATGTTCAAGACGGTATTTACGATGCATTGGCAGAGCGTCTGGTTGAAGCAGTGTCTAAGCTTAAAGTAGGCGACGGACGTCAAGAAGGTTCAACTCAAGGGCCTTTAATTGATGAAGATGCGATTGCAAAAGTTCAGTCTCATATTGCAGATGCAACTGAGAAAGGCGCAACAATTCGTATTGGTGGTCAGCGTTCGGCACTTGGTGGCACATTCTTTGAACCAACAGTTTTAACTGGCGTAACGCAAGACATGAAAGTGTCGAAAGAAGAAACTTTTGGTCCGCTTGCACCGCTATTCCGCTTTAAAACTGAAGATGAAGCAGTAGCAATGGCGAACGATACTGAGTTTGGTCTAGCTGCTTATTTGTTTACTCAAAGCACGGCTCGTCAATGGCGAGTGGGTGAAGCGCTTGAATACGGTATGGTCGGCATTAACACGGGCGCAATTTCAAATGAAGTTGCTCCGTTTGGTGGCGTAAAACAGTCAGGTCTAGGCCGTGAAGGTTCAAAATTCGGCATTGAAGAATATGTCGAAATGAAATACCTCTGCGTAGACTTATCTGAGTAAGGAACAACGCGGGTTCGTTTTGTTCTGAACGAAAACATGCAGTTATGCTGCATGTGATGTTTGATAAAAAACCGGTCATGCCCATTCATGACCGGTTTTTTTTAAATAAGATTTGGAATTAAGACTTAGCGTGCAGAGTCTAAAACTTCGCTATTTTTAATTACTTCTTGAGCTTTGGTATAGCTTTCAATCAGTAGCTGGTAGGCAGGGAAAATTTGAGTATAAACTTGTGCCCATTCAAGCGCGTCATCTCGATTCCATGTTTTTTGAATTTCAGAAGCAACTGCTGCCGTATCCATAGGAACTACACCAGCTTGCACAACACGCGCTAACGTAATTTCTTCCGCCATTTTGCTATAAGTTCCTGAAGCATCAACCACTGCAAAAACTTTATATCCTTCTGCAACCGCACTAATAGCTGGGAAAGCCATACAAACGCTGGTAATTGTCCCAGCAATAATAAGAGTCTTACGGCCAGTCGCTTTTACTGCGGCAACAAATTCAGGATTGTCCCATGCATTGATTTCACCTTTACGGGCAACATACTGTGCATGAGGTGCATTTGCGTGAATTTCTGGAATAAGGGGGCCATTTGGACCTTGTGGAACAGAAGCGGTTGTAATTACCGGAATATTCGACAAGCTTGCGATTTTAGCCAATGCTGCTGCACGGGCACGTAATTCGGTCATTGGCATGTCTGCTACAGTTTGAAATAGACCACTTTGGTGATCGATCAAAAGCATGACTGAATCATCTGGATCGATGACTGGGCGTTGACCATTGAAATTTGCTGGAGTTGTCATTGTTATATGCTCTCTTTGATGAGTGTGTAATTCATATTACAAATAGGATAAAGAGTGAAAAATATCTAAAATAGAAATCATTGTCATATACAGAAAACAATATGGTATGTTTTATATTCAGCTTGCTGAAATGCACTGTAATTAATATGTGATATGTCAGGATTACAAAATGAAAGACTTAAATGACCTCTTTTTTTTCGTAAAGATTATTGATTGCGGTGGTTTTTCGGCTGCGAGTCACGAGTTGATGGTGACCAAGTCTTTATTAAGCCGACGTATGGCAGAGCTAGAAAATCGGCTTGGCGTGAAGCTACTCAATAGAACAACTCGCCAAGTCTCGATTACTGAGGTGGGCAAGATTTACTATCAGCACTGTAAGGCAATGCTGATTGAAGCAGAGGCAGCAGAAGAGGCGATTGAATATTTAACATCGGAACCACGTGGCCTAATTAAATTATCTTGTCCCACAAACTTGCTGCACATTAATGTAAGTGAAATGCTTAACGAGTTTCTGGCGCTTTATCCTAAAATTAAACTACATGTAGAGGCGACAAACCGAAGAGTCGACCTGATTGATGAAAGATTTGATTTGGCCATTCGAATTCGGCCTTTACCTTTGCCTGATAGTGATTCTATTGTTCGTGAGCTGGCTTTGGCCCGGCAGTTTGTTGTTGCTAGCCCTAATTTAACCAGTCGATATTTTTCAATCTCAAGACCTGAGCAATTAGCCGATTGGCCTATTTTAATGATGGAGTCTTTTGCACCCGAATATGCATGGCATCTTTATTCTGAAGACCAACAAGAGGCCATAGTAAAATGCTACCCTCGGTTCACTACTACGGATTTAACAGCTTTAAGAAACGCCACGTTACAAGGATTAGGGGTAGCAAAATTACCAGAACTTGTGGTCTATGAAGATCTCGCTAAAGGAACACTCGTGAACGTATTGCCTGAATGGCAATTTCCTCCTGAAATGATTCATTTGGTGTATACAAGCAGGCGTGGATTGTTGCCTTCAGTAAAGTTGCTCATTGATTTTCTTGTAGAAAAGTTTAAAGAACTTAAAAAGAATGCATCTGTTCTTTATTAAAAGAAGTATTCAATGCATTATGAAAATGAATAACCTTGATTACTTTCAGGCAAACGTCGCAATTCATCAATCAGCGTTTCAATGAGTTTTTCGACTACAAGACGCTGGCCTTTTCTGGACACATAAACCAGTTGTAGCATGCCAATATTCGATTTCCACTCAGGAAGAAGATGGATAAGTTTGCCTTTACGAATTTCAGATTCAACGGTTAAAAAGGGAAGGTCCGCGATTCCTAGGCCGTCCATAACGGCATAGTAAACACCTGCTAAGTCATTACTTTTTATTCGTGGTTGATAAGGCACATCAACCGATTCGCCATTGCGTGTGTTACATAAATGCCAGACATGATTTTGCTTTTGAGTACCCAGGCTAATACTTGGAAAGTCCTGTAATTCTGAATAATTTTGGATTACTCGACCTTGGAGCAATTCAGGCGCGGCTACCAGGCAATGATCGGTTTTAATCACATCACGAACAATAAGATTTGAGTCTTCATTGGGTTCGAAATTGGTCCGAATGGCAAGGTCGATGTCATCATGCAAAATATCTACTCGACGGCTTGTAAGTTCGAGTGATATTTCAACTTTAGGATAGGTTTTTAAAAACTGATTTAAAATTTTTCTAATTTGAAAATGCATCATTAAAGGTGGGCAACTCACTTTTACCAACCCTTGAGGTTCACTTTTTTGCTTTAACAAAACGTTTTCTGCACATTCAACTTGAGCAATAACTTTGCAGCATTCCTCGTAAAACTCTTGCCCTAAATCGGTCACTTTAAAATGGCGGGTTGTCCTTTGAATCAGGCTCACATTAAATTTATTTTCAAGGTCAATAATGCGTCTGCTGAGCTTTGACTTGCTAATATTTTCGGCTTCACTGGCCGCACTAAAGCCGCCGTGTTTTACGACCAAATAGAAATAATAAAAATCATCAAAAGAGCTTATCAATTTCAGATCAATCCATTTAAATGCAAGATTAGAATGCTTAAGCATTCTAATCTTGGTCATGTCATTATTTTTGCGATGTATTAAAGCTATAGCTGGTCATCAGGTTGCGATAATCAGGAATATGATTTGAGAATAATGCACCTAAACCTTCTACATCATTACGCCAGTCACGATGTAATTCACATGCCATCCCGAACCAAGTCATAAGTTGTGCTCCTGCTTTTGACATACGATCCCAAGCAGCATCACGTGTTAATTCATTGAAAGTACCAGAAGCATCGGTAATCACAAATACTTCAAAGCCTTCTGCTAACGCAGCTAAAGCAGGGAATGCCACACAAACTTCAGTCACAACACCTGCAATAATCAGTTGTTTTTTACCTGTTGCTTTGACAGCTTTTACAAAATCTTCATTGTCCCATGCATTGATTTGGCCAGGACGTGGAATAAAAGGAGCATCTGGGAAGAGTTGCTTTAACTCTGGAACTAAAGGACCATTTGGGCCATTTTCGAAACTGGTCGTTAAAATAGTAGGTAAATTAAAATATTTTGCAGCATCTGCAAGTGCTAAAACATTATTTTTAAATTTATCTGGATCGATATCTCGAACTAAAGAAAGTAAACCTGCTTGGTGGTCAACTAAAAGAACAGCAGCATTATCCTTGTCTAAACGCACGTAATCTTGAGCCATTTTTTATTTCCTCATGTTATCAAAATGAATGATGAAAAATTATTAAGTAGGTCATCATTGCCTAAAATTATGCTAGTTGAGTTTTATGTTGTGATTAAGTCTAAAAAATAGGATTAAGAATTTTAAAAATAGGACGATAGCCGAGACATGTTCTGAAAAGGCATGATTGTCTCATAGATGAAATAATGTGTTGCTAATCCTGATCTATAAACTGCAATTATTGAGGCGTAAAATCAATCCCAGTTCAAGAAAATCCTACATATATAGGAGAGATCAGATGAAGAAATTTCTTGGTGCATATCAAAATAACCAGATGCATTGGGTGGGTGATGGTTTTCCTGTATATAACCTGTTCTCTTATGACCGTTTAGGCCAAACCCTAAGCCCATTTTTGCTACTGGATTATGCAGCGCCTTATACCTTCTCACCAACGACTGAGCAGCAAGGTGTAGGTTCACATCCCCACCGTGGTTTTGAAACGGTGACAATCGCCTACCAAGGTGAAGTGACGCATAAAGACTCAAGTGGTGGCGGTGGAACCATTAAAACTGGTGATGTGCAATGGATGACCGCTGGTGCAGGAGTGTTGCATGAAGAGTTTCATTCTCCTGAGTTTGCAGAGCATGGCGGTCTTTTTGAAATGGTGCAATTGTGGGTGAATTTACCTGCCAATTCAAAAATGACCCCTGGAAAATACCAAGCCATTGAAGCTAAAGATATTCCAGACATTGCATTAGACGAGCATGGTAGCCATTTGCGTGTTATTGCAGGTGACTATGCAGATATACAAGGTGCAGCAACTACGTTTATTCCGTTAAATGTATGGGATGGCAAACTAGTTAAAGGCCAAAAACATACCCTTTATGTACCTGAAGGACATACAACGCTAGTTGTGGTGTTAGAAGGGGCTGTTGTGGTTAATGACTCAAACCGTCTTGAAGGTAAAACTGTTGCGATTCTATCTCGTGAAGGCGTTGAATTTAGCCTAAATGCAGAAGAAGACACCAAGTTTTTAGTGCTAACAGGTCAGCCACTCAATGAGCCGATCGAAGGTTATGGTCCATTTGTAATGAATACCAAATCTGAAATTATGGAAGCGATTAATGATTTTAACCGTGGAAAATTTGGTTCACTCATGCAAGAAGGATAAATTGCTCTCGAGTAGGCATTAAAGCAAAGTAATAAAAAGCCCGCTATCAAGTGTGAATAGCGGGCTTTTTCGCTGTAAAGGTTCTATTTTTATGATGGTTAGCATTGTTGTGTCGGCATTGTTTTGTGTGATTTGCTTCTCATTATTATGGGTTAATGATATCCCAAAAAAAGATAGTTGTAAAACAAATGATATAAATATAGTTAAATTATCTTATTTTATTTAAAAGATTTTTTTTAAATTTTCAAAAAATATAAGGCCTTATGTGTTTCATTGTTATTGTAAGAAAATATAAAAAATGAGTGGGGCGAAAAACTAAATATTTTCTATATAAATTGATGCAAAAAATAAAAATCTGGTAGTTTTTAATACGGTGTTTTTTTAGGGTATGAGTGATAATCAAAAAAATTCTCGAAAAATGGGACATCATTTTGAATATCGCAATTATTGGCAGTGGAATGGCAGGTCTTGCGGCAGCAAGAATTCTGAAAGATGCAGGGCATACGATCACGATATTTGAAGCACTTCCTGGCCGGGGAATGGATAGCCATAGTATTGAGTTCGACGGTGGAATTATTGATGCACCATTGCGTGTTATGAACCCGCATTTATGGAAGAACACGCTTAGCCTTGCTGCTCATTTAGGCATTAAAACCTTTCCGGTTCGTACTTATATGTCATGTAGCTGGTTATTTGAAGACCGTACTGAAACATGGTTAACCACATCTCGTAGCCGTATTGGTAATTTCCCGATTATTAATAACCGTAAAGGAATCCAGCAATATGGCTGGCGCTTGGTTAAAGGGATGTTGCAATTAAAAACTGCGATTCATCAGTTTTTTAAATCTAAAAATCAAGATATTACCCTTGCTGAATTTATTAATCAGAACGATATAGAAGAAGTATTCTGGCATGGTGTAGTAATGCCAGTTTTATATACCATTTGTACATGTAATCCAAAAACAATTGGCGACTGGCCTGCAAAAAATTTACTTGAGTTTTTACGTCACTTAACTGATGGCGATATGTTGTTGCGTATGAAAGGTGGTACACCTGCATTTGTAGACAGTTTGATTAAAGATATCGACATCCATAGCGGATCCGCGATTAAGAAAGTTGAATTACAAGGTGAAAAAGTACTGGTTGAAAACAGCCAAGGTGAACAGAATTTATTTGATCGCGTGATTGTTGCAACGCCGACATCTAAGATCGATGAGTTTTTAAACCCTGAACAATTTGCTGAAGATATGAAGCTGCTGAAGCAATTCCGTTTTGAGCAAGGTGATCTTGTAATTCATACAGATGCCACAGTAATGCCACCACGCCGTAAAGACTGGTCAGTGCTGAGCTATATGATGGATCGTAAGTTTACGCGTCAACAATTCACAGTGTGGATGAATGCGGTTGAGCCAACACTTGTAGGTAAAAATCCTGTATTTCAGACTTGGCGTCCAGTCACTGATATTGACCCTAAAAAAGTTATTTCAAAAGTGACCTTAACGCGTGCAGTTGTAGACTCGCAAACAATTGCTTTAAATAAAGAATTGCAACAACGTCATTTAGACTTAAACCGTAAAGTATTTTACTGTGGTTCATGGTCATGTGATGGTTTGCCAATTTTAGAGTCAGCAGTAACCTCTGCGATGCACATTGCTGAAATTTTAGGTGCACCTTTACCATTTGTAGGTTTAAAACCTCAGGTTGAAGTTGCTCCTGAGCTCGGTTACTAAAATTGTGAAAACAAAAGTTCGAGCAGCTCTTTCTCGATTGATTCCCCATAAATATGCAATTGATGCATCAAATTTAGGGGATGATGGAGAGCTTGCTTGGACAAATTTGGGTTTGTGGAAAAATACCCAAAACTACCATGAAGCTTGTTGCCAATTGGCCGACCATTTGGCACAAGCTGTCAATTTAAATTCAAAAGATCATCTATTAGATTTAGGCTGTGGGCAGGGTGCAAGTTTATTGCATTGGTTAAAGTACTATCAGCCAAAAAGCGTAAGTGCGGTCGATTTGCAAGCCGAATGTGTTAATAAAATTCAAAAACTTATTCCAGAGATAAACCAGATTTACAGTGGTTCTTTTTTAAATTTAAAACAATTTGAATTCAAACAATTCTTCGATGTCATGCTATGTCTCGACGCGGCTTATCACAGTCATTTAAATTCATTTCTTGATTCAGTTGTTCCAGTTTTAAATTCAAAAGGACGATTAGGTTTCCATTACCTAATGCGTGCCGATTCATGTCAAAACATGACGGTGTTGCAAGAACAAAAATATCGTTACCTGCTTAAAGCGGCAGACGTGGTTTGGGATAATGTGCCAAACGAGAAAACGCTGAGAAATGCCTTGGAACAACAAGGTTTTGTCGATATTCAAATTGAAGATTTATCCGAGCAAGTATTACTCGGTTTTTCACAATATATTCAAAATCAACAAGAGAGGAATCAAAGCCGAGGGTTGGCAAACTTTAAAATTCAAATGACTGCAAAGTTATGTCGACAACTCTACCAAAATGGATATGTACGTTATATTCAGATAACAGCAATAAAAAAATAGAGTGAACTATGTCAGCCAAATATCAGGGATCGTGTTTGTGTGGAGCTGTAAGTTATCAAAGTGCAGCAGAGCCACGTTATAGCTTTAATTGCCATTGTCGAGATTGCCAGAAGGCAACAGGTTCGGCATATGCACCAATTGCTTTTTTTCATCAATCTGAATTGAAGGTGAGTGGCGAGCTTAAATATTTTGAGACTTTAGGTTCTTCTGGTCGTTCTATTAAAAGAGCATTTTGCCCGACTTGTGGTTCTCAGCTTTTTGGCTTACCTGAAATTGCCCCTGAAATGATTTCAATACGTGCAGGCACTTTAGATGATCCGAGTCTTTATCAGCCTAGGGCGGAAGTCTTTGTGAGCCAAGCCTATGCTTGGGATACGCTCAACCCAAACCTTAGACATTTTGAAAAAATGATAGAGAAGGGTAAGAAATAAAACTTAATTAAAGAAGCCCAATATTCCTAAAACACAGATTAAAATAACGCTACTCATCGCTAGAAATAATATAGTTTTTCTATATTTTAGTTGAGGCATTTTACTTACAAAGATAATTAGACATGCAAGTACGATCACTAAGGGTTGAAAAAGATATACTGGTAAAGTAAACATTTGAGTTCCTTCTTGTTTTTAAATTTATTTTAGAAATAAAGTGAAAGGTTCATTATATATTTTTCTTATCTAATTGATGAACTGAACTTTTTTAAAATTCATTTTTTTTTAATTTTAAAGATAAGTAAATTGAGCTTAAATTTAAAAGAACCATGTACGCTTTTTCGTACATTCATTCAGGAAATTTGCGTCTTTCTATGATCTCATGAATTGCCTATGATGAATTCATCAGGAACAGGAAGTTCCGAAACGTAAAACAACAATAATAAGTTTAAGCATCAGGACGTGAGGTATTACAGGAAGTGTACCTAGTAACGAAATACGAAAAAAGCCCAACAGGATGTTGGGCTTTTTTCATTTTGTATTAATAAATTTGTTTTCCACCTAAGGCAGCACAATCAACAGGTGTATTCCATTTTACGGCAGTTCCTGTGAGTACCGGACGTACAATACGCCATGGCCAGAATCCAAATCTTTGGCTTTGATGATAATTAATCACCACATCTGCACCATATTTACGGGTAACCATAGCTAATTTAGGTTTTATTTCTTCAAAACCACCATAGGTTCCTTTTGCGGCTTTAATACGTTTGATTACTTTATAGTGTTCGGCTGAAGGGTTACCCTCAATTAAGCAAACTGGTGTTTGCATTTGGGGTTGAGATGCAGCGTCTTGAGCATGTATTGTTAAAGGTAACCCTAGAAATAAAGCAGGTAAAATAAAACGGAGTTTCATATTTTTCCTTGTTGGTATCATAATGAATTAAAGTTTATAAATAGGTCTTATTAACATGACCTTATTTGGTGGCGCATTATAATCATATCTTTTTCATATTTTTTATTTTAAAACATATTTTTTTAATAAATTAGAAACATAATTTTTTGTCTTTAAAGGCATAAATTGGTTTTTATAACATCATTTTTAAGCTTAGATTTATAATAATTATTTATTAAATTTAAAAACAGAGTTTTGAGAAGAGCTTTTTATCAAAAAGATATTTTTAAAAAATATAATTAATATAGTTTGTTTAAAATTAAAGCGGCAGAAAAAGAAATGGTTGCTGAATTGCAGAACTATGAAAAGTAGTTTGAGGGGTTTAGGGCAATAGATCTGCACTTTATTCTTTTGGTAATAACTATAAATTTTTGAGTATTGCAAAATTTATAGGTAACAAAAAACCCCATAAATCAAATATTCATGAGGTTCAATGATGGTGCCGGCACACGGATTCGAACTGTGGACCTACTGATTACAAGTCAGTTGCTCTACCAACTGAGCTATGCCGGCAACGTGGAGTGAATTTTACAGTTTCTTAAAAAAAATACAAGCCAAAAAATGAGCATTTAAATTTTTTCTATCAATTTTTAAATGCTTGTACGCTTAAGCTTTAGAAATTACTTAAGGCTTCAACACATAAATAAAAGAATCAACACGTTCACCACTATTTAAAGTGACTTGCAAAGGTACTCTTTCATATTCTTCACCTTCAAAATCATCAAGCAATTTCCAATTCGAATCTACGTATTCCGAGTTAAAAATAAAACCTTGAACTTGATTAGCACTATTATCAAGCACAATTCCCGGATAACCCAAATCTGCGCCCCAACCTTCGTTACGCAAGGTTCCATTTACTCAGCCTTCTGCCCATTGTCCACCAATATTTTCAAGGATATGAGCGTTAGGTCGGTCCGGACCTAAAGTGCCATAAACAAATAAACTCGACATATGAGGTTCATTTAAATTAAAAATTAATGAGCTTTTGCGTGTGAGGTATAAACCGCTAAAAATATTCCAAGTAATGAAAGTACAACGGTTAAACCTACAATCGCGCTCCATCCGCCGTGTAACCAGAACCAGCCACCTGCCGAGCCAACAATGCTCGAACCCATATAGTAAAAAAGTAAATACAGCGAACTGGCGTGGGCTTTGGCTTGTTTGCTTTCAGCACCTACTGAGCTGCTTGTGAGTGAGTGGGTAATGAAGAAACCCGTTGTAATAAACGCAATACCAATAATAATGCCGAAAAGGGAGGTGAGCAGCGTCATGAGGCTGCCCACAATCATTAAGGCAAAGCCACTCATCATCATGGTTTTTTTACCGAAGCGGTCGGCTAGACCACCTGCTAATGAGGAAGACACCATACCGAAGCTATACGACAAGAAAATAAGGCTAATTTGCGTTTGACTCAGTGAATAAGGCGCTCCACTTAAACGGAAAGTAGCGTAGTTAAACAAAGTGACAAACACACTGGTTAGCAAGAATCCAATGGCAAACAGACGTAGCAATTTGAAATTACTTAAATGGGTACGCCACATTTGCATGTGAAAATCTAAATTCAAACCTTTTTTCTGGACGAAATTACGCGAAGCAGGAAGTAAATTCAAAAAGGCAATCGAGCAAATAAAACAGATTGCCCCAAGTAAGCCTAAAGCAGTGCGCCAAGAAAAATATTCAATCAAAACGCCCATGCCAACACGGCCCATCATTCCACCAAAGGCTGTACCTGCAATATATAAACCCATGGTTTTACCGAGGTGTTCAGGTGCGATTTCTTCAGCAATCCAAGCCATGGTGACGGCGGGTACTCCACCGAGTAACAGACCCTCTAGTGCTCGCGCTATCAGTAAACTGTGCCAGTTAGGTGTAAACATAGCCACAATATTAAGAATAGCTGCACACAGCATTGAGCTGAAGATCACACCACGGCGGCCAATCGCTTGTGAAAAAGCGCTCGATAGGACAATTGAAATCGCTAAAAAGGCAGTCGTTAAAGACAAGGCTAAAGAACTGCTTGCAGGGCTAATCTGGAAGCTTTGGCTAAACGCAGGCAAGAGTGGTTGTACACAATAAATCAGAGAGAAACTAGCAAAGCCTACCAAGAATAAAGCGAAACCAGCGTGCTTATAGGCTTTAGTACCTTTGTGAATCCACTCGCGGGAAAGAACAGAAGTTGCTTCAGTGCTTAAGGTACTGGGTGTAGATGAAGAGCTCATATCATGACCATGACATAAAAGGAGTACGGCGCCTTTAGGCGTGCTGCATCGAGAAAATTCGATAAATTAAAATTAGCAATTTAGATGGTATTTTTCTAATATATTTAACAAGGGATCATGATATGTTTTATATATAGCTATGGAATTAAGACATATACGCTACTTTTTAGCAGTAGTAGAAGAAAAAAACTTTACCAGAGCGGCGCTTCGTTTAAATATGAGTCAGCCGCCTTTAAGTATGCAAATACGCGACTTAGAAGAAGAGCTAGGTGCAGATTTATTTATTCGTTCCCCACATGGGGTGGAACTGACCGAAGCTGGGCTTGCCTTTTTTAATGCCATTCAGCCAGTACAGCAGCGTGTAGAAGATGCAGCGAACTTAGTTAAACAGGTGGCAAATGGTGAAGTCGGCCAATTGCGCTTAGGTTTTACTGGTACTTCAATGTTGAATCCTTTAATTCCTAAATGTGTTCGCTATTTTCAGCAGCAATATCCTAAAGTGAATCTTAAGCTTGAAGAAGCGAATACACTGCTACTCATCGATTTACTGCTTGAAGACCGCTTAGATGTCGCAATTATTCGATCACCACGCCACGTTCCAGATAACTTAATTATTCAAGAGTTATTGGCTGAACCTTTAATTGCCGCTTTGCCTTCTGAGTTTTTTAAACTAGATGATTCATCAAAAGAAATTGATTTAGCTTCCCTGCGAGAGATTGATTTTATTGTCTCGCCACCTTCAATCAGTGCAGGGCTTTTTGATGCGATTAAACAAGCCTGTCAAAGCTGTGGCTTTGAACCTAAAATTGGACAAAATGCCCCACAAATTGTGTCAATTTTATCGTTAGTGTCTGCAAACTTGGGGGTATCTTTGGTTCCAGAGTCGACCAAACAATTGCAAATTCAGGGTGTAGCTTATCGCTCTTTGCAAGCGCCAGTACCTACCGTGGGTTTAGGACTTGCTTATAAAAAACATGCCCCTTCACAAATGGCGATTAACTTTGCCAGTGTGGTGCAAGTGGCTTGCCACCACGCAGACGAATATCAATGAAATTGGCTGACTTATGACTTGGGTGCTCTGTTCATTAAAAAGATGCCTGAAATAATGAAAATCGCGCCATATAAAAACGATAAGGTCGGTTGCTCATGAATGAACACCCAAGCCATCAGTGCTGCAAAAATTGGCTCAGAAAGTTCGGTCACTTGGACTTTTGCCGCGGGTAAATATGTTAATGCTTTTGTGGTGCAATAAAATCCAAGAATGGTAGGCAGAACTGCCAAGCCAATTAAACCTAAAATAATATTAGTGCTAAAGTTTATGCTATGAAAATTGATTAAAAAGGGCACGGCAAGATAAACACTACCAAAAAGTAATAAATACTTAGTGAGAAAAATTCCGCCGTTTAATCTGAATTTTTTGATTAATACTGAAAATAGACCATAGCCAATACCTGCAATAGAGGCATTGATAAGCATTAATAAACTATTTTCACCTTTCCATGAAATTACACTAATACCCGCTATAGCTAATAATGTTCCAGCAATAGAATGAATATAAATACTTTCTTTTAAAACTAACCTGCCAAAAAATAAAGCTGAAATAGCGGCTGAAGCCATTAATACCACGACCACATTGGCCGCAGCACCATGGTTGTAGGCAATAGTTTCAAAAAAGAATAGCGAAAAAATTCCTAAAAAAGCACATATGGCAATTTGTACAAAAACACTGAGCTTGCTCGGAGTGTTACTAATGTATGCAATCTTTTGGCTAACAGGGACTTTAAATAAAAAAACACTTAAAAAGAAAAAGGCAATAATGGTTTTTAAAAAGGCAATATCTTGTGGGTTTAAACCACTATGCATGAGTAATTTACTAATCACACCAATAGAGGCATTGAGTGCAGCTGCACAGAGCGCAAATAGGGTTCCGATAATTAAATTATTCACTTTTATAATACTTCCATATATTTAGCCACAAGGATTCTACATTATTTTTTGTAATAATATAGCCCTGTTAAATTCCTTCTTTTCCATGAAGTGTAAGTTATTTAAATTTTGTTGGTGGTGAATATTAATTGGAATTAATTTTTTTGTTTAAACAATATTGTTGCTTAATTGTTAATTGAATTTATTACTTTTATTTTTGATTAATAATACTTCTTTTAGTTAGAAATTCTAAAAAATAATATTTTGTTGACATTTTATAAAATATATTTAAACATAATATTTGCTTGTTTTAAGTTTAATTAATAACAATCTTAATTCGAGCTAAATAAGTATTTAATACTTGGATAATAATTTAAATATAACGGAGATAAAACGTGTTTTTTTCACAGGAAAGTCTGAAAAAATTAGAAAGTGCGGTTGATCATGCTATGCATAGCGAGTTTAAAAAAGATGAAATTATGCATAAATTTCATAATGAAGACTGGTTCGATGAAAAATATTATAAACGACATATTTTAGAGTGCGTTATTCGCATTCATATGAATAATGAGTTAGATGCAAATGCTGTACGCGTTGCAGCAATCAATAATATCTCTGCTGCAAAACAGCTTTCATATTATTTATATGATGAATTTGGACACGATGAAATGTTTGGTCAAGACTTGACTAAATATGGATATTCTTCAGATCAGATTATTTCAAAAAATGCATTTCCTGAAACATGGAAACTGATGGGGTATTTAAACTTTTGTGTAGAGAAATTTGGTGCATTGCCAGCAGTCGTTTGGGACTGGTTCCTCGAATATTATGGCGACAAATTTAATAATTTTATTACGCAAAAAGCGGGTGTTCATATGGGGAATCAGGCTGTATCGGGTGCAGCTTCGCATGTTGCATTTGATGAAGCTGAAGACCATAGCGGCATGATGACAGATATGCTTTCTTCTGTAATTAAAACACAAGAAGACTTTGATCTTGCAATCAAGCATATCAATAGCTTTGTTCCGATGGTAGGAGAGTATTTTCAGGCTGTGCGTGCTGAAACCCTTTCATAGCAATGGAATTAGAATATGCCAATGGTGAATGTTCGCATTAAAGAGCATATTTTCATTGCTGATTCTGAGCAGCCTCTTATCAATGCAGTGCCTGATAGCACGGTGATGAAAGGCTGTTTAAAAGGTGTGTGCCGAGTTTGTCGATGTAAACTAAAAGGTGGAGTCGTATATGAATCGGGAAACCAAGTTGCCATAGATAAAGAGTTCTTGCCTTGTATTAGCTATGTTCAGAGCGATGTCGAAATCGCACCATTGGTGAATAATTTTAGTGTGGCTCAATTAATAACTAGAAGTTTTCTTTCTGAAAATATTGTTGAGCTCACATTTAAAATTAAAAGGACCTTCTTTAGTTCTAAAGCAATTGTAAATATCAAACACCCATCAGAATCTTTAATTCGAAGTTACTCTGTGGTTTCACTGGGTGTGAAAAATTATGATTTTTTTGTTTTGCACATAAAATTAAGACCAAATGGAATATTTTCTAACTTATTTCAAAAGCTAGCGATTGGTGACCAATTAGAATATAACCTGAATAATCATATAGAACCTGAATACGAGAAGGCCATATCTACGCTTAATATTGTAAGCGGTGGAAGTGGCATGGGTGCTGCACTTACTCGGGGATTGGATCTCATCCGAAAAAATCCTATTTCTAAAGTGAATATCTATGCGATTAATCGGTCAGTTTTAAGTCATTATCATCAACATTGCGTCAATGTTTTTCGAGAGCAAGTTGAAGCTGAGGTCAATATTATAAATATCCCGTTTTGTACGTGGACGAATAATGGATTTGATTTTTCAAATTATTTGGACTCTCACGAGTTAACTGTGGGTGTCGGTTCTACCCCAATAATTAATAAAATTTTAAATCAGCCTCTGTGTGAGTTGGAAAGTTTTGGTCCCTAACGGAGACTGTAACAATGACTGTAGTAGTTATAGAACCTATTTCTTCAGGCATCACTTATTTAAATGCCGCTCAAGAATTAGGTATAGATTTATATGTTTTTTCTACTGACGAAGGAGAGTGCAGCATTGATGGAACAATGCGACAAAAAGCAAAAGAAATAATAAAAATAGATACCAGTGATTTTCATAGCCAACTCTCTAAAATTAATGAGTTAAAGACAGTAAGAGCGATATTACCGGGGGTTGAATATGCTGTACCTATGGCCGCACAGCTAGGCAATTCATTTGCTAAAAACTCTCTTGAATATACAACAGCGCAAACGGTTCGAAATAAATTCAAATTTCGTGACAAGCTAACCAAGTCAGGCTTGAGCGATATTAAATATGCCTTGATTTCACAAGGTAAAGAGATCTGCTTACCTCAAGGGTTTAAGTTTCCTGCTGTAGTGAAGCCGGTTGATATGGCGGGCAGTATGTCTGTTAAAAAAGTCTCTGATCTTGATGAATTATTAAGAACAGTTGAAGCGATCTGGAAATCTAAACCGAATGATATTGGCTTCTATGCAAGTGGTGATTTAATTGTTGAAGAATACATTGTAGGGAAGGAATATAGTGTCGAAGGAATTGTCCATACAGATGGAAAAATAACATTTGCTTCACTGACAGAAAAACTATTAGGCCCAGAACCTTACTTTGTCGAAATTGGGCATATTGTGGGTAATAAATATGACGGCCAATTTTCTGAACATGTTTTTGATTATGCCGCAAAAGTCATTCAAACCTTAGAATTAAACATCGGGCCTTTTCACCTAGAACTGAGAGTTACACCTCAAGGAAAAGCGATTGCAATTGAGTTAGCTGCACGTTTACCGGGCGACAATATTGTTGAGTTAATTAAACTGGCGACTAATTTTGACCTCGCACAAGCTGTACTGAGCGAATACCTCGACCTGCCATATTCACCTTCAATAGAGAAAAATATGGTCTCTGCAATTGCCTTTATTCCGCAAGGCAACCACCGTCTTTTTAAAGGTTTTAGTGGCTTAGACCAATTATTAGAAGCACCTGAATGTGTACACCATCACTTCTACTATGAAGCAGATGATGAACTCGCGTGTAACCATGATTGGACCTCACGATTAGGCTACATCATTCTCCGTTCTGAAAGTGAAGATAAGATCCGTAGTTTAGTCACACATATACATGAGCAGGTGAAAGTCATATGAAACATGTATTAATCATCAATAGATATGACGATGAGTTGTCTGACTTTAATAAATATATAGATCACGATGCTGTCCATGTCTCTTATATTTCATTAATAGAAACGATGCGCTATATCACCTCTTCAAACTGTTATTGCATAGCGGGTTTAGAACGATTAAATGAAGAGGATGTATTAAAAGAAGCCGTAAAGATCTATGAAAAAAAGCCAATAGATTACGTGATTGCTATCTCGGAATATGACCTCGATGCAGCCGCTCGCATTCGAACTGAATTGAATATTGTGGGTGCAACGGTTGAAGACAATTTGTTGTGCCGTAACAAGAAAAAAATGAAGGATGCTTTAGCTCATTCTACTGTCCGTTATCCAAAATATGCAGAAGTGTCTTCACACCAAGACATTGAGAAATTTCTGCTAGAAAGTGGTTCATCGATTATTTTAAAACCTCAGGTAGGCGCAGCTTCTGAAGGCGTAATAAAAATTAGTGAGTCGCAAGATATTCCGCATTTGTCTTCCTATGCAGGCTATGAAGTAGAGGAATTTATTGAGGGAGATATCTATCACGTTGATGCGATTATTTCTGACAATAAAATGCCTTACTTTAAAGTCTCAAAATATATTAATACCTGTTTAGACTTCAGAAACGGTGCGCCATTAGGTTCAGTCACGATTGATAATTCTGAATTCATTCAAAAAGTAGAAAGATTTACTTTAGACGTATGTAAATTCTTAAAATTAAAAGATCAGGCGATTCATCTCGAATTTATTGAGTCTAAAGGTGAGCTGGTCTTTTTAGAGGTGGGCGGGCGAGTCGGTGGAGGGGAAATTCCGTTCATTACATTACGTAATGAGTCAGTCGATTTATATGAAATGTGGATTAAGGCGGCAATGAATATTCCACAAGAGCCAGTAAATACGAAAATCACTGGTTTTCTGATGATGCCGAATCCCTATAGTTCTGGCTTTTTATTTAATGGCATTAAAGAATTAGAGAATGAAACGATTACTTATCAGTTAATTCAAAAAAGTGGCGACCATAACAATTTTAGTTATGAAAATATTCCTGCAAAAATTCATTTTATGGGAGAGAGTCAAATACAGGTGGAAGCTGCAATTAAAAGTAGTATGAAAATTTTACAAAGTGCAATTTGTCAAAATCATCACTCTAATTTTCACATGAGCGAACCTGCTTAAAAGAAAAATAACGGCTGTGTTTATCATTAATTCCTGAATATAAGAGGCCCGAGCTTAAAATGTTCGGGTCTTTTATATCGCTTGTTCAATGAATGATGAAGCATCGATTTTTAAGTCTTGTAATGGACTTTTGTTGCAGAGAATTGTGATTTATCGAACTAGCTCATATTATATAATTAGTTAATTATTAAAGAATTTTAAAAATGATTAAATCTGTTATTTCAGGTTGCGCGGTTCTGACACTTTCGGCTTTGTCGGGTACCCATGCAGAGTTTTCTTTTGCACAAGAGCTACAGCAAAGCTGTAATAAAGTGAAGCAATACGCGAGTTTAGGTAAGAAAAACTACGACCAAAAACAATATAAAAAAGCCCTAGAAAATTTTCAAACCCAAGCCTCTTGGACAGCGTTTTGTAAAGCCAATGCAGATGAAACTACGGTTAAATTTACTGACCGTGATATTGAGGTTGCTAACAATAACGTGGGTTTAGCCAATGCCAAATTGGGTCAGCCACTTTGGGCAAGATCGTGGTTTATGCTCGATGACAAATCAAAATCGAGCCAATTTAACCTTAAGCAATTACCTGCACCTAAAGCCTCAAATGATTTGTCTGGTGAATACGTACGTTACTCAGGTTTTGGCGAATGGGACCACATCACGGTAAGCCGTGAGAAGGGGCAATATGCAATCAGCTATACTGGTTTATATATGGGCCTTAGAAGCTTAATTTACGGCCCGAACATGGGTGAGTTTGACACCAAAATGCCGAGCAATAAAAAGCAAATCGTCTATAAAGATCAAGACTGCCGCATTCAGCTCGATTTTAAAACCAATGCGAAATTAGGAAACTTCATTCAGGCAAAACAAGACAGTGGTGACTCGGGTTGTGGCTTTGGACACAACGTGTATGCAGACGGAACTTATTTAAAAGTTGAGTCTGGAAAATAAGTCTAAAAATATAGGGAATTAAATGATGAATATATTTGCACGGTTGTTATTACTTTCTACGATTGCGCTTTCTTCTCAGATTTATGCAGAGCCAACGAGCGTATGTAAAGAGGTGAAATTCCAAAAAGCCGATCAGGCTTGGGGTGGACACTATTATTTAAATGGTGTGATGGAAGTCGGTTCGGAACTTTTACTTCAGCCAGACGGCAAGTTTAAATGGATGTTAGCTTATGGCGCTTTAGACCAATATGCCGAAGGGACATGGTGGAAAAATGGCAACTGTATTGGTTTAAAACCAGACTCTAAATTCAAAAAGAATTTAAGTATATTTCCTGAAAGCCTGACGATTTCTGAAAAATCGTTAGACATAACTTGGAACGATGGACGCCAGCAGGGCAGTTATAGCAAAGACTAAATAAAAAAGTCCGACACTAAGTCGGACTTTTTTTATAGCTCATATTTTAATGATTGACCGCAGCAAGTTGCTCAGCGTTATAGCGTGCGCCCATGTTTGGGTATCTCGCAATAATTGCGTCGATTTCTGCCAAATCTGCTGCTGTTAAATCAAGGTCTACAGCACCAGCATTTTCCACAAGTCGCTCGATTTTACGCGTACCCGGAATTGGGATAATGTCTTCACCTTGCGCCAAAATCCAAGCCAAAGCCAGTTGAGCCGCTGTCGCGTTTTTGCTTTGAGCAAATTCGCTAAATGCTTGCGCTAAGCTTTGGTTATTTTTCCAGTTATCGCCTTGATAGCGTGGTAACTGGCGACGGAAATCGTTTTCTTCTAGGTTGCCCACATCGAGTGTATTGGTAATTAAACCACGTGATAGCGGTGAATATGGCACAAGGCTAATGCCTAACTCGCGAATAGTTTGCAAATGGGTTTGCTCAAACTCACGGGTGAGTAGCGAATATTCATGTTGAACCGCTGCAATCGGGTGAATCGCATGTGCTTTGCGAATGGTTTCAGCCGACGCTTCACTGAGTCCTAAGTAGCGAACTTTACCTTGTTGGACCAAGTCAGCCATGGCGCCAATGGTGTCTTCAACTGGAATATTCGGGTCAATGCGGTGCGCATAATACAAATCAATCACGTCTGTATTTAAGCGTTTTAAACTGTTTTCGACCGCAACTTTAATCCACTCTGGAGAACCGTCGATATAAGACTCTAATGAGTTTTGTGGGTTGGTGTTGTCTTCTTTATAGCGAAAGCCAAATTTGGTCGCCAAAAACACTTTGTCGCGGTGTTTTTCTAAAACTTTTGAGAGCAATACTTCGTTTGCGCCGTTGCCGTACATGTCGGCGGTGTCCCAAAAGTTAATACCGAGGTCTAAGGCTTTTTCTAGGGTTGCAATGCTTTGTGTGTCGTCTGAGGCACCATAGGCAAAGCTCATTCCCATGCAACCTAAACCAAGTGCTGATACTTTTTCGCCTGTTTGTCCTAAAGTTCTATATTTCATTTTTCACACTCTTTTTTGCAAAATCACTTGAGTAGAAAAACTATAAAATGCTTTGGCTCAAACTGACGTATAACATTCAAACCAATAATTATAAAATTCAAACAATCTTTTTTAGGCCACACAATCTTCACGGAACTTTTTAGGCGAAAATCCGGTATTTTTCTTAAAGAAATTGGTGAAATACGCTGAATATTCAAAGCCTAAGCTATAGGCAATTTCGGAAATATTCCAACTGGTGTGTTGCAATAGCGCTTTGGCTTCTTGAGTAATGCGTGAGCTAATATGTTCAGACGTGGTTTTGCCTGTGGCTTCTTTTACAGCTCGGTTTAAATGGTTTACATGCACCGACAGACCATAGGCATAGTCATTTGCTGTTTTGAGTTTAAGCTGAAAATGGGGTGAGTCGATTGGGAACTGACGTTCTAATAATTCAAAGAATAAATGGCAAATCCGAACCGCAGCATTACTATGTTTTTCAAACTGTTGGGTCGGTTGCATTTTCATGGCTTCATGCACAATCAGGTGCAAATAGTTTCTTAAAACGTTGTATTTATGAATATAGTCTGAATTTATTTCAGTCATCATCTTTTTGAAAATAAATGAAATTTCATCAACCTGTTGGTCGTTTAAAAAATATAGTGGGTCGCCGTCGACTTTAAACAGCGGTGAGTCTTTTAAAAAACTTTGTCGAGACTCTTGGTTTACAAACTCTTCGGTAAATAGACAAAACCAGCCAGCTTGTTCAGGCGAATTAATTTCCCATGCATAGGGAACCATCGGGTTTGAAAACAGTAAAGCAGGGCGGTCGACTCGTATCCAGCGGTTGGCGTAGTGAAGGTCACCTGTGCCTAAAACCAGTGAAATTTTATAATAATCGCGGCGACTGTAAGGCGTGAGAAACGAGCAGGCATCACGTTGGAACACGTTAAAATGTCCAAACGAAGTCGATGGAACCGAGTAATCGCTATCTCTGGTTAAAGAAAAGCGGCGATAAAAATCATGTATGGTTTCCATGTCTTTGCCTGCATGCGTTATCAATTTATTTAAAGTTATAAAATTCAAACTTTATTTACTGTAGCTTTTATTTAAAGCGTGATCAATCGGTTCATTTAAGCAGTTTTGAAAGTGAATGATAAATTAACAATGAAATGATCAGACAAACTAAACTTTAAGAAAATATATTGTTAAATCACTATGCCAATGAAAAACAAAAATAATCTTTATAAATGAATAGCGAATATCACATTGACACTCCAAAACTCGCGGATTATCCTTTGCCTGCTGGCCTACATTGCCAGTCGGTCTTAGCAGGCCGCGGTACAGATTACATCAGATTTATTCCTTCTGAGGGAGAAGTTTGCGTGTATTCAACTCGTCTCCCTCACGTTGCGGTAGGGCGAGAGGGGGACACCTTCGGGTGTGCTGGTTCTGTACCCAGTCTGCTAACCCCCTTTCGTTCTGCCACCATCTTTTAGCAGAGATCGGCAGAATCCTTATTTGTACAGGAATCCGTCATATGCGTACTAATTCATCTCTCTCATTGGCAACCTTTGCCAAAATCTTTAGGTCTATACCCAACTGGTTTTTAAAAAGGTTTAACAGACTCTAGGTTTTAAGCCATAGGTCATTACGACTAAAAAATCATAGCAACAATAAAACCCGAGATAGGCGAGCACACCATTTTTGTGCAGCTTTTGCGTGCCTGTTTTTAGCGCTCAATTTAAGAGTGACGGCATTTCTATCTCTTTTACATACAACAAAAAATTATTTTAAACGGTATAAAAATGCCAAATTTAGAAGCTTCATTTAGAGCATTAAGCGTGCTCCACGCGGCAAAAGATTTATTTAATCAAAATGGGTTTTACATCGGGATAGATCGAATTATTGAGGAAGCCAAAATCCCCAAAGCCACTTTTTATAACTATTTTCACTCCAAAGAAAGGCTCATTCAGATGAGCTTAACTTTTCAAATAGATGCCTTAAAACATGAGGTGTTTTCAATTATTTATTCATACCGTGAACTCATGGCATTCGATAAGCTCAAGAAAATTTACCTTTTACATGCGAACTTAGATGGCTTTTATCGGTTACCGTTTAAAGCTATTTTTGAAATTGAAAAGATCTATCCAGCAGCATATAAACTCGTTATTGACTACCGAAACTGGTTCATTAAAGAAATTCATAAATTCCTTTTAACTGTTAAAGCGACTGCTACAGTTGAAGATGCACACATGTTTTTATTTGTGATTGATGGCGCGATGGTTCAGCTTTTGGGGACTAATAACACTGACGAAAGGGATGCATTACTCGACTATTTTTTAAGTCGGGTGTGATGGGAGCGAGGCCCGACGGGAGTTGGGCTTTTAGTAGCTAAAAGAAATTTATTCTAATTTAATATAAAGGCACTCAAAAAGAATGCCTTTATAAATATTTTAAGTTTTAACCTTTACACTTAAACACGTAAAGTCATCTGATGGATCTTTCTCAATTCTTTTTCGCAAACTATTTATGAAAGCAGAAGGACTATTCATTGTATTTTCAGAAAACTTAGCCTTTTTCTGCCAATGATTATAAGCACCATCAGACATAAGTAAGATATTTAAGTATCCATTCTCAATTAAATTTTCGATAGGAATACTTATAATATCAAAGCTTAATTTAAAGGATTTTGTTAAAGCATTAGTTAACACACTCGACAAGCGCTCTTTATGTTGTTGTAGTTTCCTAACACTTAATTCTCCTTCATCTAATAGCTCTTGATATCTTGTATGATCTTTTGTTAGTTGTTGTAATTTATTATTTTTCTTCGCATAAGCTCTACAATCTCCTACATGCCCAATTACTACATTGTCTGCTTGAATATGCACAACTGTAAGTGTGGTTGCTGACTGACTATATTCATCATTAATAGAAGATAGCTCATCTATTGCAGCTTTAGCATCTTGAAAAGCACTTTCCATAGAAAACTGCTTTGCTTTAAGTGTCTTATTGATTGCATTAATAGCGCATTCGGAAATTTTATTTGCATTATTTGAAGAACCTACTCCATCAGCAATTGCAAAAATGATATTTGAATCTAGATCATAAGTTGGGTGTAGTAAAAAGTCTTCATTTACTTCTTTATTAGGTTTTGGAAAACTAAAGCTTCCAACTTCAACGATGTAATACATTTTAAGAAGCCTCTCTCATACACTCTAAAGCTTTATCGAACGATATTAGTAACTCATCTACTGTGCAATATCGATCCTCTTCAAAATATTGTGTACATTTAGTAATGAGGCTTCGAATGGCTAATGGAGCAGCCCCACTATAGATATCATTAATTATTTTTCCTAAAGCAAAAATATCACTTTTTTTAGAAAAGGTTCCGTTATCAGAGATTTCTGGTGCTCGGTAACCATCGCTACCCATACCATTAGGTCTAAATTTAGTCTTAATTTCAGCTCGTATAGAATTTAAATCTTTTACTAATCCAAAATCTGAGATTTTATATTTTCCATTGTCATATTTCAGAATATTTTCTGGTTTTAGATCTCTATGTATGTAGCTATTATCATGAATTAATTTCACCCCATTTAAGATCTGTCTAATAGCACTTATTTTTTCATAATCATTTAGGCCATTTTCTATAGCTTTTCTTAAATTACACTGAGCAAGCTCCATAATAAAATATGGCCTTTCAATATCTTTTTTAAAAAGTACTACTGGGGCTATTGATTTGTAATCAATTGAATTTAAAGTATATTGAGTTTTTATTTCAACAATAAATCTCTCTCGTAGATCTGCTATCTCACGCACAGTGGTATTATCGTTTTCTGGAGAAGGCGAAAAATATTTTCTAGCATACTGATTCACACTCTTCTTTGATTTGCTATAAACATTAACTTTATAAACCTCACCAAATCCACCTCTACCTAAACGTTCAAGATCTTCTATAAAATAATTTGCGCACTCATCCACTAATGAAATCCTGTATATAGAATTTTAGAAAGAGTAAATATAATACCCTTAAGTTAAAATATTTGGTTAAAAAATTAAGAATTTTTAAAGTTTCAATATTATACTTTAGTATAGATTGAATCTTCATTAAATTATAAATTAAAGTATATTCTGAAAGTGTTCGTGCAAGAATCTCTAATAAGTGAATGGCCGAATAATATTTTCAAGATTAATATTTTGTCGTATGTGATCTGTACTGTTATATAGTTTAAAAGATATTTCTAAAAAATTGATCCACTGCTTAATAGTATCATTTTCAAACATATTTACATGATTTAATATATCTAATTTATTTTGAAATAATCGATTGTGATTAATTTCGAAACCTGAGTACCCTGCGTGACCATATAGTGTATCTTTACAGAAAAAATATCCTCCATTTGGCATTTTTTTTACCCATTCATCCCTAATTGAATAAGTGTTATATAATGCAGTTATACGGTTTGAATCTAAGTATTTATTCCAATCAAAACCTGTATTGAGAATTGAACCAGCTAAAACTACACCACAAAATTTGTCACTATTATCATTATATAATTCTAAGTATTTCGCAAAAATATATGTTCCTAGGGAATGACCAAAAATTGCAATAGGGCCATTAAACTGCTCTCTTACTTTAATAAGCCATATACGGAAATCTTCAGCAATTTTTTCTCTTCTTTTGCTATTTAATAATGTAGTTGGGCATTCTCGACCGTATACAAATGGTGCAATCCCCCACCCAGAATTTGAGGCTAATAATGAAAAATAACTGAGCCAATATGCATTCGTATTTACTCCATGAATGGGTATTATTATTCCTTTGCGGCTATATGGAAGTATCTTAGTCTGCCCACTGTATATTTCAATTACAGTATTATAAAGCACAGGCTTCTGGGAAGGAATTATGGGAGCTTCATTATTTGAATTTACTGGAATGCAAGCAATCCCTTTAGCCACTCCCGACTTTGAATGGGCTAATAGAAAGATAAATGCATCTAAGAGTAATGGGTTATCTTCAGAAATATATTGAATATCAACTCGAGTTTGACCTATTAATAAGCTTTCTGGACATTTTTGAGTAAGCAGATTATTTTTGAATACCACAACTATATCTAAATCTGCGGGATTTGGATTAGATGAAACAAATGATCCTCCGATAAGGAGATATGAAGCATGGGCGGATTCAGCCCATCTATGAATTTGACTGAGTGAAGAAGCAAAATGCCAACGTTCATTTACAGAAGTTTCTGTCGGACTACAATAGTCTTTAATAAAATTTTCTAATGAAAAGTTGTGAATTCCATAACTTAATTCTTTTGTAGTCACATTGCCCCCAAATTGGCATAGTAGTATTTTTTGATTGAAAATTAACAATACTAATCAAGTAATTTAATTTTTAATTACTTTATTATCTAACTATTTTTATAATTTAACATAAAATATTTATAAGAAACAAACAAATATAAAGAATGTTATACTATATTTTTATATTTAATAGATGGTATAAATACAGTTTATAATTTCATAAATTTGTCACTATGTAATTGCCATATTATTTCAAATGTATATTTAAGACTGTACTTACCTTTCTTCAAAACAATATCTTTTGACAGTCTTTTCTTTTAATTTCTACTGCTTACTCAAAACCAATTCTTTAATCTTCACAGCCTTCTCAAAGTGATCTAGCTTATGCTCCATAATCCACCAATGCGCTGCTTCCATCAGTAACTCAGGGTTGTCATTTTTATTTTTAAAAAAAGCATAAAAAGATAGACCGACATTGTCACCCTTCTTTTCAATTTTATCGTCGCATCCCTTAATAAAAATTTCTCTTAATTCATTTCTCATATTTAGTATCACTTCAAGTCTATAAAACTAAGACGACTTATTACGTTCGCCCCAATCGCACATCATATCTAATAAAGGAATCAAAGACTGTCCTCTTTCTGAAAGACGATATTCGACTTTTGGCGGAATTTGAGGATATTCCTTGCGATGAATTAGTCCATCTCTTTCTAATTCTTTGAGTGTATTGCTAAGTGTTCTAAACGAAATATTGCCAATGCAGCGTTGCAGCTCATTAAAACGCATGACGGTTTTTCCATAAAGCCAATACATAATAATCATCTTATATTTGCCGTTAATCAAAGAAAGGGTGTAGCCAAAACCCGTATCTTCTAATGGCGTATACGTTGGAATGCAGTCATCCATTTTTAAAATCCATACTATCTTTTAGTATAGTATATAACATAAATTACCGTACTTATATTTAGGAAAGCACACTTCTATAATCGATTTATCTACTTTTCGATAAGCGTGTTTTCATAATGAAAAAGACATTAGTCATTGTTACCCATCCTCACATAGACCAGTCTGTTGTAAATAAAAGATGGATTGAGGAACTAGAAAAGCATCCCGATCAATTTACGGTTCACCAAATTTATCAAGCTTACCCAGACGGGGTGATTGATGTCGCCAAAGAGCAAGCACTTGTCGAAGAACATGAAAATTTAGTCTTTCAATTTCCAGTGTATTGGTTTAACTGCCCACCGCTATTAAAACAATGGTTAGATGAAGTTTTGGTGTATGGTTGGGCTTATGGTTCAGAAGGCAACAAGCTCAAAAATAAAAAGTTTATGCTGGCTTTATCTGCTGGTGGGCAAGAACAAGTTTATTCAGAAAGCGGAGAGTATCAAATTTCTTTAGAGAAGATTTTTACACCATTTGAACTAACAGCTTTATATGTTGGGGCAGTCTATCAACCGCTTCATGCATTTTATGGTTTAGACACAAACCCTTCAGAAGACGACGATGTTCCGACTCACCAAGACATAGACAATAATGCGATTCAGTATGTTCAGAAGTTGTTAGCGTTGTCTAAGTAAGTTTAAAGATGGGAAAGGCCTAAGCGTAAGAGTTTGGGTCTTTAAAGAATGGATAAAAATTTTGATATCTTTCTAATTTTCGATAAATCATTTGCAAAAACCAATTTTGTCTATAACTTGAAAATACAATAATACGTCTTTGGAAAAAATTATGAATATCGCGCCTTTTCCATTTCAAATTACAAACTGGGAAGAAATTGAAGTCACTGAATATAGCGGTGAAACTGGAAAAGCTTATTGGAAAACTCAATTTTTTGGTGAAGAAGGAAACAAAATAAGAGTAAGACTTGTAGAGTACTCGGCAAATTACTTAGCTGATCATTGGTGTGAAAAAGGACATATTTTATTTTGCCTAGAAGGTGAGTTAGAAAGTAGGTTGAAGGATGGGCGAACATTTACTTTAACTTCAGGAATGAGTTATCAGGTAGGGGATAATTCGGAGCCACATCAGTCTTTTAGCCTGAATGGTGCGAAGTTACTTATAGTTGATTAGAGTGATTTTATTTAGATTCATTAAAAAGAGTGCAATAAAAAAGACCCAAATCTAAACGATTTAGGTCTTTTTTTAATTCTGGCGGTGAGAGAGGGATTCGAACCCTCGATACGCGCAAACGTATACACACTTTCCAGGCGTGCTCCTTAAGCCACTCGGACACCTCACCAAGGCGTGCGATAGTAACTAAAAAAACAAGTTCTGCCAAGATTTAAGATGAGCTTTACAGAAAAAAAATAATAGAGGTGATAAGATTGCGATAAAAATCATGTTGGTTTAATTACACAATGCAAAATACGGCCAAAAAAGCAACCTTGCCTGCCACGGCTTTGGCAGCTCTTGGGGTGGTCTTTGGAGATATTGGAACAAGTCCACTCTACGCCTTAAAAGAGTCCTTCCATGCCGCGCATGGGTTGGGAATTAAGCCTGAAAACGTATTAGGAATTTTATCTATTATTTTTTGGTGCTTAATGCTGATCATCAGTATTAAGTATGTCGCCATCGTCATGCGTGCAGACAACAATGGCGAAGGCGGAATCATGGCCTTACTCGCATTGAACTTACGTAAAGCCAAAATTGCCGATAACAAAAAAATCTACATGATTGCCATTGGTTTTATTGGCGCATCGCTGTTTTTTGGTGACGGTATTATTACCCCAGCCATTTCGGTACTCTCGGCAGTCGAAGGCTTGTCTATTGCCACCAATGTGTTTGACCCATTCATCATGCCAATTGCGATTACCATTATCATCGCGTTGTTTTTGGTACAAAAACACGGTACTGCCTTTGTAGGTAAGTTTTTTGGCCCGATTACAATGGTGTGGTTCTTAGCTTTAGGAATGTTAGGTCTTCATAGTGTCATTCAAACCCCTGTGGTGTTAGGCATGTTTAGTCCGCATTGGGCAATTCAGTTTATCTATCACCAACCGCTAATGACCTTTTTTGTTATGGGTGCTGTGGTATTAACAGTCACTGGTGGTGAAGCACTTTATGCCGATATGGGACATTTCGGACCAATTCCGATTCGTCTAGCATGGTTCTTTGTAGTGTTGCCGTGTTTAGTTTTAAACTACGCAGGTCAAGGTGCATTACTATTAAGAGATCCATCGGCAATTGAAAACCCGTTCTATTTATTGGTGCCGCAGTGGGCACTTTACCCAATGATTATTATGGCGACCATGGCGACCGTGATTGCCTCTCAAGCCGTAATTTCTGGGGTATTTTCGCTTGCTCGCCAAGCAATTCAATTGGGTTACTTACCACGTTTAAGCATTAAACATACCTCTGAGTCTGAAGAAGGTCAGATTTATATTCCTTTCTTAAACTGGTTACTTTTAATCGCAATTATCATCTTAATTTTGATTTTCAAAAGCAGTTCAAACTTGGCAAGTGCTTATGGTCTCGCTGTAACCTTGACGATGCTGTGTGACACAATTTTGGTTGCTGTGTTTATCTATTCGGCTTGGAAGTGGAGTCTGCCAAAAGTGCTACTCCTGATTATTCCATTCTTTGTTCTAGAGTCGGTATTGGTGGGCGCAACTTCACTTAAAATCTTGTCGGGTGGTTGGGTTCCATTACTCATTGGTGCGATTGCAGTGACCATTTTAATGACATGGAAACGTGGCCGTGAGCTCACTTTTGCCAAGCTCGAACACGATACGTTATCACTCGATTTGTTTGTGAAAAGTATTGGTAATAGCGTGCACTGGGTTCCGGGCGATGCCGTCTTTATGACAGGTACGCCAAACGTGGTTCCACATGCCATGCTGCATAACATCAAGCACAACAAAGTGCTCCATCAGCGCAATATCTTGGTCACTGTGGTGATTGAAGATGTTCCGTTTGTCGGGCCAGAAGACCGTATTTCAACAGAAACTTTAGCTGAACATTTCTTCCGTATTAAAATTTTCTACGGCTTTAAAGATGAAATGAATGTACCAAAAGCACTTATGCAAGCTTACGAGCAGTTAGGTCTTGAATATGACTTAATGCATATCAGCTTCTTTATTTCCCGCGATCGTATTGTTCATTCGGTGGGCGATGGTATGTCTCCATGGAGAGAAAAACTATTTATCTCTATGCAGCGTAATACCAGTCCGGTGAGTGATTTCTACCAAATTCCAACCAACCGTGTGGTTGAGTTAGGCAGTCAAATCGAAATATAAAAATTCATGAAATAAAAAAACCAAGACACATGTCTTGGTTTTTTTATGGCTTTGTTTATTGAGCTTGAACAGGCGCATCTGCTGGCAAAGGACCATCTTTTGCCATTGGGTCTGCCGACTGAGTTGGATCCGCCGGAGGTGGGGTCATATTTTGGTCTTGTGGCGCTGGAGACGCTTGATTTGGTGCAGGAGCATCCATTGGTGCAGCCGGAGGTGCCATTTCACCGCCTGCTGGAGGCGCTGGTGGAACATCTGCTGGAATAGGAGCACCTGTAGGTGCTGCATTTGTTGGTGCAGCAGAAACTTGCTGTACTTGTCCGCTATTAACTAAGTCACTAATAGAGCCGGGTTGGCCATTTACAGTTGTTGTAACTTTTACTTTAGATAAACTTTCTAAAGTTTCTCCTGGCTGGACTGCTGGTTCAGCCAAAGCGGCCATACTACATAATCCCGTGATTACGCCAATACCAATAATCTTTGAATGGATCATTAAGTGGACTCCGTTTATATTTTTATCCAAATTTGTGGAGCTAACCATGTCATAAGCAATCAGTGCTTTTCAACGAAAGATACGCAATTGACGTAATTCAATAGCCAAAGCCTCTAAGAAGCCCAACAAATTGTTACGTATAGTGGAGTAGAGTTACAAAAAATATGACTATGTTTTAACCATTTGAAAGATAAGAGATATACTTAAAAAAGCAGGATTGTTAAGCTGCGGGTGGACAGTGGTATTGATATAAACATGGCAACTAAAAAACGTAGTAAGGGTACAAACCAATTTTCTATAAGTGGACATTTTGGCAAGATTATTCTTGCTTGTATTGCGGCCGGAAGCTTTGCAATTGCTTTTGGTAGTGAAAAAATTTCGCAGTGGTTTTCGCCTTTAAGTACCAATTCAACTTGTCTTAATCAGTTTTATCGTGAAGTACCACCCGCTTTAAATAAAGAAAGCTTAAAAAAAGACAGTTATCCGCTGTGCTTTAATGGCTTTAATGTCTTGTATTCAGGCATTTCTAAAACGCCGTTATGGTCGGCTGAACATCTAAGTCCGGAACGTTTAAGTGTCAAAATTAAGCGTGAAGATAGTTTTCATGAAGAAACCCGTATTGATCTAAAGCACCGTTCACTGTTAAGTGACTATCGTGGCTCAGGTTATGACCGTGGTCATATGGCACCGAATGGCGATATGCCAAATAAGAACTCACAGGCCGATAGCTTTTCGTTAAGTAACATGGTGCCACAAGCGCCTAAAAATAATCAGGAAGTCTGGCGTAAGCTTGAAGAAGCCACACGTGCCCTTGCCACTAAGCAGAAACAAGATGTATATGTGGTTACCGGCCCTGTTTTTGAAGGTAAGCGTCTTAAAACTATTGGAAAGGGTGTAATTGTTCCAACCGCCGTTTATAAAGCGGTATATATACCAAAAACAGGCGCTATTGGGGCTTACTACGCACCCAATAATAATTCTCTGCAAGTGAGAGTGGTGAGTGTTTGCTACCTTGAAGAACGATTAGGCGTTAACCTGTTCCCGCAGTTAACTGAGCAGCAAAAGCGTAATGTCTATCGTCTACCTTTAACGGCCACATCGGTTAAGCCAAATCAGAAGTTAGACTATTTACATTGGGATGGTGAGAGCCAATGTGAACAGGACTTAAACGCTGATCAAATTAAAGCGTTACAAGATCAGTTTAAAAAGCAAAAAAGTGGCTCGTCAGAACCAATGGAAGCAAAAGTTCCAAGCATTGATGAAGAAACACGCCAAGCGATTGTGAAACAATTGGTTGAAGCCTTGGTGAACTATTTCTTACAAATATTGAAGTAAGCAATTTTTTTTATTGTTATTGCACAGCCTTAAAATTATACAATAAGATAAATAGACAGATCTGTCTGATTTTTTTATTTTAATAAGGACAATAACAATGTTTGCCTCGATGTTTCTTTTTTCATTTGCAATGTCTATTACCCCGGGTCCCGTGAATACCGTAATTTTATCGACCAGTTTAAATCATGGTTTAAAAAGGTCGCTTCCTTACATTTCAGGCGCGACCATTGGTTTTACCTTACTTTTGATTTTTATGGCATTTGGTCTTCAGAGTTTATTAACTCAATTTCCTGTTGTGTTAAAAATTCTTGCGATTTGTGGCACCTTATTTGTTTGTTACATCGGTATAAAAATTATTCTTTCTGCTGCCAACATTTCCATTTCAAATGCTCCTGTAGAGCATATTATTATCCCCAATTTTAAAGATGGCTTCTTATTACAGTGGCTTAACCCCAAGGCTTGGCTGGCGTGCGTGTCTGGCATTACCATGTTTACAAGCATTGAAAACCCACAGTCGTTGCCCATCTTTATCATTATTTATTTCTTCACTTGTTATGCATGTTTGTTCTTTTGGGGACTATGTGGCGATAAATTTTCGGTGGTACTGAATCATGGCAACCGTTTGAAATATTTTAATATCTTGATGGGAGCATTCTTAATTTTATCGGCACTTTTAATTTTGATTGATTTTTTTTAAATTGGTCGTATTACACTGTGAACATATAACAACGAGACAACACTTATGTTTAAGCCATTTGAAAAGGGTACAGAGTCTTCTTCAATTGAAGATTTAACATTAGAAAATCAGGTTGATTACGTCAGCATTTATGGCAACTTGCAAATTACTAAAGACAAAGTCGGATTAGAACAAGCGAAGACCCTACAGAGCTTTTTAAACGATGTAGTTGCGGCTTTGGAAAAAGAAGAATTGCCTGAGAAAATTGAACGTCCAGCTGAACAAGAAATTAATAATCCGTTTTTATAATTTATGCATTCTATGTCTTATATTTAGCATGGCCGTGCTGCCATACAGTCTTTAATACCACGTTAGGTCTTATTGAGTTTGTATAGACATTTCTTACTTTTGAAAGCCCAAAAGTAAACAAAAGGCTTTGTTGATCAGAGGGTACATCCATGTACCCCTGCTCAACAGGTGACATTCATGTCACCCACCGCGATAGTAGATTGAGTCTAAGAAAAGTTAATCCTTATCCCCAGCAACCACTTTATAAATAATCGCCCCAATCACAGCACCTAAAATCGGCGCCACCCAGAACAACCATAATTGACTTAAAGCCGCAGTTTCAGCAAAGAACGCAACGCCTGTACTACGTGCAGGGTTCACCGAAGTATTGGTTACTGGAATACTGATTAAGTGAATAAGCGTTAACCCTAAACCAATTGCGATAGGAGCGAAGCCAGCAGGCGCTCGACGGTCAGTTGCACCTAAAATAATGATTAAGAAGAAAGCAGTAAGTACCACTTCAATTAAGAAAGCAGAACCTAAGCCAAATTTATTTGGTGATAAATCACCAAAACCATTTGAAGCAAAACCACCAACACCGCTAAAGCCAGCTTGACCTTGAGCAATAATGTAAAGAACAAATGCAGCAGCGGTCGCACCAACCACTTGTGCAATAATATATGGAATTAAATCTTTAACATCGAAGCGGCCGCCGACCCAAAGGCCAACACTTACCGCGGGATTAAAATGTCCACCTGAGATATGCCCTAGAGCATAAGCACCTGTCAGTACGGTTAAACCGAAGGCAAGGGCTACACCTGCAAAGCCAATACCAAGTTCGGGGAAAGCTGCGGCTAACACTGCGCTACCACAACCACCAAAGACAAGCCAAAATGTACCTAGAAACTCAGCAAAATATTTATTCATTATGATTACTCATCTATTCGTCTATTTTAATTAATGTGAATTACGTCACACAAATTTGAAGCATGTGACTATATGAAATTTTTGTTTTCAGTGTTGTTTTAATCAAGAAAAGAATTGTAAGTTTTGGTAGGTTAATTATTGTTCAAAAAATAATCTCGCCATTTTTGGGGTGTTTGACCTGTCCAATGTTTGAAAGCTCTTTGAAAAGCACTTTGCTCTGAATAACAAAGCAAAAGAGCAATCTCTTGTAAGCTTAAATGCGGATCTTTTAAATATTCAGTCGCCAACATAAATCTCACTTGTTGTACTCGCTCCTGAAAGGTGGTGTTTTGCTGCTGCAAATGTCGTTGTAGCTGTCTAATAGATAGGCTTAAAGAATTTGCGATTGATTCGATTTGATATTGGTTTTTTTGTAGGCCCGTTAAAATGGCATATTGAAGACGTTGATCTATTTGAGTCGAACTCGGTAATTTTTCTAATAGCGCTTGTGCTTGCTGAACAAGTAACTGTTGTAATGTATGGTCTGCGCTACTTAATGGCTTTTTAATTTCAGTAAGAGGAATTAACAGTTCGGTACGTGGTTGATTAAACTTAACCCGACATTGAAAATATTTTTCATAGACCATCATATTTTTAGGTGCAGAATTTAAAAAATGCACCTCATGTAAATGTACATCTTGATGTGACATGAAAAGCCGTAAAAATTGGACGACTAATGCAATGGCAATTTCATCGGTCAACTGGGTCGGATGAAGCTCGGTTGCTTCCCAACGAATAGAAGCATATTGCCCATGTAGCTCAACAGCTAAAGGGCTACCGTCATAGATCAGGCGATGAAAATCATAATAACGAGTTAATGCTTCACCTAAGTTGTCACAAGATAAAGCAAGGTAGGCAATAATCCCTAAATGTTTAGGCTGTACATATTTTGCAATTTCGAGGCCTAATGCGGGCTTCGGATCTAGCTGATAAATGACTTCTAATAAATCACGCCAAACCACATAGTCAAAGCGTTCCAGATTTTGAATTTTTTCTAATTGCTCAGGAACTGCTAATTGATTGGCCTCACAATAAGCTTTTAATAGGTGTCCCAATCCTCCATAGACAGAACCTGTGTAATTTTTTAGTTGTGGCATCCCAACCACCTCTTTCTTGTCGTGATTTGTCAATCAAACCATAAATTCTGGTCAATACATAGCATATTAAATTTTATATTCTGAATAAAAAGAAAAAGGAGTAAAGCGATGTTAAAAGGGTTTATTGCTGGAATTGCGGTGGCTAACGCATTTGAATGGGTCGCTCATAAATATATTTTGCATGGGGTACATCGTGCTGGACAACCGAGATATAGCCCTGTGCCAAAAAGCATGGAGTCACATTGGGCACATCATCGTGAAGTACGTAAACAGCAATTTCATGATGATTGCTATGTGGAAGGTGTTGGAAACTGGCGGACTAAAAATGAGTTAATTTCACTAGCGGTGGTGGCAACTGTTTCAAGCGCAATTTTCTATCCATTTTCAAAAGGTATGGCACTTGCAGCTTGGTACAGTGCCGGTAATTATTACTATATTCATCGCCGTGCACATTTAGAGCCTGAATGGGCAAAGCGTAAAATTCCGTGGCATTACGACCACCACATGAACTCTAATCAAGATGCCAACTGGTGTGTGACCAAGCCTTGGTTTGATTACGTCATGGGAACCCGCGTTGTTTCTTCGGCAGATTTAAAAGAACAAAATCCTTTGGGTATATGGTTACCGACAGTGATTGCTAAACCGTTAACTCAAGCTGTAGAAACAATCTTTCCTGCAAAATGGGTCGAGAAAAAAGAAAAACCTAAACTCATCGGTGATGTGAATGTTGTAGACGGTGCTGCATAAAAAAAGGGGCATATCGCCCCTTTAAATATCAATATGCTTATAAGCGCATTTCAATGCCTTGTTCAGCCAAATATTGTTTAGCTTCTGGAATGGTATATTGGCCAAAGTGGAAAATACTTGCTGCCAATACTGCATCGGCACCACCTTGTAAAATACCATCTGCAAGGTGTTGTAAGTTACCTACACCGCCAGATGCAATCGTTGGAATGGTAACGCGGTCATTAATAGCACGCATTAATGCAATATCGTAACCCGCTTTAGTACCGTCGGCATCCATACTGGTGATGAGTAACTCACCCGCACCATAGTCAGCCATTTTTACAGCCCATTCAATCGCATCAATACCTGTTGGTTTACGTCCACCATGGGTAAAGATTTCCCATTTGTTATCACCAGTTTTTTTAGCATCAATTGCAACCACAATACATTGCGCGCCAAAGTGCTGTGAAGCTTCTTGAACAAATTCTGGGTTAAATACGGCAGCTGAGTTAATACTCACTTTATCTGCCCCTGCATTTAATAACGCACGAATATCTTCAACTTTACGTACACCACCACCAACAGTTAATGGCACAAATACAGTCTCTGCCATACGTTCAACAGTACGGTAAGTGGTATCACGTCCATGATGTGTAGCGGTAATGTCTAAAAAGGTAATTTCGTCTGCACCTTGTTCGTTATAACGACGTGCCACTTCAACAGGGTCGCCAGCATCACGAATATCGAGGAATTGAACGCCTTTAACTACGCGTCCGTTATCAACGTCTAGGCAAGGAATAATACGTTTAGCAAGCATAGCTTTTTCCAAAAATAATCGCCGTTGGTGAAAGTTCCTACACAGGCGCTACACCTTCATGGAGGGAAGAGGTATTCTATCAAACTTCACAGATGTTTTTTGCAGGTTTTCCATGTCGGTTTATACCACTTTGAGTTTAGATGAAGTTCGCGCCTTTGCTGCACCTTATGGATTAGAGGTGTTGGAGCTGAACCCAATTCAGGGAGGTATTCAAAACACCAATTATTTTTTGGTTGATGTAAACCGTAAGCAATATGTACTCACTGTATTTGAAGAGCTAGATGCTCAAGGGGCGGGTGAACTCATTCCAGTTCTTGAACAACTGGGAACTCATGATGTACCAGTTGCTGTGCCGTTAAAACATAGTGGACAAGCGGTTCATGTTATTGCAGAAAAACCTGCACAGATTGCACCACGTTTAATGGGGCACCATCCCACGCAAACCACAGTTGCACAGGTTGCTGCTATTGCAGACGCACAGGCAAAGCTGCATGTTGCTTTGCAAGATTTTCCGCTTGAGCGTGAATATAGACGTGATCATCAATATTGGACGGGCGTGGCTGAACAGCTTAAACCAAGCATGACTCCAGAGGACCAAAATTTACTTGAACAGGTCTATCAAGCTTTTAATGCGAAAACAGCACAGTATTCAAACCGACCAACAGGTTTTATTCATTCAGATTTGTTCCGCGACAATACTTTGTTTGAAGGCGAGCAACTACAAGGTATTCTAGATTTTTACGAGCTCAATCAAGATGAATTGCTATTTGATATTGCGATTACCATCAACGATTTTTGTACCGAATATCCAGCAGCGCATTTAAACTCAGACAAAGTGGCGGCTTACTTAGAGGCATATCAAAAAGTTCGTACACTTACTTCAGATGAACTTGCATGTTTAGATGTATTCTTGGCAATGGCGGCGTGCCGTTTTTGGTCGATGCGTTTGCAAGTCGCTCAAAAAAATAAAGAAGAAGGACGTACAGGCGACGACATTTTGCAAAAAGATCCGCTAGAAATGCGAGCGATGATGCAAGACCGTTTGAACCACGTAAAAGCATAAAAGGAATAAAGATGCGAGATCAGGGGCGATTAGTCGAATGGTTCGACGAAAAAGGTTATGGCTTTATTCAGCCAGATGATGCTGAAAAAGAGCGAGTCTTTTTGCATATCAAAGATTTTGCACGCCCCGGTCCTCGGCCAATTATTGGCTGTGCACTGGAATATCTGGTTATTCTCGATGAACGAGGTCGCTTTCGTGCCCAGCAGGTGACCTACCTAAAAGCATCTCAAACTCGTAAAACGTCAAAACCTGTAAAAACAGAATCTTCTTTTCAAGCTAAACCCTGGTCTGCCATGCAAATGGGGATCGTCGTTTATTTTATTTTAATGGGCATTATGAGCTTTATCCATACTTTGCCAGCTTATACCCTATTGTTTGTTTTAATGATGAATGTGCTGGGTTATTGGCTCTATTCACAAGATAAGGAAGCTGCACAATTGGGTAATCGCCGTGTGCCTGAACAAACATTGCATATTGTCAGTTTTTTAGGGGGCTGGCCTGCTGCATGGTGGGCACAACAAAAACTGAGACATAAAACACAAAAACAACCCTTTCGTAAGATTTATTTTTGTACCATATTCCTTCATTTACTTTTGATTTTATGGCTAATTTCTCCCTTAAACGTATTGCGGGGCTCATAAAAGTAAATTGTTTTATTAAACTTGAGAGGTATAAAAATGAATAGTTCTATCGACCAAGATTCAAATCGTATTTTAACACTTGTTTTATATGTACTTTATATTGTTGCTATTTTTACTGGTGGCTTACTTGCGGTTATTGCTCTAATTATTAACTACGTAAAACGCTCTGATGTACAAGGTACAATTTTTGCGAGCCACTTTACATGGCAAATCAGAACATTCTGGTGGTATCTTGCTTGGAATATTATTGCCTTTTTGCCGTTTATTTTCTTGTTCTTTACTGGTGAAAATACCGATCTGTTTGCAGGGGTTGCAGTCTCATCGACCGTATTCTGTGTAGGTGTAATTGGCGCTGCGTGGATCTGGATTGTATATCGTGCAATTCGCGGCTTGATTGCTTTAAATGATAACCGTCCGATGTATCAATAAATCATGATTATTGAACATGTGCATTTGAGTATAAAGTCTGGGCAAAGTGAAGCATTTCTTGAAGCTTTCGAGCAAGCTAAACATATTGTTTATCCAATGGAAGGCTTTAATGCTGTCCAACTCATTAGTCATGCAACTGACCCACATCATTATATTGTAATGATCTTTTGGGATGAGATTGAAAATCATACAGAAGGGTTTAGAAAGTCTGAGGCTTATCAGGAGTGGAAAACATTGCTCCATCCATTTTATGATCCAATGCCGACAGTTGAGTATTATCAACCCTGTATATTATTAAAGAAAAAATAATAGATAAAAAGAGAGCATTTCGCTCTCTTTTTATTCTTGAATTCTTTTGACTTTTTTGGTCGGCAACTTAATTTTTAACTCACTGACTAAAACACCCAATACCACTAAAGCACCACCAAAAAGAGCAATGACTGGTAAACGCTCACCAGCAATTCGACCAATAATGCCCGCCCAAACGGGTTCTCCTGCATAAATAATCGCAGCACGTGAAGGGTCAACCACACGTTGAGCCCAGTTCATAACAAATTGAATAAGCGCACTAGCTAAGCCTAATGCAACAGCAATCAGCACCAGAGGCCATGAAAATGCGGGAATCGAATGTTCACCGACCACAGGCATAATCGCAAAAGAAATTAGAGAGGCAACACCGAGTTGAATGATAGTGACACGGCGTAAATTTACTTTTCCAGCAAAGTAGCTAATAAAAATAATCTCTAAAGCAATCGCAAATGCGCCAAGCACTGTTAAAAGCTGCCCAAAACTTAATGAAATTTGCTTAAAACCATTACCTGTCAACAAAACAAGACCAGCAAAAGCAAGGACTGCTCCAACCCACGTCATGATATGCGGAGTTTTTCTAAAGATGAGCCACATTAAAAGAGGGACGAGCGGCACATAAAGTGACGTTAAAAACGCCGATTCACTGCTTGGAATGGTTTGAAGACCAATCGTCTGTGTGCCATAGCCCGCCGCAATCACAAGTCCAATCGCGCTACCTGCACCTAAATCTTTTAACGTTATACCTTTCATGCTTTTTAATGAAATAAGCAATAAAGTAAGCGCAGCGACCGCGAAACGACAGCCCACAAAAAACATAGGTGATGAAAAATTCAGTGCATATTGCACAGTAAGAAATGTTCCGCCCCAAATAATAGTAATTAGGAGGAGTGCTAACTGAGGCGCTTTGCTTGAATTTAAAGAAATTGGTGACATACTCAAATCAGGAGAAATTGTGCAATATACTGCACATATTGCAGTATTCCTATGTTTTGTGCAATATATTGCTCATATTTTCTTTGTTACTTGTTTTATGATCCAGTCCAGCACCGTTTTACAGCATGTCGGCACAAACATTCGTTCATTACGAGATGAGAAGGGATTAAGCCAACAGGACTTGGCCGATCAGGCTGGTGTGAGTAGACGAACAATTGCTGCTTTAGAAACGGGGCAAGTCAATATTAGCTTGGCTAAACTCGATGCGATTGCGGTAGTGTTGGGCGTAGATTTTAGAACGATTGTGAGTGCACCAGAGCTCAAAGAACAATCCTTCGTGAATGTACTAGCTTGGCAGGGGGACAAAGAAGAAAGCAAAGCAACTTTACTGGCTTCAGTTCCATCTCGGTCTCAAGTTGAGCTGTGGACATGGTCATTGGCAGTGGGGGAATCTTATATTGCCGAAGCTGATGCAGAAGGGTGGCAAGAACTTATTTACGTATTAGAAGGTGAGTTGACCATACAATTTACCGACAGTACGAAAATTATTGCTGCTGGTTCATCTTTTAGTTTTGCTAGTTCAGTGATTTACACCTATATCAATAGTGGTAACCAAGTGCTTAAATTTATTCGTAATGTGGTTTATTGATTTTAATAAAAAAATTTGAAGAGAAATATAAATGCCCAAATGGCTGAGAATATTAATATTATTTATTTTTAGTTTATATCTCGTGATCACGACTAAGGGATTTGTGGTGGATGCATATTATGTGTATAAAAATTTTCATGAAGTGAAGCAACAGAATTGTGAGCTTATTGGAAATATAACAAAACAAAATTATTGTAATCAAATAATTGCATATAAATACAAAATGGTTTTGTTTGAAGATTCTCATTTTAAGTCTAATGAATACTATATTTCTTTCTATAAACTCAATCCTGAAGCGATCCAAAGTTTATCAGAATGGTTAATAAGTGCAGAAAATAAAAAGCTCCTATCGCAAGTGAATAATGAAAAAGATGAGTTCTTTTTTGTACAACGACCGGCAAAAAAAGTTTGGCTTCTTCCTCATTTGAAAAAATACTGTCTTAATTCCAATGAGCCGTGTTTAAGAAAAAGATTAGGAATATCGGATAATCAGATTAATCAGCATTATTCATATATAGTTTATGGTCCGGATGATTTGTATTGGCAAATTATTCAGAATAGCAAAATAAGCTGTAAACAAAATTTTAGTTTTAATAAAGAAATAGCTTTACATCAAGGGTTAAAGCTATATGTGCCTAAAAATTCGATAGAGAATAAATATTTAATTTGTTATGACTCTACAACTGGCATAGTTCGGCTAACTTTGAGAACAACTTCTAGTTATCTTAAATAAAATTATATAGTTAATAAAAAAGAGCCTAAAGCGGCTCTTTTTTTACATCTTAAAAATTAAAGACGATTTTCATCTAACAAAAGCTGAGCTTCACGAAGGTTCAGTGAACCTTCATAAATTGCGCGACCTGTAATCGCACCTAAAATGCCTGGTTGGCCTATCAAGTTGCGAACGTCATCAAGGTTAGTTACGCCACCTGAAGCAATTACGGGTAAGCCTGAGTATTGAGCTAAGTTGACAGTTTGCTCAACGTTTACACCTTGCATCATGCCGTCACGAGCAATATCTGTGTAAACAATGCTAGATACGCCAGCATCAGCAAAACGTTTTGCTAAATCAGTTGCTTTAACGTCAGTTACATTAGCCCAACCGTCAGTTGCAACCATACCATTCATGGCATCAATACCAACAATGATGTGGCCAGCAAAGCGTTTACAAGCTTCTTCTACAAATTCAGGCTCTTGAACTGCTTTAGTACCGATAATGACAAAAGTCACACCAGCTTCTAAATAATGTTCAATTGTTTCTAATGAGCGAATACCACCACCAATTTGAATTGGTAATTCTGGCTGAGCTTTAGCAATTGCTTCAACAATAGGTTTATGAATTGGAGTGCCTGCGAAAGCGCCATTCAAATCGACCAAATGCAAACGACGTGCGCCTTCATTTACCCAATGTTGGGCAGTTGCAACCGGATCATCAGAGAAAACAGTATCGTCTTCCATACGCCCTTGTTTTAAACGCACACATTTACCATCTTTCAGGTCAATTGCAGGAATGATTAGCATGCTTCCGCTCCTTGCTTCATCATGATTATGAAATTTTGCACATCTTAGCAAAGTATTGATCAATCGCTAAGCCTTAGAAAAGACTTTTATAACTTTACGCTTGAAGTGCGGTTTGAATAGTTTGAGAAATGTGAGCGGGTAATAGTTTTTGTTTTCTGAGCTCTAGAAATACCAATAAAGCAGCATATGCATCGGCGGCGGCGTAGCTGATTTGCTGAGGACTAAGTGGCTTTCGTGCCCAATTTGAAGTTCCAACTTTTTTCGACTTTGCAAGATATTGCTCAAATAACAGCACCACTGCTTTTTGTACCCCCAGTTGCTGTTTAAAACCAAAATGGCTAAAGCCTTTTGCGAGGTCAACACAACCTTCGAGTTCAATGCCTTTTTTATGAAAAATATACTTATCATTTTTTAGGCCAAAACCGACTTTAATTTGTTTTGGGTTGGATAAAATGGGCTGTAAGAATTTTAAAGTGAATGAATTTACATGAAACAGATATGCTTTTTGTTCAGTAGCCAGTTGAATCAAATGCGGACCAGTTGAGACTTCGCCCACCCGAAACGTGGGTTTAGATTCGGAATCAAATCCTAGAAAATGGGCTGCTTTTAATTCATTTTCAATATTTTTACATTGCTCGATATTTTCAATCACCACAATATTTTGGTGGTTAAGATTTTCGAAAGGAGGAAGCTGCTGAATAGAGGCTTTATCAAGGAGGGGAGAGGCTTCGGACATATTTAACAGCATACAAAAGAATTGAGCTATTAGCTTTATATATGAATAAAGCCTAGAGAACTAGGCTTTATAAAAGACCACAAGAAATTATTGAGACTGAGAAGGTGTACCAATTTCAATACTTTCACTTTTTTCAATATAACTTTGATAACTCGGAACCATAATTCCAGCAATAACACCGAAAACAAATACGAGCGGAATAATGACAATATAGATCCAGCCTAAAACACGCTCCCAGCCAAGAGTTGGGCGCTGTGGACCATAATCATTAGTGCCCTCGGTACCTTTTGCTACAAATAGATAAATCATAAAAATAAAGTTTACGACAGGTATAAGCATCAGTAGTGATAGCCATCCTGTATTATTAAGATCATGTAAGCGACGGATAGTAAATACAAAATTAAAATATGCAAAGACTATATAAATAATGAGTAATAGGATCATTCCTAATGTCATAATATTTGATGAACCCATCTCTGATGGGTTTGAGCGGAGCCATAACATGCTTGATAAGGCAATCATGAAAGTTATTAAACTAATAATAAATGTCCATGCAGCATAAGATAAACGCCCAAAACGACCACTTGCTTTAAAGGGTGACTCTTGTTGAAGCGGTTGATTTTCAAAAGGTGGATTCATTTTATTTTCCTGATCATTTGGTTTTATATAAAAGTTTGAATCTTCAATATTTTGTTGAATAAAAAATCATTTTATAAATGACTAGATTGTTATTATAAATAAAAAAATAGATCAGGCCATCACGGCCTGATCTATTTTATTTTTTAAAGGAAATTAAATATTCCATTCCACAAAGTTTTTAAGTAACTGCAAACCAGCAGTGTGGCTTTTCTCTGGGTGGAATTGAGTCGCAAATAAATTATCTTTGTGAATTGCTGTGCAGAAGTTCACACCATAGTCACAGGTCGCAGCTACAACGCTTTCATCTTTAGGTTCGACATAATAACTATGTACAAAGTAAAAACGTGCATCTTGCTCAATGTTGTTCCACATTGGGTGGCTTGGGTCCAGTTGCTGAACCTGATTCCAACCCATATGTGGCACTTTTAAGCCTTCCATTTGCGGAAAGTGTTTTACTACACCTTCAAAAATACCTAGGGCGTCTACACCGCCATTTTCTTCTGAGCTTTGTAGTAAGGCTTGCATGCCAACACAAATCGCAAGAACTGGTTTATTAAAAGCGGCTTGACGTACAACCTCATCAATACCCGCTTCACGCATACCTTGCATACAGTCGCGCATTGCGCCAACACCTGGAAAAACAATTTTGTCGGCTTTTGCAATTAATTTAGGATCATTAGTCACATCGACTGTTGCACCTACATGCTCAAGGGCTTTAGCCGCTGAGTGTAAATTGCCCATGCCATAATCAAGCAACGCGATACGTGTCATCAGAGGCTACCTTTTGTCGATGCAATCGTGTTTTCTGCACGTGGATCAACCTCACATGCCATACGTAAAGCACGAGCTAGTGCTTTAAACACACTTTCAATTTGATGGTGGCTATTTTTACCTTTCAAATTATCGATGTGTAAGGTCATAAGCGCATGGTTTACGAAACCTTGGAAAAACTCGGAAAATAAATCGACATCAAATGTACCGATACGCGCACGGGTAAATGGAATATCCATGAATAAACCTGGGCGACCAGATAAATCTACAACAACTCGAGATAGGGCTTCGTCTAATGGTGCATAAAAATGACCATAGCGTTTTAAGCCTTTTTTATCGCCTAAAGCTTGTGCAAAAGCTTGTCCAAGCGTGATACCACAGTCTTCTACGGTGTGGTGATCGTCAATATCGAGGTCTCCGTCACAATGAATATCGATATCAAATAAGCCATGTCGCTTGATTTGATCAATCATATGGTCTAAAAATGGAACTCCGGTGTTTAGTGTGCCTTGACCAGTACCATCGAGATTTAAACGAACTCGAATTTTGGTTTCATTGGTATTTCTAACCACTTCACTGATACGTTGCGTCATGGACACGTTCCTCAAAAAAACGTCAAAAATGATTGGATGTTAACGACAATTTCGCTGTGACGAATTCGTGACAGCATCATAGTTTGCTCAGGAGGGTTAATCAATGCCTATTACCGTACACGCTTATAGTTCTCTAGATAATTCAGAGATCCGCGATCAGCTTGAGCGACTGTATGATACAAGTCCGGAGTTTGGCGACGGGCACGATGCGATTGAACAACTTGAACAAGATTTACAACAGTATACCACGCTATACACTGCTGAATTTAACACCAAAATTATAGGGGCAATCTGGTCTTCAGGACAAGGTGAAAGCAAAGTACTTGAATATATTGTGGTGCATCCTGCTAACCGGGGTCGTGGGGTAGCAGAGCGCTTGGTTGAAGAAGCTTGCCGTATAGAAGAGTCAAAAGGTGTAAAGATTTTTGAGCCGGGTTGTGGGGCTATTCATCGTTGTTTGGCCCATATTGGTAAATTACATAGCTAAATATCCATGCTAAATAGGTAGGAGTGATTTAAAAATAATCACTTGTTACAAAAAATACGGAAGTGGCTTGACGTGATCATATAAACATTGTTTAATACGCCCACTTCGGCGTGATAGCTCAGTAGGTAGAGCAACGGATTGAAAATCCGTGTGTCCCCAGTTCGATCCTGGGTCTCGCCACCACTATATGTGTTTTCAATCCCTGATCCCATCAGGGATTTTTTTTGAGTATAAAAAATACTCATTTAAATCATAAACTCAGGATAATAGTTGACTATTCTTCTGAGATACGGCTTAATACAGGCCATCGGCGTGATAGCTCAGTAGGTAGAGCAACGGATTGAAAATCCGTGTGTCCCCAGTTCGATCCTGGGTCTCGCCACC
>NZ_JAHPRP010000006.1:0-230063 GCF_025513915.1 Acinetobacter sp. WU_MDCI_Abxb74
ATAGAAATCAGTTTTTAAAAACTGCTTAATTAACTGTCCAACTTTATGGGGTCAGATCATCCTACCGCTACGGGAGGAGACGAGGAGTTTACGCATAAGACTATCCCTCAGACGGAATAACTCTGATGCGATCTTTCATCACGGTCTGCTAAAACCGACTGGCAATGTAGGCCAGCTTGCAAAGGATAATCTGAGAGTTTACAGGTGTCAATGTCGAATTTATGACAAGATCTTAAATTTCTTATTATTTTTCATTAGATTAAATAAATTATTATTTTAAATATTATATACAAACAAATAGTTTTAATTGAAAATTTATTAAGAAATCGGTCATCAGTCGTTTAAAAATTGGAGTAACTTAATCTATCCATTAAGACTAAGCAAAATGAGCGCCTTGGGACTCAATGAGTTGATCAACTTGAACAGGCATTCCCAATAAATAACCTTGGAATTGCTGACAGCCTAAACGGGTTAAAATCTCAACCTGCTGCTGAGTTTCGACCCCTTCTGCCGTTACGGTTAAACCTAACTTTTTAGCTAGATGAATAATACTTTCGAGAATAACTTCTTCTTTCGAACCCGGTTTTAAATCAACAATAAAACCACGGTCAATTTTCAATTCATCTACGGGCAAATCTTTTAAATATAAGAAGCTCGAATGCCCTGTTCCAAAATCATCAATCGCAACACGAATTCCCATGTCCCGCAGCCGTTCACACGCTCGAATACTCAAGTCAATATGTCGCATTGCAGTTGATTCAGTAATTTCAACAATTAAATGATAAGGTTGAATTTGATATTTTTTTAATAGTGCTTCGAGCGTACTGAATAGCTTTTTATTTTCAAACTGTAGTGCCGACAAGTTCACAGCGACTGGATAAAATGGCGTGTTACTGCGCTCCCACTCCTGAATTTGCAGGCAAGCTTGCTCAAGCGCCCAATATCCCATTGGAATGATCAAACCCGTTTTTTCCGCACCTTCAATGAACATATGCGGTGTAAGTATGCCTAAGGCTGGGTGATTCCAACGGATTAATGCTTCAACTCCACAAACTTCAAGATTGGTATTAAATTTTGGTTGGTAATATAAGATGAACTGTTTTTCTTCGACGGCTTTATAAAGATCATTGATCAGTTTTGACTGACTTCTCGTTTCTTGTTGATGGGTTGAATAACTAAAGATGGTATATGTATTACGACCTTGTTCTTTAGACATCAACATGGCCGCATCAGCATTCATAAGTAAGTCCTGAACATTCTGTCCATGCTCAGGAAAAAGTGCGACGCCCAAACTTGCAGAAATATTAATTTCCTTACCAGAAATTTGATAACTTTCCTGAATCAATTGTAAAATTTTTTCGGCCAAAACAACTGCTTCTTCTGCATTGGTATTTTCTGCAATAAGCAAAAACTCATCGCCACCAATTCTAAGCAGTTTACATTTTTCATTGAGTTGCCAATGTAAACGGTTCGCCATTTGAATGAGTAGTTGGTCACCCACGTGGTGCCCAAACGCATCGTTGACCGATTTAAATCGGTCTAAATCAATATATAAAAAAGCAATTTTTTGGTCTTTATATCGATGATCTGAGAGCAGTACTTCAGCATAATCAACTAAGTAAAGACGGTTTGGCAGTTTAGTTAAGTTATCTTGTATAGAAAGATTAGCTAATTCTTTATTTGCCTTACGTAACTCTAAGTTTTGTTGAGTAAGCCGCTGCTCCAACATCGCCACAATAAAACTTGCGACCAGTACCAGACACGTGACTAAAATAATTGTAAATAATAATAAGTCATGCTCAGCCTGATATTGGCTAATAAATTTATCAGTAATGTTGGTCGCAATCAGAGCAGTATAGTGCATTCCCATAATGCTTAAGGTCATCATGATCGCGAATGCTATTTTTAGATTTAATCGATGATGCTCTGTATCTTTTAATTTATAGGACAATAAAAAAGCCAATCCTGCCCCACTCATAGCAATGAGTACAGAAAATAATAGCAAGAAAGCGGTATAGTCTTTTTTATAGATATCAATATTCCAGCCCAACATACTAATGTAATATGAAGCTGAAATTCCGATTCCCATTACAACCGAACTTAAAATAAGTCGGAATAAAGGTAGAGTAAAACGAGAAGTTAACCACATTGCAATGTAAGATAACAAAACACTTACGGCAAAAGAAACGGCAATTAAAGGGATATTAGAATTGATTGTTCCAAGCAAATGGTAGGCTTGTATTCCAACAATATGAACGATACTAATTGCTGATGCGAGCAATAAGCTATTGATAAGTAAAATTAGAGATTCAAATTTTTTAAGGGCTTTATTGAATAATAATTGCTCCATGGAAATCACAATATAGCAAATAATGCCGGCTGCAATAAAAGAGCCGACGATCAATGTGCTATCGTAATCAACATGACCCATATTGGACTTCCATGATTATTCAATACTTTTTTTTATTTTGTTCAACTCATTGCCCAAAATACAACTAAACATGTTCAATACATTCTATTAAATTTGACTTTTTAAGTCAGTTATAAACAATAACATTATCTATCTTTTGGTCAAGTATTTTTTACTTTATAAATCAATAGAGTAACCAAAAATTAAGCAGCCAATTATATGAAAAATATAGAATTTCTTTAATCCAATTGAGTTATTTACATGGCTCTTTTCATATTCAAACAAAACAGTATAAAAAAGAACCCTGCTTAGCGCAGGGTTCTTTTAAAGCTTTAGAAAAAGAGAATTAGTTCTTTTCTTTGTCTACGATTTTGTTCGCTTGAATCCATGGCATCATTGAACGTAATTTATTACCAGTTACTTCAATACCATGTGCAGCATTTTGACGACGACGAGCAGTCATAGATGGGTAGTTTAATGCACCCTCTTGAATGAACATCTTCGCATATTCGCCAGATTGAATACGTTTCAATGCATTACGCATTGCTTCACGAGACTGTTCGTTAATTACTTCAGTACCAGTTACATATTCGCCATATTCAGCATTGTTAGATACTGAGTAGTTCATGTCAGCGATACCGCCTTCGAACATCAAGTCAACGATCAATTTAAGTTCGTGTAAACATTCGAAGTAAGCCATTTCTGGTGCATAACCAGCTTCAACTAAAGTCTCAAAGCCCATTTTCACGAGTTCAACTGCACCACCACAAAGAACTGCTTGCTCACCGAATAAGTCAGTTTCAGTTTCTTCACGGAATGAAGTTTCGATAATACCAGTACGGCCGCCACCTACACCTGAAGCATAAGAAAGAGCAACGTTACGTGCATTACCAGAAGCATCTTGATGAATTGCGATTAGATCAGGAACACCTGAACCACGTTGGTATTCTGAACGAACTGTGTGACCAGGTGCTTTCGGAGCAACCATGATTACATCTAAGTCTTTACGTGGAACAACTTGGTTATAAAGGATCGAGAAACCATGAGCAAATGCAAGAGTCGCACCTTCTTTGATGTTTGGCTCAATCACGTCACGGTAAAGTTGTGATTGGAATTCATCTGGAGTCAAAATCATTACGAGGTCAGCTTGCTTAACAGCAACAGGAACTTCTGCAACTTTAAGACCAGCATTTTCAGCTTTCTTCCAAGAAGCTGAATCTGCGCGTAAACCTACAGTTACGTCTACGCCTGAGTCTTTAAGGTTAAGTGCGTGAGCATGACCTTGAGAGCCGTAACCAACAATCGCTACTTTCTTGCCTTGGATGATTGATAAGTCACAGTCTTTATCGTAAAAAATTTGCATTTGTGTTCTCCGCTAAAATACTTTTAAAAAATTAAATGGCTAATACTTTTTCGCCACGGGCGATACCAGATACACCTGAACGAACGACTTCTAGAATAGTGTTTTCTGCAAGTGCATCGATAAAACCATCTAATTTTTCAGTTGTCCCTGCTATTTGAATGGTATAGGTAGTTGGTGTCACGTCTACAATTTGCGCACGGAAAATATCCGCTGTTCGCTTAATTTCAGCACGTGAAGCACCTAACGCTTTTACTTTAATCAACATCAGTTCACGCTCAATGTGTGAACCTTCTGATAAATCTACTACTTTTACAACTTCAACAAGCTTGTTGAGCTGCTTTGTAATTTGTTCAATCTTATGGTCATCGCCATAAGTAGTTAATGTCAGACGTGATAACGTTGGGTCTTCGGTTGGAGCTACATTCAACGTTTCAATGTTGTAGTTACGTTGACTGAATAAACCCACCAAACGAGAAAGCGCACCAGCTTCGTTTTCAACGAGTACAGAAATAATATGTCTCATTATGTACGCTCCCCTTTACCTAACCACATATCCTTCATGGACTGACCTGCGATCAGCATTGGATAAACATGTTCTGTACGATCAACCATGACATTAATGAATACACATTTATCATTAATTGCCATTGCTTCAGCAAGCTTCGACTCTAGTTCATCAGCATGATCAATTTGGATACCAACATGACCATAAGCTTCCATTAACTTGCCAAAATCAGGTAATGATTCAACATATGAGCTTGAGTGACGGCCTTCATAGTTCATATCTTGCCACTGTTTAACCATACCTAAAGCACGGTTATTCAAGCACAAGATCTTCACATTCATACCGTATTGCTTACAAGTTGAAAGCTCCTGAATACACATTTGGATTGAAGCTTCACCGGTAATACAAACGACCTGTTGATCAGGGAAAGCTAACTTAGCTGCCATTGCATAAGGTAAACCTACGCCCATGGTGCCTAATCCGCCTGAGTTAATCCATTGACGTGGACGTTTGTACTTGTAATACAACGCGCCAAACATTTGGTGTTGACCCACATCCGAAGTAATGATGGCATCACCATTGGTCGCTTTATATAAAGCTTCAACAACTTGCTGTGGCTTCATCGTGCCATCAGTGAGTGTTTCATACTTCAAACCATGAACTTTACGCCATTCATTAATTTGATCCCACCATGCAGAAATTGCTTCAGAATTTGGCTTAGACACATTCAATTGTTTCAATTGCGTCAACATTTCCTGAAGTACAGGCTCAACCGCCCCTACAATCGGAATGTGCGCCATGATCGTTTTTGAAATGCTCGCCGGATCAATATCAATATGAATAACTTTGGCATTCACACAGAATTTTGCAGGGTTATTGGTTACTCGGTCATCAAAACGCGCACCAATCGCAAGAATGACGTCAGCATTATGCATCGCCATGTTTGCTTCATAAGTACCGTGCATCCCAAGCATGCCCATGAACTGTGGATCATCGCCAGGGAAGCCACCAAGACCCATGAGTGTATTTGTCACTGGGTAACCCAACAAATGAGCTAGCTCAGTCAATAATGCTGATGCATTACCTTGAACAACACCACCACCAGTATAAATTACAGGGCGTTTTGCACTTAAAAGTTCATCAATCGCTTTGCGAATTTGACCAGAATGACCACGTGAAGGAGGCTGATAAGAACGCATCTTCACTTTTTCAGGATATTCGTACGCAAATTTTTCTGCAGGATTTGTCGCATCTTTTGGAATATCGACTACAACTGGGCCAGGGCGGCCACTTGATGCAATATAAAATGCTTTTTTGATAATTGCAGGAATTTCACTTGCGTGACGAACTTGGAAGCTGTGTTTCACGATAGGACGTGAAATACCCACCATATCAGTTTCCTGGAAAGCGTCTTCACCAATAAGATGTGATGCAACCTGGCCAGACAAAATCACCATTGGGATTGAGTCCATATAAGCTGTTGCAATTGGAGTCACAGTATTAGTTGCGCCAGGTCCAGAAGTGACCAGTACTACGCCTGTCTTCCCTGTAGCACGTGAGTAAGCATCTGCCATATGACCAGCAGCTTGTTCATGACGTACGAGGTAATGATTAATTTTGTCTTGTTGAAATAGCGCATCATAAATATGTAATACAGCGCCGCCTGGATAACCAAAAACATGTTCAACGCCTTCGTCCGCAAGAGCACGAACGAGCATTTCACCACCAGATAAAAGTTCCAACGTGATTCACCCTAAAATCTTTATCACTATTTATGGAAGGCACAAATAGTGTTTCATTCATTGAATTGTCTGCACTGTTATAGCACACATATTGTCTAGTTTTCGTTGCAATAGAAAAATTTCTGTTTTTCAGCCGTATAAGCTTTTTTAACATTAATAAAGCATGTCTGGATATACATACTTTAAGTAAAATCAATCTCTCGGCTAGAGAGAATGTCTATTACAAAACATGACGGTTATTCGAAGGGTGATCAAATAATCGCATATAAAACTAAAGGAAGCATTTTTGTTGTTTAATTCACTAAAGTCAAGATTAAAGAAAAAGTTTTTCCATAAAAATTTTTAGCTGTTGCTTTTTTAATCTAAAATTAAATCATAAATTTGATCAGCCCAACCTCTATTTATTAAAAAATTATTCTTTTTTATATAAAACCATACATTGTAAATTGCTTATTTATGAACTTTATTTAAATATAGTCAGCATTCTTTGGGGAAGATCTGATATGAATTTATCTTATTTAAAAACAATCTCATATATGACATTAACAATAGTAATTTTAATTTACTCAAGCCAAAGTCAGGCACAGCAATATTATAAATGGATGGATAAAAGTGGCTCCACTCATTACACCACAACGCCACCACCGAAGAGTGCAAAACATTTGAACAAAGTTTCAACTTACGGCAGCCAATCATCCCTAAAAAATTCGGCCCCCACCTCAGAACAACAACCTCAAGTTATAACCGATAAAGTAGTGCAAGAGACAGCTAACGTAGAACAGGAAAAAAGTGTATCCGCTGTACCTGTTCCGCCCGCCTCATCCGCAGCAGCACGATAACCGAAATGAGAGTGGTGAATATTTTCATCACTCTTCTATTATTTAAAATAAAGAAGGATAGATTGATAAATGTTTATTGCTCATATTAAAAGATAAAATCCTGATCTAAAAACTGACATTTCCCTTTATTTTGCGCTATGCTGTGCAGCAATCTTTCATTTCAATTTTCGTTGTATAGCTTACGTCTATGACTATTTCTCACATTGACCCCGAATATCAAGCAAACACGATTGAACCATCAGTTCAACAAGATTGGGAAAATCGTAAAGTCTTTAAAGTTGCCGACACTGTCGAAGGTAAACATCGCTACATCCTATCAATGTTTCCCTACCCAAGCGGCAAGCTGCATATGGGGCATGTGCGTAACTATACAATTGGCGATGTGATTAGCCGTTTTTACCGTTTAAAGGGTGAAACTGTGCTACAACCGATGGGTTGGGATGCATTCGGTTTACCTGCTGAAAATGCAGCAATTGCCCATAAAGTTGCTCCAGCAAAATGGACATTTGAAAACATTGCCTACATGCGTGACCAATTAAAAAAATTAGGTCTATCTGTAGACTGGGATCGCGAGTTCGCAACTTGTACACCAGAGTATTATCACTGGGAACAATGGTTATTTGTTCAGCTTTATAAAAAAGGCCTGATCTACCGTAAACTTTCAACGGTAAACTGGGATCCGGTTGACCAAACAGTTTTGGCAAACGAACAAGTTGAAAATGGTCGTGGCTGGCGCTCAGGTGCATTGGTTGAAAAACGCGACATTCCAATGTACTACTTCCGTATTACGGATTATGCACAAGAATTATTAGACGATCTTGACACTTTACAAGACGGCTGGCCTCAACAAGTGTTGACCATGCAACGTAACTGGATTGGTCGCTCTACTGGCATGGAAATTACCTTCCCACCTGCCAATACTGAAATTTATGCTGACGGTTTAACTGTTTATACAACTCGTGCCGACACTCTAATGGGTGTGACATATGTTGCCGTTGCAGCAGAACACCCTCTTGCACTTAAAGCTGCTGAAAACAACCCTGAATTGGCTGCATTCATTGAAGAATGCCGCATGGGCTCAGTTGCAGAAGCGGACTTGGCAACAGCCGAGAAAAAAGGCATGGCAACAGGCTTGTTTGTAAAACACCCTGTAACTGGTGAAGACCTTCCTGTTTGGATTGCAAACTACGTATTAATGTCTTATGGTTCTGGCGCAGTAATGGCTGTACCAGCGCATGACGAACGTGATTTTGAGTTTGCTAACAAATTTAATTTATCAATTAAGCAAGTGATTGATGCTAAAGGCGCTGACGATGCAGAATACTCTGCAACCCATTGGCAAGAATGGTACGGTTCTAAAGAAGGTAAACTTGTTAACTCTGGTGAGTTTGACGGTTTAGAGTTCCAAGCTGCTTTCGATGCATTCCTTGCAAAATTAGAACCACACAATTTAGCAAACTCTAAAGTTCAATTCCGTTTACGTGACTGGGGTGTATCTCGTCAACGTTACTGGGGTTGTCCAATTCCAATGATTAACTGTGATACTTGTGGTCAAGTCACAGTGCCTGAAGATCAACTGCCTGTTGTATTACCAACAGATGTTGTTCCAGATGGCTCAGGCAACCCGCTTAACAAAATGCCTGAATTCTATGAAACTAAATGTCCTTGTTGTGGCGGCGATGCACGTCGTGAAACCGATACTTTAGATACTTTCGTAGAGTCATCTTGGTACTATGCACGTTATGCATCTCCAGACTTTACTGGTGGTATGGTTAAACCTGAAGCTGCTCAAAACTGGCTTCCTGTGAACCAATATATTGGTGGTGTTGAGCACGCAATTCTTCACTTACTTTATGCACGTTTCTTCCACAAATTAATGCGTGACGAAGGCGTTGTACAAGGTAATGAACCATTTACCAACTTGTTAACTCAAGGCATGGTGCTTGCAGATACGTTCTATCGTGAAGCAGAAAATGGTAAGAAAACTTGGTTTAACCCTGCTGATATCGAATTAGAACGCGATGAAAAAGGTCGTATTCTTTCTGCAAAATATTCAGGTGATGGTCAAGAAGTTGTCATCGGCGGACAAGAAAAAATGTCTAAGTCGAAAAACAACGGTATTGACCCACAAGCGATTATTGACCAATACGGTGCAGATACTGCTCGTGTATTCATGATGTTCGCCGCACCACCAGATCAATCTTTAGAATGGTCTGATGCAGGTGTTGAAGGTGCAAACCGTTTCTTGAAACGTGTATGGCGCCTTGTAGCGGGCTTCCTTGAAAAAGGCAAATCGGCTTCTACAATCGATACTGCAAACTTGTCTAAAGACGCTCAAGATTTACGCCGTAAAACACACGAAACCATTCAAAAGGTAAGTGATGATATTGAACGTCGTCATGCATTCAATACTGCCATTGCCGCATTGATGGAATTGTTAAATGCGAGCAACAAGTTTGAAGCAAAAGATGACAACGATATTGCTGTAGAACGAGAAGCGATCACTACACTTTTAACTTTGCTCGAACCGTTTGCACCACATTTAAGCCAAACTTTATTGGCTCAATTTGGTACAGATGTTACGGCAGCAACGTTCCCTGAAGTCGATGCTTCTGCGTTGACACGTAATACACAAACGATTGTTGTACAGGTTAACGGTAAACTTCGCGGTAAACTTGAAGTTTCTGTTGATATTTCTAAAGAAGATCTATTAGCTCAAGCTAAAGCTCTACCAGAAGTTCAACAATTCTTAACCGGACCAACAAAAAAAGAAATTGTGGTTCCAAATAAACTAGTTAACCTCGTGGTTTAATTAAAGTTATTAATGAGAGGATCAAGCATGCACTTAGCCAAACGTTTAGCCGCTGTTGTTTTAACCTTAGGCCTTAGTGCAGGCTTAGTCGGGTGTGGATTTCATTTAAAAGGAACCAACCCGACTGCGACTCCGCTTGTATATAAAAAGTTAAGCCTTGAGTTACCAGCTAAAACTGATGATTTGGAAACGCAGTTAAAAGTATATTTGGCTGCCAATGGTGTTCAATTCAGCAATGATAATGATGCCTATGTACTTCGTGTTTTAGAGTACACACCACGTCGTCAGCTTTTAAATGGAAAACTGACAGAAGTGTTATTACGCCTAACTGTAACCTTCCAGATTGAAGATCGTCAGGGTAATAAAATTACTGAACCACGCTCATTAACTGCATCTCGTAGTTACCAATATGATTTGGCAACAGTCAACACTGAAAATCAGCAAGAAAGTTACTTACAACGTATTGTGATTGATGATATTGCACAACAGATTACTCGTCAGATTTCAGCAAATCGTTTACCAAAAGCTCAGCCTTAATCTGTATTTCTGCTATTAATGAAAATTGACTATTTACAAGCTTTAAAACGTACTTCGGAAGCTCGGGGTGCGTGGATTTTGCATGGGCAAGAGCCCTTATTAGAACAAAATTTACTAGATGCTTTTCGAAAAAGCTGGCAGCAACAAGAGGTTGAAAGACAGCGCTATGATATTAGTAGCGTGAATGACTGGAAAAATGTCTTTAATGCACTTAATAGTTTATCTTTATTTTCTCAACAGCTTGCCATTGAAGTACATGGCAACATCAAACCTGATGCAAATGGTTTAAAACAACTCAAAAGTTATATCCAAAATAACGAACATAACCTGCTGTTAATTGTTTTACCCAAACAAGATAGTAGCAGCTTAAAATCTGCTTTTTTTCAAGTTGTGGAAGCAAACGGCGTTGTTGTTGCCCTAACAGCAAATTATCCGCAAGACCGTCAACGTATTTTAAACGTAGAAGCCGAAAAGCTTGAGATCCAGCTCGACAATGATGCTTGGCAATGGTTAATGCAACATCATGAGCACAACTTATTAGCTGCTAAAAATAGCTTAATGCGTGTAAGAGATACTTTCCCAGACCAGAAGCTTATTCAAATTGAGCAATTGTATGCTTGCCTGCAAGATCAATCTCGTTATACCACTTATGATTTAAGTGATGCGTTATTAGAAGGCAACCTCGGCCAATCTATTAAGATTTTTCAATATTTAATTGCGGCAGGCGAACCAGATAGTCTGATTTTATGGACTTTAAGTAAAGAAATGCGCTTATTGATGCAATTATTTGAACAGCCTCATAACGCCTTACAGCTCGGTATATGGAAAACAAAAGTTGGTTTATATCAACAAGCCTTACGAAGATTAAATCCCCAACAGTTTCTAGGTTGGTCTACCCTTCTATTGCAAATTGATGCAGCAATTAAAGGAATGTCGAATGAAAATGCAGAACATTTAATGCAGCAAGCGATTGCTGAGTTATGTGGAAAAACACTCTTTATACAATAATTCGGCTGAATCATTTTCCTTCATTCCTGAAATATTATAAAAATTCACGTTTTATCCTCATTTCGCTTTTATACTAAATTAAATTTTAAACTTTTCGACCTCTCACCATGCCAAAAATAAAGCCAATTAAACTTGTTATTATCATCGTCTGTATAGTCATTATTGCTATATTAGCTTGGAAGTTTTTCAAACCAAAACAGCAGCAACCACAATATATTACTGCTGAGGTAACGCGCGGGGATATTGAAAATAATGTACTTGCAACGGGTACACTTGATGCAACCAAACTGATTAGTGTCGGTGCACAGGTATCTGGTCAGGTCAAAAAAATGTATGTGCAACTAGGTGATCAGGTTAAACAAGGTCAACTTATTGCGCAAATTGATTCAACTACCCAAGAAAATAGTTTAAAAACTTCTGATGCAAATATTAAAAATTTAGAAGCACAACGCCTTCAACAGGTTGCATCTTTGAATGAAAAACAACTTGAATTTCGTCGTCAGCAACAAATGTATGCGCAAGATGCAACACCGCGTGCAGATTTAGAATCGGCTGAAGCAAGCTATAAAACAGCTCAAGCACAAATCAAAGCACTAGATGCACAAATCGAGTCTGCAAAAGTAACTAGATCTACGGCACAAACCAATATTGGTTATACGCGTATTCTTGCTCCAACTGATGGTACAGTTGTTGCGATTGTGACGGAAGAAGGCCAAACCGTAAACGCCAACCAAAGTGCACCAACAATTGTCAAAATTGCAAAACTACAAAATATGACGATTAAGGCGCAGGTCAGTGAAGCTGACATTATGAAAGTTGAGAAAGGCCAACAGGTTTATTTCACGACCTTAGGTGAAGACACTAAGCGTTACGCAACCTTACGTCAAATTGAACCTGCTCCTGATTCAATTTCTAGTGAATCAAACAGTACTACAAGTTCAACGACCAGTTCAGCCGTTTACTATAATGCCCTATTCGATGTGCCAAACACGGATGGTAAATTGCGTATTGATATGACTGCACAAGTTTATATCGTATTAAATTCAGCTAAAAATGCCCTGCTCGTTCCTTCATCAGCACTTAGCTCTAAACAATTTTCAGGTCAAAGAAAATCAGGTCAATCATCTGATAAATCTAGTTCTTCACCAGAAGCAGCCAAGAAATCTCAAGGAAATGGAGCTCGTCTAGAGCGCCTTAATTTGACTGCTGAGCAAAAACAGTTAATTGAACAAGGTAAATTAACATTAAGTGTTGTACGCATATTACAAGCCGATGGCACAACTAAACCAACTCAGATTTTGGTTGGTATTAACAACCGTGTAAATGCACAAGTTCTTGCGGGCTTAGAACAAGGTGATCAAGTTGTGATTGCTGATAGTGCAGACACTTCTGCGGCATCAGCAAATAGTAGTAATAACCGTCGCCGTAGTGGCCCAATGGGAATGTAAGCATGACAAAACAAGCTCTGCTTGAAGTCAGCAATCTGGTCCGGGAATTCCCTGCTGGCGAAAGCACAATACAAATTTTAAAAGGGATTGACCTTACCATTTATGAAGGAGAACTGGTTGCCATTGTCGGCCAGTCCGGTTCAGGTAAGTCAACGCTCATGAACATTTTGGGCTGCTTAGACCGCCCTACCAGTGGTAGTTACAAGGTTAGTGGACAAGAGACTGGTAAGTTAGAGCCAGATCAGCTCGCTCGATTACGCCGTGAATATTTTGGTTTTATTTTCCAGCGCTACCATTTACTGGGTGACTTATCTGCTGAAGGTAACGTTGAGGTTCCAGCAGTTTATGCAGGCGTTACTCCTTCAGAGCGTAAACAACGTGCAACGGCACTACTCACCGAGCTAGGTTTGGGAACTAAAACACTCAATAGACCAAGCCAACTCTCTGGGGGGCAGCAGCAACGTGTTTCTATTGCCCGTGCCCTCATGAATGGTGGTGACGTGATCCTTGCGGATGAACCCACAGGAGCGCTCGACTCTCATAGCGGTGTTGAAGTTATGCGTATTTTACGTGAACTCAATGCTGCTGGTCACACCATCATTTTGGTAACACACGATATGCAAGTTGCAAAAAATGCGACTCGTATTATCGAGATTAGTGACGGAGAAATTATTAGCGACCGTCCTAATGTTCCTGATCAAGCAGCTGAACCGATCAAGTCTGATCCTGATGCTGCTCCTGCATTGCAAGGTAAGCAGAAGAAAGGCAAAAGTATTTCTGCATGGCGTTCAACTTTAGACCGTTTATCCGAAGCCTTCCAAATGGCTTTACTGTCTATGAATGCCCATCGCATGCGTACTTTTTTAACGATGCTTGGGATCATTATTGGTATTGCATCTGTTGTTACAGTGGTCGCTCTAGGTAAAGGTTCTCAGCAGCAAATTTTAAGCAACATTAGTAGTCTGGGAACAAATACAATTACCGTATTTCAGGGCCGAGGGTTTGGTGATAATTCTAAAACCGCGAGCTTTAAAACCTTGGTTCCTGCCGATGCTGATGCGTTAATAACCCAACCTTATGTTAGTGCAGTTAGTCCGATGGTCAGTACATCCAAGACCATGCGTTACCAGCAGAATGAAGCAAATGCGACCATTAATGGTGTGAGTAACGACTATTTCGATGTAAAAGGTTTGGTCTTTAAAGATGGACAAACTTTTGACCAACGTAGTGTTCGTGATCGTTCACAAGATGTAGTGATTGATACCAACACTCAAAAACAATTCTTTGGTGATGGTAGCAATCCAATTGGCCAAGTCGTACTGCTCGGTAGTGTACCTGCCCGTATTATTGGGGTTGTAGAACCGCAAACAAGCGGCATGGGCTCAGACGACACGTTAAATGTCTATATGCCTTATACAACCGTAATGAGCCGTATGTTGGGTCAGTCTAATGTCCGCAATATCGTGGTTCGTATTAATGACAAATATTCAACTACTGCCGCTGAAAATGCGATTGTAAACTTATTAACCCAGCGCCACGGTGCACAAGATATTTTCACTATGAACAGTGACAGTATCCGTCAAACCATTGAGAAAACAACCAGTACGATGACCCTTCTGGTTTCAGCAATTGCCGTAATTTCACTGGTCGTTGGCGGTATTGGGGTAATGAATATTATGCTGGTTTCTGTGACTGAACGTACTCAGGAAATTGGTGTACGTATGGCTGTAGGCGCACGTCAAAGTGATATTTTGCAGCAATTTCTTATTGAAGCAATTTTAGTCTGTTTAATTGGTGGTGTGCTTGGTGTCTTACTGTCACTTGGTCTTGGACAACTCATTAATAAATTTGCTGGCGGGAACTTTAGCGTAGCTTACTCAAGCACCTCTATTATTGCAGCATTTGTGTGTTCAACGCTGATTGGTGTCGTTTTTGGTTTCTTACCAGCCAAGAATGCCGCGAAGCTTGACCCTGTTGCCGCACTATCTCGAGAATAAGGAAAATTGCATGTCTTTCTCTATGACTAAACTCAGCACAGCACTTCTCCTCACAGGCTCTCTTGTTGGATGTGCTGCTGTAGTAAAAACCCCTTATGAAACACCTGCGGTACAAGTTCCAGGTAGTTTTCAATACGACACCACAAAAGCAAAAACCATGTCTGCCGATCAATATTCTGACCGTTGGTGGACACTTTTTGGTGATGCACAGCTTAATCAGCTCGTAAATAATGTATTAGAACGTAATAGCGATTTGGCTGTTGCCGGAATTACCTTAAGGCAAGCACGCTTACAAGCTGACCTAACAGCAAATAAGCAAGGCTTACGTACTAGCTCTAGTTTTTCAACTGGACATTCTTTTGATTTAAATTCAGGAGATGACAGCGCTAAAGGTCTATCAATGAGTGCAGGCGTAAGCTATGAGGTTGATTTGTTTGGTAAACTTGCACGCCAAACTGAAGCAAGTAAATGGGAAGCTTTAGCGACTGAACAAGACCTACAAGCCACTGGACAAAGTTTAATTGCAACCACGGCTAAATTATATTGGCAACTTGGTTATTTAAATGAACGTTATGCGACTGCTCAGCAGAGTCTGGCGACCTCACAAAAGCTATATCAACTCGTACAGATTCAGTATAAAGCCGGTGCGGTTTCAGGTGTAGATCTTACTCAAGCAGAACAATCTGTACAAAGCCAAAAAGCGAACCTAAGCCAGATTGAGCAACAACTCGTTGAAACACGTACTGCCATTGCCGTGCTCTTACATGAACCATTGCAACAGTTAAACATTCAAGAGCCCAAACGTTTACCGCGCAATGCACTACCCGCAATTGGTGCAGGTTTACCTGCCGATATTTTATCGCGCCGTCCCGATTTGCAAGCCTCTGAGCTTCGTTTGAAAAAGGCGCTCGCGACTAAAGATTCAACTAAGGCGAGCTACTATCCATCGATTAGTTTAACCAGTAGTTTGGGCTCAAGCAGTACATCATTGACAGAACTGTTACGTAACCCAGCCCTAACTTTAGGTGCAAGTTTAAGCTTACCGTTTTTGCAATATAACGATATGAAGAAAGACATCGCGATTAGCAATCTGGATTATGAAAAAGCGATTATTCAATATCGCCAGACGCTTTATCAGGCTTTTGCTGATGTAGAGAATGCTTTATCAAGTCGTACAGAACTCGATAAACAAGTAGCGTTACAAGAACGTAATGTTGAACTTGCAGAAAAAACTGAACGCCTAACAGAAGTCCGTTACCGTTATGGTGCTGTCGCATTAAAAACACTTCTCGATGCTCAGCAAACCACACGTACTGCTCGCTTAAGTCTAGTTGAAACCAAGCAAAGCCAATACAATGCTTATGTCACTCTCATGCAAGCGTTAGGTGGTTCACCTGTAAAAGAACTTCCTCAATAACTTGCGCCCATAAAAAAAGCCGTAGTCCTTCAACTACGGCTTTTTTTTAAATAAATAAACTAAAAAGCTTATTCATCATCCATCATAGATTGGCTCATACCAACAGTATTGAAGCCAGCATCTACATATAGAATTTCACCAGTGATACCTGAAGCCCAAGGTGAGCAAAGGAATAATGCTGCATTACCCACTTCGTCAATAGTTACATTGCGTTTTAATGGCGCAACTTTTTCATTAGCATCTAACATTTTACGGAAAGATTTAATACCAGAAGCAGCCAAAGTACGGATTGGACCCGCAGAAATCGCGTTTACACGAATACCATCAACACCTAAGCTTGATGCCAAGTAGCGAACACCAGCCTCTAAAGAAGCTTTTGCCATGCCCATAACGTTATAGTTAGGCATAACGCGCTCAGAACCTTGGTAAGTCAAAGTCAATAAACAACCTTGGCGAGCTTGTAATAATGGTTTTGCAGCACGTGCCATCGCAATAAAGCTGTATGCACTGATGTCATGAGCAACTTTAAAACCGTCACGGTCAGTCACGTCAGTAAAATCACCATCAAGTGTATGTGCAGGAGCAAAGCCGATAGAGTGAACTACACCATCTAGACCGTCCCAATGTTTTGCAAGTTCTGCAAATGCATTGTCAATTTCGCTATCAACTGCAACATCACATGGGAACACAAGCTTAGAACCGAATTGCTCAGCAAATTCATCCACACGTTTTTTTAATTTTTCGTTTGGATAAGTAAACGCAAGCTCTGCACCTTCACGGTGTAATGCTTGGGCAATACCAAAAGCAATTGATAATTTACTAGCAACGCCTGCAATCAAAAAGCGTTTACCTGCTAAAAGTCCTTGTGTCATGCCGATCTCACTCAAAACAATTTAAAGCATAATGCCAATATTCAACGGTTTTCGAAATTGCATAATGCATCTTTTTTCAAAAATCGCACGAAAAAAAATCGCCCCTCATGAGGAGCGACTTCTCGATGAATATAATTTTAGTCGTCAGATAACAAACCAATCAAACGTAAAAAAGAGATATACATCCAAACTAAAGTTGAGAGTAACGCAATTCCACACAGCCACTCCATAAACTTTGGAGCACGGTAAGCTGCGTTGGTTTCAATTAAATCAAAATCTAAAATTAAGTTAAGTGACGCAATCACAGCAATAAATGCAGCAAAGCCAATGCCTAACCAGTTGCTCTCAAAAATATAAGGAATGCTTGAACCAAATGCTAAACGCATGATCATCTGCACAATAAATACAAGAAAAATAGCCAAAGACGCAGAAATCACGACTGACTTGAATTTTTCAGTTGCACGTACAATCTTAAATTTATATAGACCAAACATGACTAATGTTGTCATGAAAGTGGCAAGTAATGCTTGTAAAGGTACACCTGGGTACTTCATTTGAAAAGTAAATGAAATACCACCTAAAAATGCACCTTCAAAAAGTGCATAAGGAATTGCCAAGGTCGGTGCAGTCGTCGGTTTAAATGTGGCAATCAAAGCTAAAACTAGACCACCAATTGCGCCAACAATAGCACCCGCATAGGCAATACCAACATTTGCAGTAAAAGCTGCGTATAAAAATAAAGCAATGCCCACAGCCGCTGCAATGACTGTCAGCATAATAGATTTTTGAATCGCACCTTGCACAGTCATTGGTTGACTATAGTCACTGACCGTTTCAACACGCGTCAGTATCGGGTTATTACTTTGCATAAATGCTCTCTTTTTATAATAAAAACTTAAAATATCATTTTAAGCAAAATGAATATGAAAGCCAAATCAGACGATCGGCATTATTGTAACAATGTCCTTTAAACAATAAAAAAGGAGGCAGTAGCCCCCCTCTCTATCACTTCAGCAAAGAATTAATCTTTACCATCAGTGTTCATAATAAAAAAGTATTCACGGTAATATTTCAACTCGGAAATCGAGTCACGAATATCATCCATTGCTAAATGTGATGCATTCTTTTTCAGACCGCTCATAATTTCAGGGCGCCAGCGTTTTGAGAGCTCTTTTACGGTAGATACATCAAGATTACGATAATGAAAATACTGTTCAAGTTCAGGCATAAGACGATGTAAGAAACGGCGATCCTGACAAATCGAGTTACCGCACATCGGTGAAACTTTTGGATTGACCCATTTTTTTAGGAATTCTAAAGTCTGTAACTCAGCATCACGAGCTGTCAATTTGCTACGACGAACTCGCTCAACTAACCCAGATTGCCCATGTTGGCGAGTATTCCACTCATCCATTGCATTTAAAATACGATCAGGTTGATGGATAGCCAAGACCGGACCTTCGGCAAGTACATTTAAATTATCATCTGTAATAATTGTTGCGATTTCAATAATTTGGTCATTATCGGTATCTAAACCGGTCATTTCCAGATCAATCCAAATTAATCGTGTATTTAAAGTACTGCTCATGTATGTACGTTCTAAAATGCCGTAAAAACATCAATAGTAGCAAATTTCTTGCATCTGCGCTGTAATTCTATAGCCGCTTCATGCTATTTTTGCCATCTTCAAACAGTGGTTTTTTGGGATATGAATGGCTTTAATTCGTAAGCGTCGTTTAACTGAACAGCAGCAACGTCGTATTGAAAAACAGCACAAAACTCGCCAAGAAGAGGCCGATACTTCACAAGATCTGGACGGACTGGTTGTACAACACTATGGCCGCCAACTCGAAGTACAGGCACTCTCTGTACCTGAGCATCACCCAGAAAAACCTCAAGTTGCCGAAGGAGAGCCAGAACCCTTCTGGAAACCTATCGAACTCAAAAGCGTATGGCGCTGTCATACTCGAACAAACCTTGAGTTACTTGTGACTGGTGACCGAGTTAAATGGCAGGCTGACCCAAACACGGGTTTAGGCATTATTACTGCCATTCATCCACGCAACTCGTTACTTACCCGTCCAGACCGTTATCACAAAGTTAAACCAGTTGCAGCCAACATCAGTTTGATTGTGATTGTATTCTCCCCCCTTCCTGAACCAGCTCCGACATTAATCGACCGTTATTTAGTAGCTTGCGCAGACGCTAACATTCCTGCACTTTTAGTCTTAAATAAATCAGATTTACTCACTGAAAACGACCCAATTCTTACGCTATTAGAAGAATATAAAACTTTGGGTTATGAGGTGATGATTTGTCAGTCTAAAAAGGGAGATATTTCTGTTTTATCTGAACGTTTAGATGGTGAAACTGTAGCTTTCGTTGGCCAATCAGGTGTAGGAAAAAGTTCTTTAATTAACGTGCTTATTCCAGATGCAGAGCAAAAAACAAATATTATTTCTGAAAACTCTGCACTCGGTCAACACACAACAACCTCTACACGTTTAATGAATTTCGGTAAAAATGGTGCGTTAATCGACTCGCCGGGAATTCGTGAATTTGGGCTTTGGCATCTTGATTTAGAAAAAATTCGTATGGGCTTTCCAGAAATTGAAGCACATTTGGGTTCTTGCCAATTCCGTAATTGTACCCATACTCATGAAAAGAACTGTGGATTAAAACGCGCTGTAGAATCTGGTGAAATTTTACCACGGCGCCTAGATAGCTTTTTGCGTTTAAATGATGAGATTCAAGAAGCACAGCAAAAAAACTAATTTTCTGTCCGCTTTACCCTTGAAGTGGTGATTTTGATCACCATCTATATACGCTATACTCTAGGTCAATTTTGTTTTTAATTTTTTTTAGGTGACTTGTGGAACGCTGGTTAGAGTTTATGGGGAATCACCCCATTTTGTTTGGTACGCTCGGAGTCTTGGTCGTGTTGTTCTTCATTTTTGAAGGTCAACGTAACGGTCGTAAAATTTCACCACAGTCGCTTGGTATTTTAGTGAAAGCGAAAAATGCCATACTAATCGATTTGCGCGATAGTAAAGACTTCCGTGAAGGTCATATTAGTGGCAGCCGCAATATTCCTTTCAGCCAAATTGCAAGTCATGCTGAAGAATTAAAAGCAAGTGAGCGTCCATTGGTATTTATTTGCAACCTCGGACAAGTTGCTGGTAGTGCTTTGCAAAAAGTTGCTCACCATGACAGCTATCGTCTTGATGGTGGTATTAGTAACTGGAAAGCACAAGGCTTACCTCTTGTAAAAAGCAAACCAAAAGCTTAAGGAGAATTATTATGGCTGCAAATGTCATTGTTTACTCAACTTCTGTATGCCCGTATTGCGTTCGTGCTAAACAGTTACTTGAGCGTAAAGGTATTGCTTACAAAGAAGTGAATCTTTCTGTTGAAGCACCGGAAGTACGTGTTGAATTAATGCAACGCACCAATCATCGTACTGTCCCACAAATTTTTATTAACGATCAGTTTATTGGCGGTTTTGACCAACTTTATGCTTTAGAGCGTGAAGGTAAACTTGACGAATTATTGGCTTAACATCGCATCCATATTAAGGAAAAAACAATGAGCGAAGAACAACAAGTTCAACCACAATTAGCTTTAGAGCGTATTTATACAAAAGATATTTCTTTTGAGGTTCCTGGGGCGCAGGTTTTTACTAAACAATGGCAACCTGAACTCAATATCAATCTTTCTTCTGCTGCAGAAAAAATTGATCCAACTCATTTTGAAGTTTCTTTAAAAGTTGTGGTACAAGCCGATAACGACAACGAAACAGCGTTCATTGTAGATATCACTCAATCAGGTATTTTCTTGATTGATAACATTGAAGAAGATCGTTTACCTTATATTTTAGGCGCTTATTGCCCAAATATTTTGTTCCCGTTCTTACGTGAAGCGGTAAATGATTTAGTAACTAAAGGTAGCTTCCCACAGTTACTTCTTACTCCAATCAACTTTGATGCAGAGTTCGAAGCAAATATGCAACGTGCTCAAGCTGTTGAAGGTCAAGCTTAATTTTCTAGCTTCTCCTTGAGTAAAAAAACCGCGTCTATCGCGGTTTTTTTATGTTTTGAATAATTTAAAAATTAATGATCAAGAGAAATAAGCTGAATAGTAGGAAACTGAAATCCGCGACAAGATAATTCCGAACGCCATGCCACTGTTAGCATCATATTGCCCAGAACAAAGTTTTGATAAGCAAATGTCCCAATAAGTGGATGAGAACATATTCCACCATTGTCTGTAGAATGTGCATAGGTATTTAAAGTGTTTAAGTCTAGCCGTATGCCAAGACCTGAAGCTTTTAAAACAGCTTCTTTAATCGTCCAGACTTTAAACCAGTATTCTCTATCTTGTTCTAAGCTTAGCCATGTTTCATATTCATCAGAATGAAATGCATGCTGGGCTAAAGCTTCCAAACGAACTTTACGGTCTAACTCTTCAACGTCTACGCCTATATCTTTAACATTCGGGCTCATTGCTAAAGCATAATATTGTTGGCTATGAGAGTGATTGAAATCTAAATTATGATTCAATAAATATGGCTTGCCATGCTCATACTTTGCAAACGCTAAATCCGTTATTGTAATTTGTAATTTCTGCGCTATCAGCTCGTTTCTAATGTTATGTATTTGCTGTTTTTTATAATGATTAAATGTACGAAAGTCAGGAAAATCTTGTTTAGATTTTAAAAGAAGCTGGGACAATGTCTGTGTGTAGACTTCAATATTACGCTTAGACATTATCCCGACCTTATTTAAAATTAATTAGAATTTAACCACATCGCCTTTTAAGGTAACACCCGCCATCATGGCACCTTTATAGCAATCATAAGTTGTCATACTTGTGGTTTCATTGGCTTTAAAATAGCTCACAATATTGGTAACGGCGTTTGCACCTTGTGCTTTAGCATTGTTTTGCATTTGGATGAGTGCTGAACGTAAAACCCAGTCACAAGACGTTGCAGCTGACTTACCAAAACCATTGGTTTTTTTATTGGTCACCGCATCTTTTTGAATGACTTTACCGCCAGACTTTGTACCATTTAAATAAAACTTTACTGAACCATCTAAAGTGCCATCTGCAACTGCACGGTCTACAGCTTCTTTAAAATTTAACTGATGTACTTCATCTCCAGCCTGAACAGTGGCAGTAAAACCCGCACTTAGCATTGCTACAAATAAAAGTTTTTTATTTAACATTGTTGTGTTCCTTATTGTTTAACACGTTTAAAAATAAGCGAAGTATTAATTCCGCCAAAAGCAAAGTTATTGCTCATAATAATGTCAGCATCCAGAGTTCTCGGCTGCTGAACGATATAATCCAGATCGCCGCACAGTGGATCGACTTCATCTAGATTTAAAGTTGGAATAAAACGGCCACGATTCATCATTTCAATGCTCAGCCAAGCTTCAATAGCCCCACACGCCCCTAGCGTATGTCCAAAGTAGCTTTTTAAAGAGCTGATCGGCTTGCGTCCTAAAACTGCTGCTGTCGCCTGACTTTCTGCTACATCGCCCTGATCAGTTGAGGTGCCATGCGCATTTACATAAGCAATGTCTTTAGCTTCTACAGATGCATCTTTAAGTGCCAATTGCATACAGCGCCCCATCATTTCTGACTCGGGGCGAGTGACATGTTGACCATCAGTATTGCTACCGTAGCCAATCACTTCTGCATAGATATGGACACCTCGAGCTTTGGCATGTTCGTATTCTTCTAAAATTAAACAGCCAGCCCCTTCACCAATTACCAATCCATCTCGCTTAGCATCAAATGGGCGTGGTGTTTTTTCTGGTTGGTCATTCATTCCACTGGTCGCGAACAATACATCAAAAACTGCAGCACCTGCTGCACTAAGCTCTTCTGCACCACCAGCAATCATGACCTGTTGTTTGCCATATTTAATGGCTTCATAGGCCTGCCCAATAGCCATCGAGCCAGAGGTACAGGCACTTGAGGTAGGTAACGTTAAGCCTTTTAGGCCAAAATATACGGTCATGTTCACCGCACTTGTATGGGCCATCATGCGGATATAGGTTGTTGCATTGATCTTACTCATGCTCTGATGAAGCAGCATGCTTGCAAACTCACCGACTGCTTCGACACTACCCGCAGAAGAACCAAATGCAACGCCAGTTTCCCCACTGTTCAAGATTTCGTGCCCAAGCAAACCTGCATTTTGCAAAGCAGTCTCGGCACAAACCACAGACATGAGCGCTACACGACCCATTCCCCGTGTAACTTTACGATTAAAATGCTTTGGCACATGAAAAGTTTCAACAGGTCCAGCAAGCTTGGTCCGAAGGTCAACATACTGTTCCCATTCCGGCATGTAACGAATCCCGCTTTTTGCAGCTTCAAATTGAGCAAAAATCTCATCTGAAGTTTCACCTAAAGAAGTAATCCCCGCCATTCCTGTCACGACAACGCGTTTCATCAGATAAGTCCCCCATTCACAGAGATAACCTGTCGGGTCACATAAGAAGCTTCATCTGAACACAAGAATTTCACCACGCTAGCAACTTCATCGACCTGTCCCATGCGTTGTAACGGAATCATTTTAAGTGCATGCTCTTTGACTTCATCTGTCACCATTTCCGTTTCAATCAGGCCGGGTGCTACACAGTTCACGGTAATTTTTCGCTTGGCCAATTCGAGTGCCAAGGCCTTGGTCGCACCAATCAACCCTGCTTTTGCAGCACTGTAGTTGACCTGACCACGATTGCCCATAATGCCAGAAACCGAAGATAGAGTGACGATACGGCCACCTTTACGCAAATGAATCATTGGCATAACTAATGGTTTTAATACGTTATAAAAACCATCTAAGGAAGTCGAAATAACTTCATCCCAGTCTTGATCTGTTAAAGCTGGGAAAGCACCATCATGGGTAAGACCAGCATTCAATACAACACCATAGAATGCACCGTGTTGCTCTACATCTTGTTCTAAAATTTGCTGAACCATCTGGCGTTCAGTTACATCAAACATTAAATAATGGCTATTTTGTCCTAACGCTTGAATCTCTTGTACAACTTGCTCAGCATCTGCCTGACGCGAACGTGCATGCACAGTTACATCAAAACCCGCCTTTGCCAGTTGTAAGGCAATCGCCTTTCCAATTCCTCGACTTGAACCCGTTACTAAAATTCGTCTTGTCACAATGTATTCCTAATTTTTGTGGTTATTCAAATGGTGTTTCTGTTGGCTCAAATACACTTAACGTTGCCTGAATGCAGTGTTCAGCATATTGAATTTCACAGGAAAATTGCCCAAGTCCTTCATGAAAATATTGTTGTTCTATTTGAATGATCAATCGTGAACCTAAAGCAAAATAAGGGATCGGTAAATTTAACTTACGTGTTCCCAATAAAAAACCGACTTTTGGCGCTTGTTTTGACTGTTGACCTTGCCAGCCTGAATAAGCGCTGATGGTTTGTGCCATAATTTCAATGCTTGCCCATGTCGGCAAACCTTCTGCTTCACAAAACATCAGCTCTGGCGTAATCGTGAGTTCTGCTTGCGCTCGCCCTTCTGTAACCTCGGTTAAATGGTCAATAAAGACCATCGGTTGCTCATGAGGAATATATTGAATTGCATCTAGTTTCATCAGGGCTTCACTCCAAAAACAAGACTAATATTACTTCCCCCAAAAGCGAAAGAATTACTCATCACATAGCGAATGGGTTGTTTTAACTCAGCTTCTTGCACATAGTTTTGATCAGCCAAATCCGGATCAACCTCAACATTTTGATGCAACGGCAACCAACTTTGATCTTTTAGAACTTGTTCACAAATAAAAGCTTCTATAGCGCCAGCTGCACCGAGGCAATGTCCAGTTTTGTGTTTGGTGCTACTTAATGCAACCAGATAATCACCAAAAACTTGTCGTACAGCCTTAATTTCCATTGCGTCATTTTGTGGAGTTGCTGTGCCGTGCAAATTCAGATAATCAATTTCTTGAGCTGAAATTTGAGCCATGTCTAGTGCACGTTGCATAGCTAATGCCGCACCTTTACCTTCAGGATGTGGAGCCGAAATGTGCCATGCATCCATCGACTCGCCCGCCCCCATTAACATGACAGGAGCAGAGGCTTTACTTAATACAAAAAATGCAGCAGCCTCACCAATATTAATACCATCACGTTTCACGCCGCAGGGTTGGCAAATATGGTCAGATAAACTTTCGAGGCTATTAAATCCATTTAGTGTTAACTGGCATAAGGTATCGACACCACCCACCAGAACAACATCGGCTAAATCTGCATGAAGTAAACGCTGCCCCGCAGCTAATGCTTTCGCGCTTGAAGAACAAGCAGTCGAAATAGTATATGCAGGCCCTTCCCATCCTAAATACTGCTGCAATGCTTTTGCTAAACAGCTCATTTCTTGTGGATAATGAGATATTGAAAGATCAGTTTTCCCTTGAAAATATTGCTTAAGTAATAATTCATTATCTGCAATACCAGAAGTAGATGTACCTACCACAATGGCCAAACGTTTATTTTCAAAGGATGTCGTATAGGCTTTTAACTCTGTTTCAATTTCAGATAATGCGGTCAATGCAAAACGTAGATTACGTGAATCTACAGATTGTAAAGCATCAGGTACATGCAAACATAATGGATGCGTATATTGTCCCACCAAAACATCACGATCAGCAATTAAATCATCTCGCAAACTTAAGGTTTGCTGTGGCTGTTGTAATGCCTGTTTGATTTGATTAAGTTCGCAACCTAATGCAGATAAACCGACACTGAATTGTATGCCTACTGCCATTGTGGCTGCATTTTCTGAAGGTAAATGTTTCATGGCGTAGGACTTTCTTCTGTCTGCAACGTATTTTCAATCGAACTCAGCGTCATGGTATAAGGGACTTGTTGATTAATCAATTCAATGCTTCCTTGCCCTTGTTTAAGCTGCAACACAGGCTGCTTTTCAATATAGACAACTTGCATGCCAGCTTGTTGTTTCATCTCTACGGCTTGCTGCCCTAAATGTGAAAATTGAGGGTATGTCGCAAATAAAAGATCGCGCACCACAAACTCAAAAGGCAATAAACGCATTTGATCAATACGTTGTTCAACATGAACACGATGCCCATCAAACTGTAACTTAAATAATTGTTGACCTGTCAGGCTCAAAGCCACCATATCCAGTACAGCACCCTTTTGCTGTTGGTATAACAAGAAGCTAAAACTTTGCTGCTTCCACTGAACTTCAACCTGATCTTGTCGTTGATAAGCTTGTGCCTGCCATAGTGGGCTTTGCAGCCCTTTGGCGTGTGGCATGACCTGACAACCATTTAAAAATAAAAAGCTACTGAGTAATATCGTTGCCCATTTGCGTTGCATGATTACCCCTCAAGTGCCTGTTCTTGTGCCAAGCCCTCACGACAATATTCTGCCAAAGTAGTCAGTCTACGTTTGGCATTTTTATGGATTGGATTTTTTTCATCCCACGCATAACCAGCCAGTAATGAAGAAATCATACGGCGAATGCCTTCATTCTGATTTTGCGAGAACACTACATCTTGAAATTCGCCTTCATACCATGACTCAACATAGGCACGAAACACCTGAATACCACGGCGTAATGGTTTTTCATATTCTTGCAACCAGTCTACCTGCTTACCTTGCAAGACACGCTCAACCAAAGGTATAGCCAAGCTAGAAGATTTTAAAGCGATCGTCACACCCGATGAAAAGACGGGATCGAGAAACTCACCGGCATTACCTAATAGCGCATAGTTGCGATCTGCCAAATGTTTTACATTTGCTGAATAGCCCACCAACGTTCGCACTGGTGTATCAAATCTTGCACGGCGCAAGACATGTGACAAGCTTGGTTCATCGGCCAAAATATGCTTAAACATTACCTCAGGTTCATTATCTTCAGCATTTTCGACTGTGTATTTGTCAAAAAAATCTTGTTCTGCAACGATGCCAAAAGAAGCACGCCCATCTGCAAATGGAATGAGCCAATACCATGCGCGATGATCTTTTTCATGTACGGTAATTAAAATTTTATTGCGATCAAACTCTGGGTCATCTGTAATTCCATCTTCAATATGGGTAAACAGTGCACGTCGTACCGGAAAGTTTGATGGACTCTCCAAATCTAAGAGCTTTGGCAAAATTCGTCCAAAACCACTCGCATCTAGCAAGAACTTGGTTTGAATCTGATAACTTTGTTGTTCTTCATCTAATACAGTAAGTACGGGCTGTTCAGATGCAACATCAACATCTAAGACTTCATGCCCGAAGCGTATGTCGGCACCATAAACTTGAGCCTGCTTTGCTAGCAAATTATCAAAATCGGCACGGCGAACCTGCCAAGTAGTCCCCGGTCCATCCGTAAATTTTTCTGTAAAGTTATAAAAACTGCGTTGTTTACCGCGTAAAAAAGCCGCGCCATTTTTAAATTGAAAAGCGTATTGATCAACATGTTCACGGACCGTTTCGAGTAAACCCGCCTCTTCTAAGAACGCCATAGATTGCGGTAACAATGATTCGCCAATCGAAAAACGAGGAAAATGCTGTTTTTCAATAACCGTAACGGTATAACCCTTTTTTCGAAGAAGTGCCGCAGCAGAACTACCTGATGGTCCAGCCCCAATAATAACGACGTCAATTTTTTCTATAGTGCTCATAGCACAACTTCCTTTTTAATTTATTCAAATTATGAATGGTCTTGTAAGTTCACAATGTGTTTTTTATCTGCTGGGGTTAACAAAGTCGCATAGATAAACGAGAAAATAACCCCGAATAAAACCGTTAAGCCAAAACAATGAATTGCGTAAGTATGGCTAAACGAAAGTAACCCAAAGCCAAGCAAGGTCGACATCATACATAAAAATAACGCCATTCCAACCACTTGCGGGTGATCATGTCCATGTCGGTAGAAAATTGCATAATCAACGCCGATCCCGATAATCAGGAAAGTCGCCATAATACTAAACAGATTAATCTCGACACCTAACCATGCCTGAACAGCAAAAGTGCTCAGTAATGCCAAGCTTACTGGCAGAACCAAAGGCACAATCGAACTTAGACCATAAATAAGCGCTAAACCAACAGCCAGCCCCATTAAGGCATAAATCAGAAGATGCTGAGCCTGCACTCGATGTTCGGCAAACATTTCCGACATTGCAGTAATCGGTTGCTGGAAATGTATGTGATCATTCTGAAGCTGCTTTAACACTTCAGGTTGTTTCACTCCTGTCACCATCACTAATCGTTCATTGGCTTGAGACTGTAAAAAAGCTAAAGGATGATCTTTAAATACAGCAAAATCTAATAACGGTTGTGTCGCCAGTTGCTGTTGCCACTGTAAAACATCAGTGATATTTAGCCCCATACTTTGCGCATATTGCTGCAAAGTTGCTTTTGGAATATTTCTTAATAGTTGTACATTCTTTTGTTGCTCTGCCAATGGTGGAATCCATTGTCCCAGAGCTTGAAATGCACTGATTTTCCCTTGTGACTGTAACTGTTGCAAATGTCCAATCAGTTGCTGCTCTTGTTGCTGCATTTCATTTGCAGAGGCTGCTCGTACTACAAAATAATCACTGCTTTGTTGCTGGCCAAATTGTTCACGAACAGCTTGATCCTGCTGTTTCAGACTCACATCCATCCCTTGTAAGTTACGGATATCATCGTTACTTTTGAGATAGAAAAGACTCACCGTACCCACTGCTAAAATGGCTGTAATCAGACCATAACGAATTTTGGCACGCTGTTGAAACCATAACCGTGCTTGCCCAATCCACGACAGTGCTTTTATTGCTGGCTGAGCATTAAGTGCAGGTAATCGTGGTAATAACAACACACTACTAATCCATGCCGCAGTTAATCCGACAATTGAAAAGACTGCAATCTGCTTGAACCCAGGAAATGGGGTAAAGCTCAAGAAAATGTAAGCAACCAATGTGGTCATTAAGCCCATAAACAAGCTTGGCAATAGTGGTTTTAAAATTTGAAAACCGCCAAGCTGTCTGTGCTGCGATTGCATCGCCATAAAATAAAATGAAAAATCGACACAAACACCAATTAGACTCGCACCAAACACCAATGTCATGAGGTGGATTTCACCAAACATCCAATGCGTGACCGCAAATGCAACAAAGCTTCCGGTTGAAACGGCAACAAACTCGGTAAATAGCGGACGCAGTGAACGAAAGCCAAACCAAACCAGAAAAATTAAGCCCAATGTAGAGCCAACACCAATGGTTGAGATTTCCTGTTTAGCTGATTGCGTCCCAAAATTTGAAAATAAAATAGTTCCAGTCCAATGAGAATTTAATCCCCTTGCAGCTAGCTTTTGCTTAGTTTGCTCAATCCAGTTCGATACCTGTTCTTGATAATCAATATTGTATGGGCTTTGCGTCAACTGTAATACGAAAAGCCGAGAGATACCTTGCTCATGATGGATGGTCGCAAAGCCCTGCTCCATTTCTATGTTTTGTTGTGACGGATTCGCCAACTGCATGGCATAACGAGGGAACAATAATAGCGGGTCTTGCTTAAGTGACTCAGCAGTGACAGGCATGCCTGGACTCATCATCTGCATCAGGCTTTGTTCAGTCAGTGCCTCGTAATCCAACTTTTGTAATAAGGCTTGATCTTGCGCACTCAACAAACCTGCTCGATGTTGATACAACTGTTTTGCAAATTGATCAAAATCAAGCTGTGGTTTGAGTGGCTGCCATAGCGCACTTTGCTTCGCTTGCGCTGTTAAAAAACTGGTAGCCTGTTGTATCGCAGCCTCATCTTTAGCATCTATAACAACAAATACTTTATTGTTAAGTTGCTCATTCATGTACTGCTGAGTATGTGCAAGTTCTGGGTCTTGCTGAACTTTAGGCAATAACGCAAAAATATTGGTTTGAATATGAATGTCTTTTTTCAGCCAAGTCACGCCTAATCCCACTGCAATGAGCAGCAGAGCAATTAACCAAATTGCAGTGAACTTATTTTGCCAGTTGGAAAATCGCATGCTCGGCAGCCGTTAGAGTCGTCGGTTGAGAAGTCTGGTGACTAAAGCGAATGGTCGTTAAGTTATTCGCTTTCTCGGTAATCACAATTTGGTTGACATACTGTTGACCTTGCGCATCAACACGCACAAACAGCTTTTTAAACAGGCTACTTTTTGGAGTTAAGCTCATACTCCAACCCGCTGGACTATAGTTCGCACTCACTACATTAAAGTTCTTCGCCAAGGCTTGTTCATTACCTGACATCAGCTGCAAAAATAAAGTCGCTACAGAGCTATAAGGTGATTGATCAACTTGTATTTGGCTAAATGTACGCTGAGTTTTCTGTACTAGTTTGGTTGGGGTGACGATCAAATCTGCTTGCACTGGGCGTTTGATTTGCCATGCCACGCCATAAGATTTTGCAAATAATAAAGACCCGTTCGACACAAAGGTCTTATTCAACGATGGCAGTTTTTTTTGCTGTTCGAAATCAGCACGAACCGTAGGAGACTGTGATAATTGCTGAAAAATTTTCGTAATGTGTGTTGGCGCTGCATAAACCGCACTTAAGCTGCTCATCCAAACAGCAGCACCTAAACCTAAAGTTTTGATGAATTGAGACATCACGCATTCCTCTTCGGTTGAAACTCAGACCATGCATTTAAACGATCAAACAAAACCTGCGGTGACTGGAAACACATTTCACGAGCTTCAATATTCACCGCTACTTGTGTGGTATAACCTTTGGTTAAGCGTTTCCCAGACTCAGCATCAAAAATCAAATAATCAATTTTTAAGCGGTTTTCCCATTCTTTTAAAATGGCGCGAACCCGAATCTTTTGTTCAAACTCAATCCCATATGCATAGCGAACATGGCTTTCAATCACAGGCCATGCATAGCCTGATTCTTTCATCTGCATATAGTTGTAATGAAATTGATCGAGCAATTTACAGCGCGCAATCTCAAAATACTTTAAATAATGACCATGCCAAACCACATTCATGGTATCGACATCATGAAATGGAATTTCAATGATTACATCTGCATGCATTGGCTCACCTTATCCCATAAATTCTGGTTGATTAAACAATTCAAGTTGGTCTAAACGATCAACAATCTGTTGTAATTCGGTTTGTAATGGTCGGTCTTCTTCAACAAATGCAAAACTTTGTAAGGTCCATTGCATAAATGCCTGCAATGTCGGACTGAGCTGTGCTGTTAAACCTTTTAAATGAATCGCCTGCACACTAGCGCAGCAAAGGGCTGCAATCACTTGATGTGTTAAGGTAATTACACGGCTCGCATCACGTGCAGCAATAGTTCCCATGCTGACTTTGTCTTGGTTATGACATTCGGTTGAGCGTGAAAAAATCGACGCTGCCAAAGTATTTTTCAAAGCTTCAGCAGTCCAAGCCGATACTCCAATTTGTACCGCTTTAAAACCATGATTCAGTGGTAAACGTTCAGTCGTTGCACCTGTTAAATTACGTGGTAAACCATGATTCATTTTATGATCGACTAGCTGTGCAATCTGTCTATCCATCAAGTCAGCAATATTGGCAATCATAATTTTTAAGCTGTCCATCGCCTGCGCAATGTGTCCACCGTAAAAATGCCCACCATGCAAGACGCGCATCCCCACTGGATCAATCAAGGGGTTGTCATTACTTGAGTTCAATTCATTTTCAATAAACTGACGCAACCATACTTTTGAATCTTCAAATACACCAATAATATGAGGCGCACAGCGCAACGAGTAACGATCTTGCAAACGTGGGCTTTGATGTTCTATTTGTACTTCGCTGTTCAACCAGTCTCGTAATTGCTTTGCAATTTGCTGCTGCCCCGGATGAGGTTTTTGTGCAAACAGTACTTCATCAAAATGGCTTGGATTACCTTCCAGTGCCAATACATTCAGAGCTGTAATCAAAGTACTTGCGAGTGCAATCTGTTCTGCTTTTTTATAGTTTAAACAAGCAATTGCCGTCATTACCGCTGTGCCGTTCATAAGCGCCAAACCTTCTTTCGGTCTGAGCGTTAATGTTTGCAAACCTTTTTCAGCATAGACTTGAGCAACAGGAACAATTTGTCCATCGACGTAGACATCACGCTCACCGACTAAAGTTCCAGCAATGTAAGACAACGGCGTTAAGTCACCACTTGCTCCCACTGAACCTTCAGATGGAATGACTGGAATCACATTTTCGTTGAGTAGCCAAACCAAGCGTTCAAGTAGTACTATCGATACACCCGAATAACCGCGAGCCAACGAACATAGGCGCGTCAAGACTACTGCACGTGCGGTAATCACATCCAGATTTTCACCTAAACCACAGCCATGAAAACGTGAAAGATGTAGCGGTAGTTCATTAACTTGATGTAATGGCACTTCAACCAAACACGAGTCACCATAACCCGTGGTTACACCGTAAATGACACCTTCTTCTTCAAGTAACTGATCGAGAAAATCAGCACCTTTTTGAATCAGTTCACGCCACTCAGATGTTTCAGGTAAAGCGACCTGACATTCGCCTCTTGCTACAGAAACAACATCTTCAATACTCAGTGGCTGTTCACCTACGGTTAACACACGCATGTTATTTCGTCCAAAAATTATAAAAATTAAACCATTGATAAGGAGCACGCAGACAATGCTGTTCTAGTACAGCAACATACGTTTTAGTTATGGTTTGCATACTTTCAATACGGTTAGCACGAGGTAAACTCACCTGCTCGGCAATTGAATGAATATGAACTTGAAACTGCTGTTGCACACGGTAGCAAAACACTGCAATAACAGGTACTTTCAGTAAATTTGCCAAGATCCATGCACCTTGAGGGAAGGATGCTGGCTCTCCTAAAAACTCAATCTGCTGTACACGGTCTGACTGCACTGGTACTCGATCTGCCGCCACAATAACCCACTCACCTTGCTGCATTTTATCTTGCAGCAACATTGCAGTTTCAATGCCCAGCTCATCGACTGATAAAAGACAGACATCTGCCTTATCATTTAATTTTTTCAAAAACTCATTAAATTTTGTCGCGTGCTTTTGGTAAACCAGCACATTAATTTTCTGCGGATGCTCTGACTTAATTGCTCGAAGCAACTCAATATTGCCAAAGTGAGAGACAATAATAAGGGCACCTTTTTGATAATGCTGTGAGAAGTTTTCATGTCCAAAAACTTCCAGATTTTGCTCAGAGATATGACCTAGCCAACCTTCAATCTTATCTAAAATACATTCACCAAATTGCATAAAATGCGCGTAGCTGTTTGTCCAATTGGGCTGGTGGCTAAACGGAGATTGTGTTCCGGAAAAATGATGCAGTTTTTGTAAATAAAGTAAGGAAGCTTGGCGTGCTGTGGCGGCAAATAGCCAATACCACATAATGACAAAGTACATCACCAACTTGCATAACCAACGCCCACCAAAACGATAAAACCACAACACGAGCATGAGGGGCAACATGCCTCCTCGCTCTTTAATATCGTTCCATTTTGGAGAAGCTGAATCAGTCATAATTAACCTTGCAGCTTTTGTTTTAGCAGCTTCGGCAAACGAATCAGCATGCCCATAAACAAGCTTGCGTGTGCTTTACTCAGGCCTAAGTTATCTCGCCAGACATGAAAATGGGAGATGCCCTGCTCTGGATAAACCACAGGTGTCGGCACATTAATAAATGGGGTATTTTCCCATTTTAAACGCACCAAAATTTCGCTATCAAAGCCCATACGTGGTTGGAACTTAGCGCTGTTCAAAACTTTAATGGTGCTCTCGAGTGGATACACTCTAAACCCACACATACTGTCTTTAATTTCAAAAGATAAACTATTAAGCCACACCCAGAAATGGGTGATGTAACGTCCGTACAACCGTTTTTTAGGAATAGATTCATCAAAGTACGGCTGACCAATCACCATGGCTTTGGGATGTTGCTGGGACTGTTCAATAAATTTAGGAATGTCATCCCAGTGGTGTTGCCCATCTGAATCAAGTTGTAAGGCATGGCTTAAACCCAATCGATGTACCGCACGCAATCCTGTAATCACAGCTTGCCCTTTGCCCTTATTCACTTCATGTTCAATTAAATGAATTTGGGAATATTGATCGGCCAATGCTCGTAAAATCTGGCTACAAGTATCATCACTTCCATCATTTACCAATACAATCGGCAAATGAAAACGATCTAGATAGGCAATCAAGTCAGCTAAATAATGAGGATGATTATAAACTGGGATAACAAAGCCATAGTTGGTCTGCATTTTTAACCCTCTACTTCCGTTTGCAAAGCGAATAATAAACGCCCAGAAGCCAAAATCTGTTCTGAATCGCGTAACTCAAAACTCACTTTATGCTCTTTTCGAGAAAGCTTAAGTTGCACAATTGCATAAGGACGGATCAGATTTTGAAATTTTAGCTGTTCATACCCCTGACACCAATTTAAGTCCGACCAAATTGACTTAGCAAAATATTGTAAAAAACCTATTTGCCCAACCCCAGGATAAATCGGTTGTGTTGAGAAATGCCCTTTAAAACAAGCTAACTCTGGTGGAAACTCAAGGCTCAAAATATGGTCATCTGAACTTTGAGACTGCGACAGTACGACTGGTTGTAACATAGGTTTAAATAGAGTTTTCAAATAGTTTTTGTTAAGTTTAGACTGCGAGTTTTGCGGCAACTGACTGAGGAAACGCCATTGACGAGGAATCGCTAAAGTTTCTAAGTGATCTTTTAATTGCTGTTTTAAATGGCCAACAAAAGCTGACTTACCTAGTTGCTGTAATTGTTCCCGAGCTTGTTCTTTTAAAACAACAATACAACCCAATATTTGACGATGCTCATGTTCAAGTACCAATACATGACATTGTTGCACTGCATCTAAAGCTTGAATGCTTTGCTCGATCGCATCTAGACTCAAACGCTTTTCTTCAAGTTTTACAATTCGATCTGTACGCCCCATCAGCTTAAATGTCTGACACTTTGCATCTGTCCATGCTGCACCATCACCTGTCGTAATCCAGTCATCCTCATAGGCATGATTACTCTTCACCATGAGTTGTTGGTCTTCAATACGAATAGCCACATTGCTAAAAGCAGTCCAAGCATCCTCATCTTGAGCACGATGGGCAATACCACCTGTTTCAGAACTTCCCAAAACTTCAATAATCGGACGATTTAATAAAGGACGAACACCACTTTCCAGTTTGCCACCCGAACTAAAGACCATCTGACAGTGTTGTAAAACCACATCGGTTGTCCAGCGTTTTAATAATGCAGGACTTGAGATCAAATAATTGCTTAAACCCAACGTTTCTAATTGTTTTTGAGCTTGTACCACATCTTCAGGGAATGCCATTTGAGGCACATAAAAACTTCGACCCACAGCAAGTGGTAGCAATAATTTAAACAGTAATCCATAAATATGCTGATGACTGACCGTTGCGATCGCAATTGCATTTTCATCGAAAGTAAAACTCTGACTTAATCCTTGAACTTCGTTAAGTAGTTGTCTGAGTGTTCTTGGGATTTTTTTAGGTTCGCCAGTTGAACCTGATGTATAAAAATAGAGTTGCGCTTGCTGTAAAAAAGCATCATCCAAAATTAAAGATAAAGGAACAACTTTTTCAACATCTTGACGCTTTAAAAAATAAATCTGCTGTGCTGCGAAATCTTGTTCTAATTCGCGTACTCGATTTGGTGGTAAAAGTACCTGTTTTTTCGCTAACAAAGCGGCAAAGAATAAAACCAGAAATTCATAGCTGTCTGCTTCCCATAGTGCCCAAGTTAAATTTTCCATTTGAGCAATTGCAGCAGCTTGCAAAGCAACATCCTGCCAAAATTGAGTAAAACTGGTCGAATGTAGAGCACTGTCTATACAAAGTGGCTGAACTGAATCGATGAATTTCTGAAAATGACAATGCATAATTTTTAATTAATGATTTGAAGAATGTAAACGCTGATGTCGCTTACGCAAAATAAATTCACCAACGAACAAAATACCCATCAGCACATAAGAAATAAAGCCATTATAAATGACCCAAACCTGCATTGAAGTAAAAAGCACAGTAGTCAAAGCAATCAATGCATTACAGAAAAAGAAAGCACACCAGACTTTAGTCACCTGTCTGGTCCACTGCACACCAGAAGGAGGTAAATCAGGTTCAACGAGTCGGGCAAAGCGCTCAATCATAGAAGGTGGTTTTATCAGTGTCAGTGCAAAAATAACCAATGCACCCAAATTCATACCGACTGGATATAACTTTAACCAAGCGTGATTATGTGACAGTAAGCTAAGACTGCCACAAACAATGGCAAAACCAGTTAAAGGCCATAATAACGAGTTGCCTTTACTAAAAAGTCTGACCACACCTAATCCGATGAGTAACACACTCACCCAAACAAATTGACCGTGCGTCAAACTCCAACCCACAATAAAGGGATACAACACAAAAAGTGCTGTAATCATCCCTTTAATCACGAGCTTCATTCAGCAGTCATATTCCGAATAACCGTCACAACATCCAGTACGGTTCGCACATTTTTAAAATCTTCAGGTTTTACTTGCTTACCAGTTAATTCTTTAATTTTTACAACTAAATCAACTGCATCAATACTGTCTACATCAAGATCTGAATATAAGTTTGAATCGAGTTGAACAGACTCCGGTTCAATTTCAAACAAATCTTCCATCCATTCGCGGAGTTTAGTTAATACTTGCTCTTGAGATAACATCATCACACTCCTTATGACTTCTGCTGTGCTTCAACTAAAGCAACTAAACTCTGGATTGATTTAAAATGCTGTTTGGTTTCATCCGACTCCGCATTTAAATGAATGTTGTAACGCTTTTTCAAAGCCAGTCCCAACTCCAGTGCATCAATCGAGTCTAATCCTAAACCTTCTCCAAATAATGGAGCTTCTGTATCAATATCTGCAATAGTAATATCTTCTAGTGCCAAAACATCAATAATCATTTGCTTTAGTTCATCAGCAAGATTGCTCATTTCACGATAACTCTTCATCAAAAATTTTATAAAAACTACGACTTAACTGACGAACTTGTTTAGGTCCTACTGTTAAATCATCTAACAAATCTGAAACTTGTACAGCATCGAGTACTTTCACTTCGATATGAAATGGTCGAGATGGTACGTGGTACCATTTTTCATTCTTGGTTAATGTCGATGGTGTACAGGTAATAACTACTGGGCGAATTGGTACATTTGCACGAATGGCAATGTTGGCTGCACCGCGCTGAAATTCGTTTAGGGTCATCCCTTTTTCAGTACGCGTTCCTTCCGGAAAAATTAAAAGAGAAGCCGCATTATTTTCTTTCAGACGCATCACACAGTCTTCAACAAATTGCTGAGAACCCGCGTTTAAAATATAACCCGCACTTTGTACAGGTCCTTTGGTAAATGGGTTCGACCAAAGAGACTGCTTCACCACACAATTAGCCTGCTGCATCATACCAATTAGTACTACAACATCAATCAAACTCGGATGATTGGCGATTACAAGCTCTTGGCGACTATTCTGTAGCTTTTCCAGACCTTCGACCGAGTAAGTCATGATGCCCAGTTTGACCATCATTTCGGTAAAGCCTTTAAAGCTATACTTAATCACATTCTGCGCACGCTGCTGACGCTTTTCAGAATCAGAGGTTGTGGCATTCAGCACAGGTGCAATGACTGTGGCAATTACCATACCGCCCAGACCGAAACTGGCAAAGCTAAAACCAGTTGCAGCTACACGCCAGCAATAATTACTTTTTTGCTTCAGATTTTTAAGATTTAGCATTTGTTCCACCCAAATGCAGATATTAACTGGTCAGTATCCTGCCAAAAATGAGCAAAACTAGGACCATCTGCTTCATCTGTATGCGTCCACGCAGTAATTTGTAAATTAGGTTGCTCTAGGGTAACGACCGCAGCCATCCCATAAGCAGGGAAATCGACTGCCTCAGCATAAATTTGGGGTAAAGGCTCATCATAGGCAACGACTAATACCCGCTCGATATCTTTCATTGACTTTAAAAGAGCATAGGCCTCAATCAAACTTTCAGTCCATGAGCAGCTTAAGCTGGTAGATGGCGTGTCATCTTGACATAAAATAGAATAAAGCCCAGAAATTGCATTATGAACAGACGTTGAAAATTGTGTGGGTGACGGGGTTTGCTCACTTAAAACGTCTTGCAAGATATTCAACGTTTTAGTCTCGTCACCATATCGTGATACCCAAACTATATAATCGACTTTACTACCATTTAATGCACCAAGCGCGCTATTCAAAGCAAGTTTAGCTAATGGCGATAACCGTCTACGTTGCATAGCTGGAATACGGTCAAGGGCTGTATATGAGGGCTGAGCATGTGTAAATGTAAGCTGAGCAAGATGTAATGTTACCATGCTAAAAGTGAACCCTAAGCAGCGTTATTCTGTCGAAATATAAATTATTTTATAAAGATGCTGATTATAGCATTCGTTATGAAATTTACAAAAAATTACGTTTATTATTCACACTTTTTCATAAATCTTGGCTCATGCTCATTTATTTGCAATAAAAAACCCAAAGAAGACTTTGGGTTTTTGAACTTTAAAAAGCTTAACGTTTAAACTTTTTCTCAGCTTTTTTGAATTTCTGTACATAACGACGTTTACGTGCCGCAACGCGCTCATCCACTTGTGACTTACGTCCTTCAAATGGGTTTTCCGACGTTTTAAAATCGACACGCACTGGCGTTCCTTCCAGTTTGTAAACTTTGCGGAACACATTCTCAAGGTAACGACGATAATCCGCTGGGGTTTTGTCTACTTTATTACCGTGAATTACGATCGTTGGTGGATTTTGTCCACCCATATGCGCATAACGCATTTTAATACGTTTACCCCCCACCATTGGCGGTTGATGTGCATCTGTAGCATCATTCAAAATTTGGGTTAATTTCGCAGGTGAAACTTTTAAATGTGATGAGTCATAAGCACGATGAATGGATGGGTACATTTCCCCTACACCAGTGCCATGCAATGCCGAGATTAAATGGACTTTCGCCCAAGGAATAAAGTCAAAACGGCGATCAACATCCAACTTACACTGTTTACGATCGTATTCGGTCATGTTGTCCCATTTGTTAATGGCGATCACCATGGCACGACCAGCTTCAAGTGCGTAACCAATCAAATGTAAATCTTGTTCGACCACGCCTTCACGAGCGTCCAACACCACCACAATCACATGTGCATCTTTAATGGCTTGTAGTGTTTTCACGATTGAGAATTTCTCAATCATTTCATCAACTTTACCTTTACGACGCACACCCGCTGTATCAATTAATGTGTACTGACGACCATCACGTTCAAATGGAATATAAATCGAATCACGCGTTGTGCCCGGTTGGTCAAATGCAACTACACGGTCTTCGCCTAGCAAACGATTGACCAAAGTCGATTTACCCACGTTTGGACGACCAATAATCGCTAAACGTAAGCCTGTTGCTTTGTCATGTTCTTCTGGATTTTCATCTTCAGGTACGTCTACCAAGACATCCTCAAGCATTTGCTGTACACCACGTCCATGGCTGGCAGCAACTTGTAAGGGTTCACCCATACCAAGTTTGTAGAACTCAACCAACGCAGCTTCTGCATGGACACCATCAACTTTATTGGCAACCAAGTAAACTTTTTTACCCAAAGTACGCAGTTCACGGGCAATTTGTTCGTCCGAAGCCAATAAGCCAGCACGCGCATCAACCACAAAAATAATGATATCTGCTTCATTGATCGCTGTTTTTGACTGCTCGGCCATGTAGTTATCAATACCGCCTTCATTTTCACCAATACCGCCAGTATCAACAACAATGAAAGACTTATTCTGATAAGTCGCATCACCATATTTACGGTCACGAGTCAGGCCCGCGAAGTCGGCTACAAGTGCATCACGACTCTTGGTAATCTGGTTAAATAACGTTGATTTTCCGACATTCGGACGACCAATGAGCGCAATAACGGGTTTCATACAATAACCTTAATTCAAGACCAGCCATATCTCATGGCATGAGCATTAGAAACAGTACAGGAGATATATTTTAAGGTCAGAGATGACCATAATAAAAGACGGGGCTTTGAACTGATTTAATTCAAACACCCCGATATTTTTAACAGCGTAATTTGTTAAGCGCTTATTTTAGCACAAGCGAACGAAATTAACGATTCTGCCAAATACTTAAATCGCCTTTTCTGGTCGAAACATAGAGTTGGTTCTCGATAACACGTAATGTATTAACTTCACCACTTGTTTTTGAACGACCAATTAATTTACCTGTTGCTGGTTCAACAAGATGCAATACGCCATCTAAATCACCTACAACAAGATCTTGTCCTAGCACAACTGGATTACTTAAATGACGGTTTAACAAACTATCATTTTCCCAGATTTTTTCACCAGACGCTAAATCGTAAGCTGTTAACTTACCATCTGTTGAAGAAACAAATACTTTATTGTCATAAACTTCAGGACGTTTAGTACTGCTCGAATCTTCACTCCAAACTACGCGTTGAGAAGCAAGATCGGTTACAGTCACTTGACCTTGGAAACTAGTCGTTACCATAAATTGTCCAGCTACAGTAGGATCACCTTCGATATCAACCAAACGCTGAATATCAGAACGACCTTCGCTGACTGCAACACGACGTTGGAAACGTGGAATACCACTAATGGTATCAATTGCATAAACATACGCATTCGCAGATGCAATTAATACAGTACGAGGATCAAGGCTCACCGGTGATGCTTGACCACGCAAACTAAATTGTACATTTGGTAATTTATAAGCCCAAACTTGTTGGCCTGAAGCAGCATCATGTGCAAATACAGTACCGTCATTCGCAACAGTGATAACACGTCCAGATTGAACCAAAGACGGGCTTAACAATGCGCCCGATAACTGTGCAGTCCACTTCTGTTCGCCTGTTGCCTGATCTAGTGCAAAAAGTTGCCCTTTACTATTACCAACAACCACAATTCCTTCAGCAGCTTCAACACCAGAGCTCAAGCCTAATTTGCTGACTTTTTTCTCCCAAATGCGTTGTTTACCACGATATGCAGCTACTTCGCCTTTTGGATCAAGCGTGAAAACCACACCGTCACTTGCATCAAGTTGTAAGCGTAATGGATCAGCCTTATCAGTAGAAGAAACATTACGCGAAAACACTGGCGTTAAGGTCTTTTTCGACTCGGTCAATTTCGGTAGCGGATTAGGTTTAACTTCTTTTACTTTATTACTCGAACATCCCACCAGTACAGCCGATGCGATTGCAATTGCCAAAGGCAGTTTGAATTTATGATTCATTAAGACTCTTCCACCTGTGTTTCCAAAATTGGGCGCTCAATCTGTGGATCTTCAACTAAAACGCCAACACTTTCGAGTTTAATTTGTAAAATTTGTCGCTCTTGTTTACGTTCTAGTAACGAATTCCAAGCTGCCTGATACGCTTTTTTAGCAGAATCAACATCTTTCTTAGCAACAAAGATATCACCACGTAACTCTTCTACCGTTGCTTTAAATGCAGGATCGACGTTACCAGACAGGGTTTTTAGTGCTTCATCATATTTGTTTTGTGCCAATTGTGCATCTGCTAAACGCAATTTTACAACCTGAATCAAACCTTCATCTTTTACTTTTGAATTTTCAACTTTCTTTAATGCTTTTTCGGCAGCAGCATAGTCCTGTTTTTCATAGGCTAATTTTGCTAATACAAACTGAGTCTGTATTGCCTGAACAGAGTCGATATCATCTTTTACAATTTTATCTGCCGATGCAGTTACCGAAGTTAAGGCATTAGGATTATCGGCACTTGCATTTGCTTCATCCATTAACTGCTGTACTTTTGCAGTTTCTACCTGACTAGTTGCCAGATTCTTTTTCTGCCAATATGTCCACCCGAAAAAGGCAATCAACGCAATGAGAATTCCGCTAATCATGGCAGAACCATATTTTTTGGCGAACGACTTTAAGCTGTCGAATTGTTCTTCATCACTTACGCTCATGTGATTGTCCTTTTCCAGATGTTTCAGTTTATTTTGTAAATTTTTGGATTAAAAATGGTACGAGATCAGCAATTGCGACTTGTGACTGTTCAGCTGTTGCGAGTTCTTTTACTGCAAGCTGCTGTGCATCCCACTCTCGTTCCCCTAAAATCAAAGCAAAGATTGCTCCAGCCTGATCAGCTTTTTTCATCTGGCTTTTCATGCTGCCTTGCGAACCTGTTTTGATTCGAATACCGCTATTAGCAGCTTCTAACTGGTCACGTAATTGTTCCGCTAAAATCAAAGCGTTCGTTTGATAAGCAGGTTCTGCAACCAAAAAGACTTCACAATCACGAATAACTTCGGCCTGTTCAACTTGCTCAAGCAGAAGTAATAAACGCTCCATACCCATCGCAAAACCAACAGCTGGTACAGATTGATCCGGCTTACCTTTTAACTGGCCAACTAAACCGTCGTAGCGTCCACCAGCACATACTGTACCTTGCGAACCAAGTGCCGTAGTCGTCCATTCAAAAACAGTCTTGTTGTAATAATCCAGACCGCGTACCAACTTCTGGTTAATTACAAACTGGATACCAGCAGCAGTTAAATAGTCTTGTAACTGCTTAAAATGATCCAAACTATCTTCTTTTAAGAAATCATGCAATTTCGGTGCATTTTCCAGAATTTTCTGGGTAGATTCAATTTTAGAATCTAAAATGCGTAATGGATTTGTTGTTAAGCGACGCTGAGAATCTTCATCTAACGCATCTTTATGCTCGTTTAAAAAAGCAACCAATGCATTGCGGTATTCTGTACGCTCATCAGCCTCACCTAAAGTATTCAACTCAAGTTGAACCTTATCAGCAACACCCATACGTTTCCATAAGCGTGCAGTCAACAAAATTAATTCGGCATCAATATCAGGTGTTGCTACGCCAAAAGTTTCCACGCCAAACTGGTGAAACTGACGGTAACGGCCTTTTTGTGGCTTTTCATAACGGAACATAGGTCCCATATACCACACACGCGGTGTAGCACCACGCAACAAATTATGTTCAAGCATCGCGCGAACACAACCAGCCGTACCTTCTGGACGTAAGGTTAACGACTCAGGTGGATTACCTTTGTCAAAAAAGGTATACATTTCTTTTTCAACAATATCGGTTGCATCACCAATGGTACGTTTAAACAAGCCCGTTTGTTCAATAATCGGCAAACGAATTTGTTGATAACCATAAGCATCCATTAAAGATGCTAAATATTGCTCGAGACGTCTCCACGCTACTGTTTGCGTTGGTAAGACGTCATTAAAACCTTTGATTGCGACAATTGAACTCATGATGAACTACGAATAATTTCTTTAGATTTAGCTTCTTCAAGCTCTTGGACACGTTGACGAACCATTGTTTCGATTTCATCAACCAATTGATCGGTATCGATTAAATGGCTTTTCTCACCATTACGATAAACCAATGAACGAGGCGCTGCCCCGACCACTCCGATATCTGCTTCTTTCGCTTCGCCCGGGCCATTTACTTTACAGCCAATCACGGACACGTCCATTGGAGTACGAATATCTTCTAAACGTTTTTCCAAAGATTGCATCACCTGAATAACATTAAACTCTTGGCGTGAACAGCTTGGGCATGCAATGAAGTTAATGCCATTAGAACGCAAACCAAGTGATTTCAAAATATCAAAACCAATCTTGATTTCATCTTCTGGTTCGGCAGCAAGCGAAATACGCATCGTATCGCCAATGCCTTCCATCAACAAACCGCCCAATGCGATCGCCGATTTAACCGTACCCGTACGATAAATACCAGCTTCGGTTACGCCAAGGTGTAATGGATTGTCAATTTGTTGAGAGAGTAAACGATAAGCATCCATTGTTAAAAACACATTAGATGCTTTTACGCTTACTTTAAATTCATGAAAATCAAGACGGTCTAAAATATCGATATGGCGTAGTGCTGATTCAAGCAATGCCTGACCTGTAGGCTCACCATATTTTTTTTGTAAATCTTTTTCTAAAGAACCCGCATTAACACCAATACGTATAGAAATGCCATGATGACGCGCCGCAGCAACGACTTCACGAACTTTCTGGTCGGATCCAATATTACCTGGGTTAATGCGTAAACAGTCTGCACCATAATCTGCAACTGCCAAAGCAATTCTATGGTCAAAATGAATATCGGCAACCAATGGTACTGAAACGCGCTTACGAATTGCGCCAAATGCCTCAGCAGCCTCCATAGACGGGACCGAAACACGCATAATATCAGCACCTGCTTCGACGCAACGCTCAATTTGAGCCACTGTTGCATCAACATCGCAAGTTTCAGTGTTTGTCATACTTTGCACACTAATAGGTGCATCGCCACCGACATACACCGACCCAACACGGATTTTGCGTGTTGGTCGACGTTTAATTGGGTTCTCTATCATTGTATCGCTCAACTCATGGTATTAGCGGGATAAACGGAATTCAGCTTTACCGTTTACCGTATATGGAGACAATGAAATCTGTTCTTGGTTTAAGCTTAATGACACAGCAGTTGCATCATCAAGACGAATCTGGAATGGTGACTCACCATTTAAAGTTAAAGTTGATGACTGACGACCAGTCGCCAAAACTTTACCTGTTGCATCCACAATATGAACAGAAGTTGGTCGGTTAAAGTTTAGCACCAATTGATCACCCACTGTTGTGGTGGTATCTCCTTTCATAGGTAAAACTTCAACATTAGATTGATTTACTTTAGGTAAATCAGCATCTTCTTTCTTTGAAGTCCATTTTTGAATACCCATAACAATCAATGACACAACAGCAATAACCAAAATTGCAAGCAGTGCGCGCTTTAACCATTTCTTATTACGATCACTATTAGAACCAGGAAGTTTACCCATGATTTTAATTGGCGAATTATTTAAGGCATGGTTCGGTAAAAGCCCGGTATCATTTGCATAAATCTCATCAAAGCGCTGAATAATTGCCGTCGCATCTGTATTTAGATATTTCGCATATGAACGGTAATAACCCTTGATAAAAGTCGCTTCTGGTAATGACTTATAATCATCTTGCTCTAAAGCAGTTAGAGTTTTAACTGGCATGTTTAAATCTGAGGAAACTTGCACTAACTCTTTATTTTGAGCAACCCGAATTTGACGTAAATACTCACCAGGACGTTGAATATTTCCTAAAGCAGAAGTCGGTAAGCTTGAGCCAGTTGGCTGCTGTGAATTAGGATTTATTTCCATACGGCCTCAGTACTATACTGTAATTGCAAATAACGTTGATATTCTGGACTTTCCGGGAACAAGGCACGTAATTGGTTTACTAACACTTGCATTCCCATTTTATCCGCATTGGCTCGAGCCACTCTTACACCAATCCAAAGTGCTCTTGCACCCTGATTTTTCTGCCCCACTGTACGAACATATTGCTCATACATTTGTGTAGCAGCCGGAACCTGCTGCTGCAAATAAAAAATTTCCGCTAACTCTAACATTGAAATATAAGAGTCGCGGTTAGCAAGGAGTGCTTGTTTGAATGTTTTTTCAGCACTCGCAACATCACCCAATTTTAAATAAATACGACCTAGATTTTCTAACGCCTGATAGCGTTGATCATAACCTAATGTTGTGCCAGCAATGCGAAATTGCTCGATCGCATCATTATAGCGTTCCATTTGGTATAAATAAGTACCATAGTTATTATGTGCTTGAGCATTATCTGGTTCAGATGAAATTGCTCGTTTAAAATAATGTTCTGCTTTTTCTAAGTTCGGCTTACTACCTTCTTGCTGTAGTAAAATTCCCATCATCATATTTGCCGCTGCATCACGGCTATCTACACTTAAAGCTTGATCAAGCGCTCGCTTTGCTGAATCCAAGTCACCCGAACGGATATGTTCAGCAGCAAGTTGTGTACGCACCTTTACCGCTTTTTCTGGGTCTTTTTTTTGCACATGCGTTGTTTGGCAACCACTTGCCAAAAGCGCAACTGCAACCCCCATACAAAATACCGTTTTTAACTTTGGATTACTCAAAGCCTGCCCTCAATTTTACCCTTGTGTACGCAAAATCTCTTGACGCTGTGTGACTTTTTTCTGCCACTGTTCAGCACGACGCGTTCTATCAGCCACTTGACCGACTAACTGTCCACATGCAGCATCAATATCATCACCACGTGTTTGACGAATCGTACACACAAATCCAGCATCAGACAAAGTTTTTTGGAACGAGATAATTCGATTTCGGCTTGAGCGACCATATGGTGCATGCGGGAACGGATTAAATGGAATTAAATTAATTTTACTTGGTAAGTTTTTTAATAATTTAATCATTTGCTGTGCATGTTCAGGATGATCATTTACACCCTCTAACATCACATATTCAATGGTCACATGTTTACGTGAACTTTCATTACCATCTTTGGCAATATAACGCTGACATGCAGCAATTAACTGAGCCAATGGATATTTTTTATTAATTGGTACTAATTCGTTACGTAATTCATCGTTTGGTGCATGTAAAGAAATTGCTAAAGCAACATCAATGTCTTTTGCAAGTTGATCAATTTTCGGTACAACACCCGACGTTGATAAAGTCACACGGCGCTTAGACATGCCATAGGCAAAGTCATCAAGCATAATCCGCATTGAGCTTAATACGGCATCATAGTTGAGTAATGGCTCACCCATACCCATCATCACGACATTGGTCACTGAACGTTCACGCTCAGCAACAGGCACTTCTTCCATATAAGAATAGTTTGCCATCCAGAGTTGTCCAATGATTTCATCTGGCGTTAAATCGCGTTGGAAACCTTGTTTACCTGTTGAACAAAATGAACAGTCCAATGCACAACCCACTTGTGATGAAATACACAAAGTTTTGCGCAAGCCTGTTTTATCTTCAGCAGGAATTAATACCGTTTCAACCAAAGAACCCGCACCATCGCCCACACGAAAAACCCACTTACGTGTACCATCTTTTGAATAGTGACGGTGAACAACTTCAGGAGCCTTGACTTCACAAATCTGTTCAAGCTTCTCACGTAATTTTCCTGAAATATTGGTCATTTCAGCAAAATCAGTAATGAAGTATTGATGTATCCATTTCATGACCTGACCGGCACGAAACTTTTTTTCGCCAATATCTTCAAAGAATTTTTCTAATTCCGGACGAGACATGCCGAGTAAATTCACTTTATTTTCGGCAGCAGGCATGACCAGCGTGGACGAAGATTGCTGCTGTCCATCAAGATTTTCAGATGAAACGACCTCTGCAGAACTCATGTGTATTTACCTAAACCATGTCAAAAAACTGAAGATATTGTTCAAGAATCAAACAATATTCTCTTGAGAGAATAAAAAAACCAGATAAGTAGTATACCACTTATCTGGTTTGAATGCTTTCGATTAACGAGTGCGTGGGCAGATCTCGTTGTCAGCAAAGAAGTAAGCAATTTCACGCTCTGCAGAAGCAACTGAGTCAGAACCGTGAGCAGCGTTTTCATCGATGCTTACAGCAAAGTCAGCACGGATCGTGCCAGGAGCTGCTTCTTTAGGGTTTGTAGCGCCTAAAATTTCACGGTGTGCAAGAACTGCATTTTCGCCTTCAAGAACAGATACTACAACTGGACCAGAAGTCATGAATGCAACTAAGTCACCAAAGAAACCACGTTCTTTATGCTCAGCATAGAAACCTTCAGCATCAGCTTGAGAAAGGTGTTTCATTTTAGTCGCAACAATTTTTAAACCCGCTTTTTCAAAACGAGCAAAAATATCACCGATGTGGTTTTTAGACACTGCATCAGGTTTTACGATAGACAAAGTACGTTCAATAGCCATGAGTGGCTCCTTTATTTTAAGATTTAAACTTTAAAAAATTTGCCGCATTATACCGATGTCATAGGCAATAATCAGCTTTGTATGTGTAAAAGTTGCGATTTTTTCTACTGTTTTTAGCGAACTTCGTCTATCCAGGCCATTTGGATCCCTTCTAGCAATCCTTCTGTCGATTTATTTGGGTCATCACTGAAATCTGGTAATGCACATACCCATGCGTGTAAATCGGTAAAACGGATCCATTGCGGATCAACTTCTGGATGTGCTTCCGACAATTCAATCGCAATTTCAATCGTATCTGTCCAACGTAAGCCCATAGCGGCTCCTATCTGTTTAATCTGCTAAATCACGAACTGTGTACTTTAGCAAATCCACAAACCTAATCGATAGCTTAAGCTGATAAAAATTACCGATGTTTATAAAGCGATGTTCAATAGCGGAGCCATAAAAATAATCATACTTGCGACTGCCGCACCAATGAGCGCACCGACAATCACATCACTTGGGTAGTGAAGACCAAGCACCATACGAGACAATGCAACAAGCACCATGAAAGGAAACATCGCCGCAAGCAGCGCAGGCTGGATATAACCTAAAACTATCGTGACCATCACGGCATGAAGTGTATGGCCAGATGGGAAACTGAAATGATCAAGTGGTCTTTCACCGAGCACAATTACCTGATGCACCTGATAAGGACGCGGTCGTGTTGTTTTATGTTTTAAGAATTTATAGATCGCTGTCCCAACAGAACCACCTAATAACAAGTAGATGATTTGCAGGCTATAGGTAATGCCTTGCATCCCCCACACGATTGCCAGCATGAGATACCAAAATGGACCATCACCCACACGACTGATGATTTTGAAAAAAAGGGCAACACGTTGTGAGTGAGAGAAATTATTAAGATATAAACAGCCTCTCAAATCTAAATCGAGTATTTTTATTTTTGCATTCTTAAGTTTCATGGTCATTCTCCTATTTTAGGATACTTAGGTGAAGTCCACCAAGGGCTCCTTCACTACCTGATAAAATGCCTGCTCCAATTGCTGAACCGGGAGTTGCCAACCGCTTTGCTGTACTTTATGACAGGCTTGTACGCCCATTTCTCTAAGTTGTTGTACTGAAGGAAGCTGATAAATTTGTTGTATAAAGTGGTTTTTTTGTCCAAGTGGGCTTAACCAGCCATTCACACCATGGGTTAAATATTGATGTGCACATGCATAATCATACGCGATAACGGGCAAACCGCTTGCCATCGCCTCTAAAACTACGTTACCAAACGTTTCAACTTGACTCGCAAATACGAATACATCTGCACTCGCATAGGCAGCTGCCAAATCTTGACCTCTCAGACTTCCAGTAAAGATAACACCCTTCGCTTCAGGCAATGACTTTAAACGAGCAAAATCTGGGCCATCTCCCACAATCACTAATTTAGTTTTATGTGGAGGAACAGTTTGTAAGTTGGCATAACTTTCAATGAGCACTTGCACTTCTTTTTCTGGTGACAAACGCCCCACATAAAGCATAACGCGCGTATTCTCATCGGCGTCCCATTGTTTTCGCAAATTTTCAGAGCGATGCTTTGGTGAAAATCTTGTTGTATCTACGCCGCGCCCAACAACAACCAACGGGCAAGTAATACCAAAACCACGTAACGCTTCTTGTGTATCTTTACTCGGCACACAGGTCACTTGAGTATTGTTGTGAAACCAGCACAGGTATTTTTGAATCGGCTTTACTAAAAAAGCCAAATCGAAGAATCGACTAAAATCTTGAAAGGGTGAATGAAAGCCGCTAGAAACCGGAATAGCTTTTGCTTTTGCGGCCTGCATGGCAGTTAAGCCTAAAGGACCTTCTGTCACAATGTGGACTACATCTGGCACAAACTTTTCAAAAGCTTTCGATACTTTTAAATATTGTGGCCAACCAAACTGCAAAGTTGGATATTTCGGAATAGCCTGCGACATCACCAAACATTCTTGCTCTGGCGTAAAGTCATGGCATTTTGCTTTTTGTTCTGGGCGAATCAATAAAATCTTATGCCCCTGTTTTTGTAAACCTTGACATAATTGTAATAATGAAAGTGCCACACCATTAATTTCAGGTGGCCATGTTTCGGTAACAATCGCAATTTTTAAACGTGGGCGAACCAAATCGTGCAACGAATGCGTATTGGATATCTGCTGCTTTTGTTTAAAAAAGAATTGGAAGCTTTCAGGAAGTTGCTGTTGTTTTAATAGTGCTGTCGCGTATGAGCTTTGCATAGCGCCATCCATCAATGTATTTATTTTCATGCTTAAATATTAAGCAGTTTTTTTGACACTTTGATGATAAATGCATGACAGTTTACTGACATGAAAAATAAAAAAGCACACTGATGACAGTATGCTTTTCTCTTAAAACTTAATAACGCTTAGCGATTTTGCAATTTTGCATAGTCCATGAGTACATTTGCAGCTTCAGTCACAAAAGTTTCCTCTTCTGGCAATGCAGGACGTTGTGAAGCTTTCATTTTAGCGCGAGATTCAGCTAGAGCATCTAATGAAGCTTGATAGCTTTCCCAGTTTGCAAAAGGCTTTTGACCACTTGCTGCACGGCGTTCATTTTCTGCGTCTAGAGTCTGTTTCTCTAAAGCAAGTAATTCCGCACGGCGCTTATCAATATCAAGTACAACTTGCTTTTGCTCACTTGTAGCCTTAGCAATTGCAGTACGTTTATTCAAATATTTAAACTGCGGATCAGCACTTACACGTTGTTCAGAAAATTGAGATAACTTTGTGACATAAGGTTGAACAGAACCTTCACGTTTAAATGGCGCTGTAGGAATAGTGTCCCACTTCAACGCATTCTTCGATTTACGCTCACCAAACTCTTCGTTATAGATATCGACGAGTTTAATGTCAGGCACTACACCTTTATTTTGTGTACTACCACCGGTAATACGGTAGAACTTACGCTGAGTTAAAGTCGCTTGACCGTATGCCAGAGTATCAAGTTGTACCTGAGCTGTACCCTTACCAGTTGTTGTACTACCAATAATAATACCGCGCTCATAGTCTTGGATTGCAGCAGAGTAAATTTCACTTGCAGATGCAGATGCCAAGTTCACCATGACAGCAAGGGGGCCAGTGTAAATTTGTTGACCACCATCGTTATCTTCAAAAACGCTTACGTTGCCATTACCATCACGAATTTGGACTACTGGACCAGACTTGATTACCTGACCAAGCATACGTGCAACTTCTTCTAATGAACCACCTGGGTCATTACGCAAATCAATGATAATACCTTCTACTTTCTTCGCTTTTAACGCTTCAAAAGCATTTGCAGTATCTTCAGAAACTGAACGGTATTGTTGGCCCGCGCGACGTGAACGATAGTCAAAATAGAAAGATGGAATTTCAATCACACCCAACAGATGCTTTTTACCATCGCGGTTAACTTCAACTGTACGTGAACGGACACCTGCATCTTCTTCTTGAATCACATCACGCACTAACGTCACATTACGCGCCTGACTCATTGATGCTCCAGCACCAAGAAGTTTTAAAGTTACTTTCGTTCCGCGTTTACCACGAATGAGTCCCACAATTTCAGAACTTGTCCAACCAACCACATCAATCATTTTCTCGCCCCCTTGAGCGACACCAATGATTCGATCTCCTGACTTCACTTGACCAGACTTACTTGCAGGACCGCCTTCTACAATAGTTTCAATCTTGGTGTAATCTTCGTTGCCACGCTCTGGACGAATCGATACCCCAATACCTTCTAATTGCAAAGTCGTTTGGCGATTAAGTTCTATCGCATCAATTGGCGGGTAATAATTACTATGTGGATCATAGGTCGCCAACATTGCATTTAATGTTTTGTCCAAAACATCATCGCTTTTCACGCGACTAATTCTTTCAAGCTGACGTGTATAACGTTTAGTTAACGTCTGAGCTGGTGTTAAATCTTCTGGGCCAGTTAAGTCTTGACCATCAGCAAGTGAAGGATTCTCTTTAAGCGCTTTTTGTTTAGCCTGCTCTTCTTCACGGCTAATGGTTAAGTTGATTAACTGTGAAGCCAACATTTTGCGCCAATGATTTTGTTGCTCAGCCGTAGTTTTGAAATACGGTGCTTTTTCACGATCAATTTCAATATAGCTATTTGGCTGTTTTAGATTTTGCTGCTGTTTCAACTCAGTCAACATGAACTCATAAAATTGTTTTAAGCGTTCACGATATTGCTGATGAATTGCAAATGGCCCCGTTAAATTCCCCGATTTTAATGAAGCACCGAAATTTGAACCGTATAGTTTTTTATAGTTTTGAACTTCAGTGTCTAAAAATAATGAGTGATCTGGATCAAGGCTGTCTAAATACATATCTAAAATGCGATTTGATGTTGTCGCATCCAGACGCATATTTAAATAATGTTGCCGATCAACTAAAGTTGCCAGTTGGCGGGCCACCAAAGCCTGTTCTTGCGTTGGCTGGATCGATTGAGAAACCACAGCAGTATTCGTTGCTGCTCTCGCTTCGTTCATCGTATGAGAGAAGAATAAACCGCCAGTCGCGATCGCTACTGCACAAGCTATAGTTTGAAGTTTCATAAATTCTTAATACTTCCTTGGGTGTTCCTATCTTACATGCTCTGTTTTCGATATGAACTAAGCAGATTCAAAATCTTAACCAACTAAATTGTTTATACCGTGTAGTTTTATCATATTCTGTACTGACAAAATGTAGCAAAACATTGCAAAATTCGCTTATTGTTTTTTATCAAAATTCAAATGGAACCAATATGATTGGCGCATTGATGCTGGATATCGCCGGCACAGAACTTACTCAAGAAGATATTGAACTATTACGCGCTCCGCAAGTCGGTGGCATGATTTTATTTGCACGAAATATTGAATCTCCACAACAAGTCCGTGCTTTAACAGACCACATGCGTCAAATTCGTCCAGATATTTTAATTGCTGTCGACCAAGAAGGTGGTCGAGTTCAGCGCCTAAGATCTGGTTTCACCTTATTACCGGCCATGGGCCGTTTTGGTGAACTCTATATTACCCAACCTCAAAAAGCACTTGAACTGGCCGAACAGTGTGGCTGGCTCATGGCAACTGAAGTCCTTGCTGTCGGTATCGATTTTAGTTTTGCACCAGTGTTAGACCTCAATGCCATTAGTGACGTGATTGGTGACCGAGGTTTCTCTAAAAACATTGAAGATATCGCACCACTTGCTGGCGCATTTATGCAAGGCATGAAAAAAGCCGGAATGGCAAATACGGGCAAGCACTTCCCAGGTCATGGTTCAGTGAAAGCAGATTCTCATGTCTCAGCTGCAATTGACAGCCGTAGCTATGACGAAATCTATAATCATGACATGCAAAGCTTTATCAAGCTCATGCCTCAGCTTGATGCACTTATGCCTGCACATGTCATTTATGATCAGATTGACCCAAATCCAGCTGGTTTTTCTCCTTTCTGGATTCAAGAAGTTCTACGCAACCGTTTGAAGTTTGATGGTGTACTTTTCTCTGATGACTTAAGTATGCAGGCCGCATGTGTAGCAGGTGGTGCAGATGCTCGTATTCAAGCAGCTCTTTCTGCGGGTTGTGATATGGGACTTGTGTGTAACGACCGAAGTGCGGCATGCACAGCACTAGAAGGTATCGAAAAACTTGCACTGCCAAACCAAGAGCGTTTAGAACGTATGCGCGGTCAAATTCCACAAATTCAGATTGGTGAAACCTTATCGCTTGGAAATGAGTGGCAAGCTGTCAGAACAGCCATTGAAGAGTTTAAGAATTCGTTTTAAGTTGACTTAAGCACATATTTGACTGATGGTTCAAATCATCAGTCAAATCACACAAAAACAATAAACCGAGTTCAGGACGAATGACACAACAACTTTCAAAACACCGCCACATCTCTTTTACAGCCCACTATACGGGTTATATCTGGTACCAAATGGGGATCTCTCACGAAGCACTTGCCACAACCAAAGGAAAATCACTGGCATATTTGGTTCACCCGATAGAATCTTGGGCGGAGAAATATGTGGGTGGCAGCATGCGCACTACACTCAAACAACGCCACACGATGCTTGATCATCATTTAGAGAAGTTAATTCAAGAGAATCCTGATCTACAAGTCCTTGAAATAGCATGTGGCCTATCCCCTCGCGGATGGTGGTTTAGACAGCATTACCCTTCAATTACCTATCGGGAGCTTGATTTACCCGATATGGCACAAACCAAACAAAATGCACTTCAGCAAATTGAACAAAATGCGCCCGAAATTTTATCAGTTGATTTATTTACAGAAGCTTTTGCACAAGCATTTGAGGTATTTGATCTGAACCGTCCATTAGTTGTAATAAGTGAAGGTTTAATTAACTATTTTGATAAAGATTTATTAAAACAACTGATTCAATCAATTGCTCACTATGGCGCTTCTTTTAAAAAGCTTCACTATTTAACTGACCTTTACCCTGAACCTGTTAAAAATAAACTCGCCAGCATTATCTGGAACAGTAGTAAATTACTTAAATTAATGTCGCGCAGCTCTTTTAGTTTTCACTTTAAAAGCCCTCAGGAAGTTCAAGACTTTTTTGAAGATGCAGGGTTTGGTCAAGTTAGTGTTGAACAGCCACAAATATTCTTTGGGCAAGTTTCATCTGAGGCTCATGAACAGCATTTAGGTGATCTAGTCTGGACCATTCATGCTCAAACAAAATAATAAAGATAAAAAATGGAAGCTCGTATTAAACGGGCTTCCAATTATAAGGATTAAATTAAACGGTTTGTTTTTGACGAGTAATATAACGGCTTAAACGATCAGCTAGCTCAAAACTACCATGTTTGAACAAAGCTCGAATACCTTGATCTGTACTTTCAAAAATTAAGCACTCAATTGCAAAAGTACCCTCTTCATCTTCTAAATGCAGTGCCAAGTCACGTGGATAATCGTTCACAAAATCAAGCTGCGAAATATCATCCATTTTTAAATACATACCAAAGAATGTGACATCAACGATCGTCACTGGCACCTGTACATCAGATTCGCGATGAGTAAGTTGAGTTTTTGGCTGCAAAACTCGAACTCGTTCTTCACCACGGCGTTCCATCTTTTGCATTTGTTCACGTGTCATGGGAATAATACCATCCAGATTTTGGATAGATTCCCCTTTCAAGAAAGTGGTGAACAAACTCATGGTTTCTTTACGGCGCTGCAACTGAGGTACATGGTCAGCATTTGCAATAAGTGCAAACTCCATGTCAGGACATTGCAACGCAAAATTTGCATTTTCATGAGGCAAAGTAAAACTATCGTACTGACCTGCTGCAACCAGCGTTTTACAATCTGGAATGGGTACATCCGTTAAACGCAAAAGACGATTACAGTTAATTTCATAACGCTCTCGCTCTGTGCCTGTAAACTCAGCCATTTGCCTAAAAAATAATTTTTTAGCTGTAGGTGACATGCGAGTTTTATCTAATTTGGCATGATTAACCAAATACAAAATCACAGCTTGCCCAAACTCTTCCATGCGGTTTTCTTGCATGAGCTTAAGCGACTCTTCCAAAATCATTCGCCAACTTTTTCGGGTCTTTTGCATAACGCCCATTAAAATCATGCGGTCCATTAATTCTGGACGATGATAAGCGAAGCAAGATGCGATTACCGATCCCAAAGACATTCCCATAACAGAAACTTTTTGTAGTCCGACAATATCTAGCCAGCGCCCCAACATTTTAGACAAATCAGGTAGCTCTAAAGTACCCGCAGATACTCCTGTGTCCCGATTGGTAATTTGCTGATTTGCGCCCATCGAAGGTAAATCGATTAAAATGACCGGACCGCTTTCAAATAATTGTTCAACACAATATTTATAAGAATTAAAATTCTGGAAAGCACCGCCCACAATCACAATTGGCGTATTGTGAATCGTTTTTGGATCGGCAATCGCCATATATTCAATTTTCCAGCCGTCAATCCATGTTGTCCGAGCAGGTTGTTTAAAACTATCTCTATGGTAGATATCGAAAAAGCCAAAACCGGCATAAGCTTGGTTGATCTCCGAATCCATTTGAATAATGGAATTCATATCCTTGCTTCCTCCTTGCTGTAATTTTTTTATGCTGCAAGAGTTCCTTCTTGAACACGTAATCTTTTATGCACAAAACTTTAAAATTTGTATTAGTTTGTATTGCACAATAACATTCTAAACAATTGTGTGAAATATACGCAATCGCTCAAATGACCGCTCATCTTGTTTAAGTCGCTAATAGTTTGCAAAATATTTAAATGTTTTTTTATGGCGGTCACATTTTTCCAAAAAAGCCATTCATTGTTCCGCATTTGACTGCTACTATCTTACGCATTGGTAAATGATTAAAAAATGCTATGCAAGACTCAATTGAACAATATATGCAACAGGTGGGACAACAAGCACGTCAAGCTTCTCGTGTTTTAACAAGTGCCTCTACCTCACTAAAAAATCATGCTCTCTCTGCTATTTATACTGCTTTAGAAAATAATCAGGCAGAAATTTTGGCAGCGAATCAAATCGACATGGATAAAGGTCGCAGCAATCAGCTCGACAGCGCATTGCTTGATCGTCTTGAACTTACACCCGCACGTTTTAAAGGAATGTTGCAAGGTTTAAAAGATGTGATCGCACTTGTCGATCCTATTGGGGAAATTACTGATCTTGCATATCGCCCCACAGGCATTCAAATTGGCAAAATGCGTGTGCCTTTAGGTGTGGTTGGAATGATTTACGAATCACGTCCAAACGTAACCCTTGAAGCTGCATCTTTAGCGATTAAATCTGGTAATGCTATTATTTTGCGTGGTGGTTCAGAAGCACTAGAGTCAAATAAAGCAATTGCTGAAGCAATTAAGCATGGCTTAACAGTTGCTGGCTTACCTGAACATTCAGTGCAAGTTATTAGCACTTCTGACCGTGCGGCTGTTGGTCACCTCATTACCATGACTGAATATGTGGATGTGATTGTTCCACGCGGCGGCAAAAGTTTAATTGAGCGTGTAACCAATGAAGCGCGCATTCCAGTCATTAAGCATCTTGATGGCAACTGCCATGTATTTGTTGAGGCGCAAGCAGACTTGCAAAAAGCTTTACCAATTACCTTAAATGCCAAAACTCACCGTTATGGCGTTTGTAATGCGATGGAAACGCTGCTCGTTGATGAAAGAATTGCAGACGTTTTCTTACCACGCATTGCCGAGCTTTATGCAGAAAAACAAGTTGAGCTCCGTGGCTGTCCAGAAACACGCCGTATTTTAGGTGCATCTGTAAAACCTGCGACAGAAGAAGATTGGTATACCGAATATTTAGGGCCAATTCTTGCAGTTAAAGTTGTTAGCGGTATTGATGAAGCAATTGACCATATCAACAAATATGGTTCACATCACACTGATGCAATTGTGACTGAAAACTATACTTTGGCCCGTCAGTTCTTAGCTCGTGTAGATTCGAGTTCAGTGGTTGTCAATGCATCAACTCGTTTTGCTGATGGTTTTGAATATGGCTTAGGTGCAGAAATCGGTATCTCTACCGATAAAATTCATGCGCGTGGTCCAGTAGGTTTAGAAGGCCTAACTTCTCAAAAATGGATTGTGTTAGGTGACGGCCAGATTCGCCAATAATCGAGCTAAACCAAAAAAACGCCTGATATTGATCAGGCGTTTTTGTTTCCATCATTCAGTATTTTTAGGATTATTATTCCTGACACACATCACTAATCACACCAAGTTTCTGCATCACCTGCGTAACAATTTGCTCAGGGGTCAATATAATATCAATGGTAATCGCTTCATTTACATCTGGCTCTTCTAATGTATCAAGCTGAGTCTGCAATAACGATGGATCAAAGAAATGACCTGCCCGCTCAGCAAGACGTTGCTGTAGCAATTCATATGACCCTTTTAAATATACAAACTGCACATTCTGGTCATATCCACGTAAAATATCTCGGTAAGCACGCTTCAATGAAGAGCAGGTAAACACTGCCGTCTCACCTGCCTGCTGTTTCTCTTCAATAGCCTTACGAATCGCGTGTAACCAAGGTAAGCGGTCTTCATCAGTCAAAGGGATACCTTGACTCATCTTACTTTTATTTGCAGCTGAATGCAGTGTATCTCCATCGAGAAACTCGCAAGCCAGATGCTCCGATAGCAACTCACCAATCAGCGTTTTGCCTGTTCCACAGACACCCATTGCAATCACAATCATGGATCACTTACCTCTAATTATAAAATAGTGCTAAGCAGTAGCGTGAAAGATAATCCCAACACCGAAATGATCGTTTCCAATACCGACCAAGTTTTGAGTGTCTGCCCCACGGTCATACCGAAATATTCTTTGATTAACCAGAAACCCGCATCATTTACATGTGAGAAAACTAATGAACCTGAGCCTGTGGCAAGTACCAAAAGTTCAGGTCTAACTGCAACACCTGCCGTGGCTGCAATCGGAGCAACAATACTACAAGCAGTAGCCATAGCAACCGTTGCCGAACCTGTTGCCAAACGAATCAATGCTGCAACTAACCAGCCCAACAATAACGGTGATAAATTTGCCTTCAAGGCTGTAGAAACGATCTCATTAGAAATACCACTGTCACGTAAAATACCGCCAAAACCACCACCAGCACCGACAATCAACATAATTCCGGCAATAGAAGCTAAACATCCGCCACAGAACTTTTCAATCTGTTCCCGATTAAAGCCCTGCATGGTACCAAAGGTAATAAAGCTGACCAGCACGGCAATCAGCAATGCGATATCAGAAGTACCAATAAAACGTAGTAAATCGTTTGCGAAAGTTTGTGGTGCAAAGAAAAGATCAGCCCAACTTCCGATTAACATTAATACGACAGGCAACATAATCGTAAATAAGGTAATTCCAAAGCTTGGTAGCTCACGAGTTTCTTTCTTATCTACCTCAACAAATTGCTTAAACAATGGATTGTTCTCAGGCAATTTGACATATTTGTTGATCCATAGCGCATACAACGGCCCTGCCACAATGGCAGTTGGTACGCCCACCAACAAACTGTAGGCAATCGTTTTACCAATATCAGCGTGATATGCCTGTACTGCCAATAACGCAGCTGGATGCGGTGGAATTAAGCCATGCACAACCGACAAACCTGCGACCATCGGCAAACCAACAATCAGTAATGATTTACCTGTTCTTTTTGCAATATTGAATGCGATTGGAATGAGTAGAACGAAACCTACTTCGAAAAATACAGGAAGACCAACAATAAGGGCAATAAACATCATGGCCCAGTGAATATTTTTCTCACCAAACCATTTAATTAAAGTAATTGCTATTCGCTCGGCACCACCTGACTCGGCCATCATTTTACCGAGCATGGTTCCCAGTGCAATCACAATCGCAAGGTGACCCAAGGTTTTGCCAGTACCAGCTTCATATGACTTAACAATGTCGCCCATTGGCATGCCAACAGCTAAAGCTAAACCGAGTGAAACAATAATAAGAACCAGAAATGGATAAATTCTGAACTTCGCGATCATGACAACCAATGCAATAATCGCGATTACAGTGTAGATAAGCAACATGCCACCCTGAACCGTCTCCATGTGACACTTCTCCTTGGAATAATGCTATTTAGGCAGACTGCCCAAACAAAGGTCTTCAGCCACAGTAATTCCTACTGTTAAGACACTAATTTCTTATATTTAGGTGTGACCAGCACTTACTGGTCACATCGACGCAATCACTAAAGCACAACAAATGCACTTCATTTTTTATAAATATTAACTACATTTACAGTGCTCTCAACTGACTAGCCACTTGAGCTAAACGAGTAATTTCAGCCCAGTCTTGTGTAGCTACAACAGATTTAGGTGTTAACCATGACCCACCCACACAAACTACGTTTGGTTGTTTTAAGAAATCTGGCGCTGACTCCGCCGTAATTCCACCTGTAGGGCAAAAACGTAAGTTTGGAAATGGACCATAAAAGGCTTTTAGCATCTCAACTCCACCCGCTTGCTGAGCTGGAAAAAACTTTACAATCTCATAGCCTAATTCAATTGCCTGAATCAGATCACTTGGTGTCATCACACCCGGTAATAAAGGCAAGCCAGCATCTTGTGCAGCCAAATGCAGATCTTTAGTCAAACCCGGCGACACACCAAATTGAGCACCTGCTTTTTTAGCTTGAGCACAATGTTCTGGTTTGGTAATTGTTCCTACACCCACCACAATGTCATCTGCCAACTGGCTCGCACGCTCAATAGCAGCAAGACCAGCAGCGGTACGCAACGTAATTTCTAATACTTTCACACCACCAGCGTGTAGAGCACGTGATACATGTTCACCTTGCTCGGCAGAATCAAATGCCAATACGGGAACAACTGGACCTAATTTGACGATATCTTCAATTTTAATCATTATTTTTCAGTTCCTTTGATTCAAATCTGCTCTGGAGCAGTTTCACCAACCAGTGCACCAAATACAGATGCCCCATGTTCAGCTGGCGCAGCAGCAGCACGGAACACACCAAATAATTCACGGCCAAAGCCAACTTCGTTTTCTGCCTGATGTTCTGGCTGTGCAACAGGGCGTGACTGCCAAACAGCTTCATCTAGCTCGACATCAAGCACGCCAGCTTCAGCATCAATAACCAACATATCTCCTGTTTGAACTTTGCCAATCGGACCGCTCAATAATGCTTCTGGAGATAGATGAATCACCGCAGGAACTTTGCCTGAAGCACCAGACATACGGCCATCGGTCACTAAAGCAACATGAAAACCTTGGTCTTGTAAAACACCTAACACAGGAGTTAAACGATGTAGTTCTGGCATACCATTAGCGCGTGCGCCTTGGAAACGAACGACTGCAATAAAGTCTCGATGCAACTCACCACGATCAAACGCTGCTTGCACGGCTTCTTGAGAATCAAACACAATTGCTGGCGCTTTAACTTTACGATGTTCTGGTGCAACAGCAGAAATCTTGATTACACCACGGCCTAAACGTCCTTGCATTAAACGCAAGCCACCATCTGGTTGAAACGGCGCATCAATGCTACGCAAAACTTTGTCATCAAGACTTTGAACCACACCATCGACCCAAGTAAGCTTGCCATCAATCAGTTTTGGTTCTTTGGTGTAATGTTGTAAACCTTTACCAGCCACTGTAGTTACATCGTTATGCAACAAGCCAGCTTCAAGCAAATTACGAATGAGGAAAGCAACTCCACCCGCAGCCTGAAAATGGTTTACATCGGCTTTACCATTTGGATAGATTTTTGCGAGCAATGGAACAACAGCCGACAATTCATCAAAGTCGTCCCAGTCAATTAATATTCCAGCAGCACGAGCAATCGCAATAAGATGCAAAGTATGATTCGTTGAACCGCCTGTTGCGAGCAATGCCACAATGCCGTTTATAATCGCTTTCTCATCAACAACATGACCAATCGGTGTGTAGTTTCCGCGCTCAACGGTTAAATCAAGTACACGAATCGCAGCTTCTGCAGTGAGTGCATCGCGTAATGGTGTGTGAGGATGAACAAATGCAGCACTTGGAAGGTGTAAACCCATCACTTCCATCAGCATCTGGTTACTGTTAGCCGTACCATAAAATGTACATGTACCTTGTCCATGATAGGCAGCTGACTCAGCCTCTAGCAGAGCATCTCGGCCAACTTGACCAGTTGCAAATTGCTGACGAATTTTAGCTTTATCATCATTAGACAAACCACTAGTCATTGGGCCAGCCGGCACAAAAATAGTAGGTAAATAACCGAACTGCAAAGCACCAATCAATAATCCCGGCACGATCTTATCGCAAACACCCAGACATAAAGCTGCGTCGAACATGTTATGAGACAATGCAATAGCGGTACTCATTGCAATTGTTTCACGAGAGAACAATGATAGTTCCATGCCAGCATTACCTTGAGTAATACCGTCACACATCGCTGGCACACCGCCAGCAAACTGTGCTACACCACCATTTTCACGAGCGGCTGTTTTAATTAGATCTGGAAATGTTTTATAGGGTGCATGAGCCGAAAGCATTTCGTTATATGAAGATACAATCCCAATATTTGGCTCACGACCTACTTTAATAATTAATTTTTCATTATCTTCCATGCTGGCAAAACCATGAGCCAGATTGGCACATGAAAGTGCGCCACGAGCAGGAAATTTGCCTTGTGCATGTTCAATACGTTGTAAATATGCAGAACGAGTTTTTTGACTACGTGCGATGACACGCTCGGTAACTTTTGCCAGTATAGAATTCGGCAAGTCCATGCAGGACGCTCCTGTACAACCGGATAAGCCGGGAAATAAAAATAAACCAAATGATATATTTTTATGATCATTTGAAAAAGGATGAACAATATTATTCAGGCAAAAAGCGACATGCAACCCCAGCCAATGCTGCTGTAATGACCTCAGCACAAAGCTTAACGGTAGAGCAAGCTTAGGTTTGAGACAGAAAGCCCATTTAAAATTTGGATATATTTATGCTGAAACCAAACTTTGGTAAATACGGGAAAATTATTGTAATATCAATACAATAAAATATATTTAACAATATATAAATGATGAGCTTTTCACTCTAGTTTTTAGTTTTAATAAGTCCACTTTTTATTCTTTTTAATTTCCATTAATACCCCTAAATCTGAATTTCAATTACGTATATTATTTGTAATATATTCTTAAAATTTAATTTAAGGAGTTTGCTCGTCCTTTTATTAAAGGATCGACCTCTGGCTCTTAAAATACATATTTGGTTCAGGTTTTATTTTTCATAAAAATATACAAAAAACTGATCGATTCCTGTATAAAAAATAAGCCACACAGAGATTAACATCTATACTGACTAAATATTAGTTATAAACAGCTTAAAAATCATAGTGCTTAAGTCTAATGGGCTAAAGTCTATCTTGGACAGAAAAACAACACATGTTAAAACATGACAACCCGTTCAAAATGTATTTAAAAATAATACATGTCGAACAGGAAGTTAGGAAAACTATTTTAAATCAGGACGTGAGTATTTCAACGTGGCTACATCAGTATTAGTTATCAATTGCGGCTCTTCATCTATTAAATACGCGCTGGTTTCAGAACGTCGTGAAGATCGTATTTACGGTTTAGCAGAAAACCTAGGGGCAGCCGATGCTCGGATTAAGGGAGTGACAGTTGGTGGTGAACCACTTGAACTTGCTATCCCTTATGCTGATCATGCCAAAGCTTTAGAAACTTTACTTGCGCGTCTAGCCAACTACAAACCGCAAGCAATCGGACATCGTGTTGTACACGGCGGTAGTTTAACCAAAGCAGAATTACTCACTCCTGAAATTATTGAACGTATTCGTGCAGCAACGCCTTTGGCTCCGCTTCATAACCCAGCACATTTAATTGGTATTGACGCAACCGTACGCCTATTCCCTGAATTACCTCAAGTTGCCGTATTTGACACAGCATTCCATCAAACCATGCCAGCCCATGCATACCGTTATGCAATTCCTAAGTTTTTATATACTGACCACAACGTCCGCCGTTATGGCTTCCATGGCACAAGTCATGCTTACGTGTCTGATAAAGCAAGTGAGCTTGCGGGCAACCTGAAAAAAGGTGGATGGTTAACAGCACATTTAGGAAATGGCAGTTCAACTTGTGCGGTATGGAACGGACAAAGTGTTGATACCTCTATGGGCCTTACTCCACTTGAAGGCGTGGTGATGGGAACTCGTAGTGGCGATGTCGACCCAAGCCTACATAGCTTCCTTGCCAAAAATCTTGGTTGGGACCTTGCTAAAATTGATAAAGTTTTAAATAACGAAAGTGGCTTACTTGGCTTATCACAACTGTCTAATGACATGCGTACGGTCATTGAAGCGGCAGAAAATGGCAATGAAGATGCTAGTCTTGCAATTGAAGTCTTTAGTTATCGCCTTGCAAAATCACTTGCAGCACTAAGCTGTGGCCTACCAACTTTAGACGGCCTCATTTTCACAGGCGGTATTGGCGAAAACTCAGCATATATTCGAGAAAAAACCTTAGCGTATTTACCTCATTTTGGTTTGCAGCTTGATAAAGATCAAAATAACAACTTAAAACGTGGCACTGAAGGCCGAATCGACAATGGAACAGGGCCTCAAATTTGGGTCATTCCTACAGATGAAGAAGGCCGTATTGCCAAAGAAACCCGTCAAGTTGTTGAAGCGGCAGGAACTACAGCATCTGTAGCGAGTCTTGCTTAATCAGATTTTAGCGAAAACCCGATATTCGTTTATTTATAGGTTTATATGAATACAATTTTATTGATTCCTACAGGCGAAGGGGTTGGTTTAACCTCTGCCTGCTTAGGCATGATTTACGCACTTGATTGTAACGGAATTAAAGCAGGCTTTTTAAAACCATTTTCTCAAGAAGACCAAGAACATCTTGACCGGACAACTTCATTATTCGGTCATTTATTTCAAAGTAAAACCGTTCAATCTATTTCGCATGAAAAATTAACTCAGCTTATTGCTGCTGGGGAAGTAGATGAATTACTTGAAGACGCTGTTAGTCTTCACCGCAGTGTTGCAGCAGACCATGATGTCATTATTGTGGAAGGCTTATTGCCAAACGGACAAGACCACTTCGCAAGTGAACTTAATGCGAGTCTCGCTCAAGCACTTGATGCAGAAGTCGTCTTGATCAGTACAGCAGATATTCAAAACCCGAAAAAAGCCGCAGAAAAAGTAGATGCTCATTTACGCCAGTTTGGTGGTGCGGCTTCAAATCGTACTGCGGGTGTGCTTTTCATGCGTACACGAGGGTTAAGCGAAGAAACAGCACAAATTCCTGTTGCATTTGATCCATCATTACGCCCAACTGAAGACATCGCAAAATTTACGGCCGAATTGCAAAAATATAATCGTTATTTTGGCTCTAGCGATTTACCGATTATTGGTTTAGTTCCATTTAGTAACACCCTAAGCGTACCTAGAACATTAGATATCGCGAATGTGATTGATGGGCAATGGGTGCATCAAGGTGAAGCTAAGACACGCCGTATTTTGCATTCAAGTTTAATTGCCTCAAGCATTGAATATGAACTCAATAAGTTTATTGCGGGTGAACTGATTATTAGTGCATCTGAACGTACAGATGTATTACTTGCAAGCAGTTTGGCAACCAGCAATGGTATTCCACTCGCAGGTTTGGTTCTTACTGAACGTGAAGCACCAGCTCCTGAGCTTTTAGAGTTTTGCCAAAGTGCGATCAAGCAAGGCTTGCCAATTTTACATACCCGTTTAAACACACTTGAAACTGCTCAGCGTTTATCTGACTTTGGTAATGAAATTCCCGTCGATGATACTGAACGTGCAGAACAAGTGACTCGTTTTGTTTCAAGTCATATTGATGTCGAATGGCTTAAGCAGCACAGTAATAATGCAGCTACCCCTCGCCTATCTCCATCGGCTTTTCGTCATGAACTAGTGCAAAAATCGATTGTAGCTAAAAAACGAATTGTACTTCCTGAAGGCGATGAGCCACGCACCATTCAAGCTGCGGCAATTTGTCAGGCACGTGGTATTGCTGACTGCATTTTGCTAGCTAAACTAGATGTGGTACAGGACGTTGCAAAAGCTCGTGGTATTGAATTACCAGCCGGATTAGCAATTGTTGATCCAGATAGTATTCGCGATCAATATGTAGCACCAATGGTCGAGCTGCGTAAAGGTAAACTCAACGAGCTTCAGGCAAAGGAACAACTTCAAGACACCGTAGTACTCGGTACGATGATGTTAGCCTTAGATGAAGTAGATGGTTTAGTTTCTGGTGCAGTGCACACCACAGCAAATACTGTCCGCCCCGCTTTCCAGCTCATCAAAACAGCCCCTGAATATTCACTGGTTTCATCCATCTTCTTTATGCTTTTACCAGATGAAGTTTATGTGTATGGCGACTGTGCGATTAATCCAGACCCGACAGCAGAACAACTGGCTGAAATTGCAATTCAGTCAGCCGACTCAGCGAAAGCTTTTGGGATTGATCCACGTATTGCCATGATCAGTTATTCAACTGGAACATCTGGCACAGGTGCAGATGTTGAGAAGGTACAACAAGCCACTCAAATTGCTCAGCAACGTCGCCCTGATTTACTTATTGATGGTCCACTTCAATACGATGCAGCTTCAGTTGAAAGCGTTGGTCGCCAAAAAGCACCAGAATCACGAGTTGCAGGCCGTGCCAATGTATTTATTTTCCCTGATTTAAATACGGGCAACACGACTTATAAAGCAGTACAACGTGCTGCAAATGTTGTAAGCGTTGGACCAATGCTGCAAGGTCTAAACAAACCTGTAAATGATTTGTCTCGCGGAGCTTTGGTAGATGACATCGTGTTTACCATTGCATTAACAGCAATTCAGGCTGAACAGCAAGCTGCTGCTAAATAATTAATATAATTTTATCTGTTTCTACCTCTCGCCATTTGATGTCCGCTCAAATGGCTTTTTTTATTTTAATCGTTTCAAAATAAATAATTTTCCTATCTCTGACGTTTAAATGCGCTCTATATAGCCCTATGCGACTTTCGGTCAAAAGATCAACCAATCTCCCACAAAACGATCTTTTTGTCATATAATTTAGCCCGCTAGCTAACAGCCCGCTCAAGAGATTTTCTGGTATGACAACGATTATCAAACAAGATGACTTGATTACATCGATCAAGGACGCCCTACAGTTTATTTCGTACTATCACCCGCAAGACTTTATCCAAGCGATGAGCCGTGCTTATGATCGCGAAGAAAACCAAGCTGCAAAGGATGCAATTGCACAAATTTTAATTAACTCTCGCATGTGTGCGGAAGGTCATCGTCCAATTTGCCAAGATACTGGTATTGTTAACGTTTTCCTTGAAGTGGGCTTAGATGTTAAATTTGATTTAACAATGAGCTTAGATGATGCAGTAAATGAAGGTGTTCGCCAAGGTTACCTTGAAAATAGCAACGTTCTCCGTGCATCTGTACTTGCAGACCCAGCATTTGGTCGTAAAAATACAAAAGATAATACCCCTGCTGTAATTCACTACAAACTCGTTCCGGGTAACAAAGTAGATATTACTGTTGCTGCTAAAGGCGGCGGTTCAGAAAACAAATCTAAACTTGCGATGCTTAACCCATCTGACTCGATTGTTGATTGGGTACTTAAAACTGTACCAACAATGGGTGCAGGCTGGTGTCCTCCAGGTATGCTCGGTATTGGTATTGGTGGTACTGCTGAAAAAGCCATGATGCTTGCTAAAGAAGCACTCATGGAAGAAATCAACATGGACGAATTACTTCGTCGTGGCCCAGAAAACAAAATCGAAGAACTTCGTATCGAAATCTTTGAAAAAGTAAACGCACTTGGTATTGGTGCTCAAGGTCTTGGCGGCTTAACCACTGTTCTTGATATTAAGATTAAAGATTACCCATGTCATGCTGCCGGCAAACCAGTAGGTATGATTCCTAACTGTGCTGCTACTCGTCACGCTCACTTCCAGCTTGATGGTTCAGGTGTAGCTCATATTCAAGCACCTAAACTTGAAGACTACCCATCTGTAACTTGGGACTCTTCAAAATCTAAACGTGTAAACCTTGATACCATTACTCAAGCAGAAATGGATTCTTGGAAACCGGGTGACACATTACTCCTTAGCGGAACGATGTACACAGGTCGTGATGCTGCGCACAAACGTATGGTTGAAATGATCGACAACGGTGAAGAATTACCAGTTGATCTTAAAGGTAAGTTTATTTATTACGTAGGCCCAGTTGATCCAGTGGGTGACGAAGTTGTTGGTCCTGCTGGTCCTACAACTGCAACACGTATGGATAAATTCACACGTAAAGTACTTGAGCATACAGGCTTGTTTGGCATGATCGGTAAGGCTGATCGTGGTCCTACAGCGATTGAAGCAATCAAAGACAACAAAGCAACTTACTTAATGGCAGTTGGTGGTGCAGCTTACCTTGTATCTAAAGCTGTTCGCGAAGCTGAAGTTGTTGCGTTTGCAGACTTAGGTATGGAAGCAATCTACAAATTCGTAGTTGAAGATATGCCTGTTTCTGTGGCAGTTGATGTAAACGGTACATCAATTCATGCAATTGCTCCAAAAATCTGGCAAGCAAAAATTGGAAAAATTCCAGTAGTTGATGCCGCAGCAGGTTAATCAAGAAAAGCACCGAATTCGGTGCTTTTTTTTACCTTCTTTTTTATTTTAAACATTGAAAAGAATTGTAACAATTGCTTCGTTAATCTGTGCTATTAATAAATGCACTCTCTCACCATATATTGAATATAGGTCATTTCATGACTATTCGCCCTATTCTTAAAAATCTTTCAATTAGTCTCTGCCTAAGCTGCATTACTACAAGCTTATTTGCCTCTCCTGCCAAGTTAAGTTCAGTGAAAGAACTCATGCAAATTAGCCAAATTGATTACCTACTTAAAGAATCAATTAATGAATTAACGCCTTATTATGATCAACAGGCAGAACAGATCGTTAGTAATATTACAGGCATCAAAACCCTAGGCCCGAAAGAAAAAGAAGCTGCGAAAAAGCTCGGCTTACTATTGAAAGATTCAAGTAACCAACTCATCAGCAATCCTAAAACTGTGCAAGCTTTACAAGATATTTACCTAAAGACATATTCTGAAGAAGAGATCCAAGCGAATCTTAAATTTTTAAAAACCCCAGAAGGCCAATCGATTACGCGTAAAAACGTACAGATTATGGGGCAAATTTCAGAATATATGATGGAGTTAGGACAACAGACCTTTAATGATCCTAAAGCACGGGATCACATGCAAGAAGAGATGCTTAAAATTATTGCTCCACTGATGAAAGATAAAGAAAAGTCTTAACTTTTCTTTATCTTTTGTAGACCTTACCAAGTTAAAGGATTCCATAATTTAAAAGGCTTAATCAGATGTACATCTGATTTTTCATCATATTTGGCAGGTTTTAACTCTTGCGGCTTATGTCGAATCTTACCTGAAGCGTCCTCTGCCACGAAATTGTAGCTTGAAGATTTCAACTCGGTAAAGGCAATTTCTCTACGGCCAATATTATCTTGCATTAACATAAATGGCCCAGTGTGTTCACCTCGATCCATTTTATTTTCTTCATCATATTTCAAATAATAAGACGTTCCAGCCTCCACTGTTATATCCATATATTTTGGTTCTTGAAAATGAATCCCCAATAAAGGGCGACTCGCAGAAAGACGATACGTTCCTGCTGGTAACTCAATCCAGTAATAATGATTATGTAATAGACTCGGAATGCGCTTGCCATTTACAAACAGGTTAATCGCAGCAATTTCCTGACGATTCCATTTTGTATCTGGTCGATAGAGATAAACAACAGCAGCTTGTGCGTTTTGCGGTTTGATCGGAGCAAAGGTCTGACCCAATTTTTGATTAACCCAACCACCCACAGCAAAACCACCTACGTGATATTGATCTAATAGTCCGGGTTCTTTTTCAACATCGACTTTAGGTAAGGTTGCAGTCAATTCACCCGTATTTTTTTCTAAATGAGATGAACTTTGACAGCCCACAAACAGTCCGGCACAGCACAAAGATACGATTAAATAACGCATGGCATCCCTCAAAGCGTTTTGTTTTTGATTTATTTTTTACACCGCAAAACTATGCGTATTTTGTATTTTTAAGATTAACACCACCCACATAAATTGAAAACAAAAAAAGCACGAATCACCGAAGCGATTCATGCTTTTTAGATGAATGAAATCTATGCAGACTTCGAATCAATCACCTTTAAATCGGCTTTTGCAACACTTTCATGTGTTACAGCTTCTTTAGGCTGACGCTCAGACTGATAAACAGGCTCTGCTTCACCATTAATTACCGCCTCATTAATAATGACTGTTCCGACATCATTACGGCTTGGTAAATCGTACATGGTTTCAAGCAGTACGTTCTCCATAATAGAACGTAGACCACGCGCGCCCGTATTACGTTCAAGTGCTTTCTTTGCAATAGCACGTAATGCAGAGTCTTCAAAAATCAGATCAACATTTTCCATAGTGAAAAGATATTGATATTGACGAGTTAATGCATTTTTTGGTTCAGTCAAAATTTGCATTAATGCTTCTTCGTCCAACTCTTCAAGAGTCGCAATCACCGGTAAACGACCAATGAATTCTGGAATTAAACCAAATTTCACTAAGTCGGTTGGCTCAACCTGACGGAACAATTCAGCAAGTTTTTTGGTTTCATCTTTGTTTTTAACATCAGCTGTAAAACCAATACCGCCTTTCTCTTGACGCTGCTGTACAATTTTTTCCAAACCAGAAAAAGCACCACCACAAATAAACAAGATATTCGAAGTGTCAATTTGGATAAACTCTTGCTGCGGATGCTTACGTCCACCTTGCGGAGGAATAGAAGCCACTGTACCTTCAATCATTTTTAACAATGCTTGTTGTACACCTTCACCAGAAACATCACGTGTAATTGACGGGTTTTCAGATTTACGAGTAATCTTGTCAATTTCGTCAATATAGATAATGCCCTTCTGAGCTTTCTCTACATCGTAGTCTGCTTTTTGCAAAAGCTTTTGTACAATATTTTCAACATCTTCACCTACATAACCAGCTTCGGTTAATGTCGTTGCATCTGCCATTGCAAATGGAACATCTAAAAGGCGAGCCAATGTTTGCGCAAGTAAAGTTTTACCCGAACCTGTAGGTCCAATCAGTAGAATGTTACTTTTAGCAATTTCTACTTCTTTAGACACATGGCCATTATGACCAACTTTCAGGCGTTTATAATGGTTATAAACCGCAACAGATAATGTCTTTTTGGCAAGATCTTGACCAATCACATATTGATCAAGCGCAGCACGTATTTCATGTGGTTTTGGTAATGCCTTACTCGCCCAGTCCCCTGCTTCAACCTGTTGGCTGGTTTGTACAAGGTCTAAGCAGACATCCACACACTCATTACAAATATATGCGTCCTCACCTGCAATCAGTTTCCCGACTTCAGACTGCGTTTTACCGCAAAATGAACAATGTTTTTGTCCTTGAGGATGTTCGGACATATTCACTCCACAAATAGAATCTTAAATATTAGGGCAAGATGCACTGCATAAATAACTAAATGGAGATCTTTTTCAACATCTCAAGTTATTTATATTAAGAAGGTCCTTATGGACGCTTACTTAGCACCTGATCAACCAAACCATATTCTTTAGCAGACTGTGCTGTCATAAAGTTATCACGGTCAGTATCACGAGCAACTGTTTCGTAGTCTTGACCACTGTGCTCTGCCATTAAGCGGTTTAAACGTTCTTTAATAAATAGTATTTCACGCGCATGAATTTCAATATCCGATGCTTGACCACGGAAACCACCCAATGGTTGGTGAATCATGACACGGGCATTTTCTAAACAATAGCGTTTGCCTTTAGCACCAGCATTTAACAAGAATGCACCCATTGAAGCAGCTTGACCCATACAATATGTCACAACATCAGGTTTAATAAACTGCATTGTGTCATAAATAGCCATGCCCGCTGTCACAGAACCACCTGGAGAGTTGATATAAAGGTGGATATCTTTATCAGGGTTTTCAGCTTCTAAAAACAACATTTGGGCAACAATTAGATTTGCCATGTTGTCTTCAACTTCACCTGTTAAAAAAATGACGCGCTCACGTAAAAGTCGTGAATAAATATCAAAAGAACGTTCGCCGCGAGAAGATTGTTCAACCACAACAGGAACTAAAGCATTTTCAATTGTTGGAACATACATACGTTATTTATTCCTAAATTTTTTGTGACTTAACCTATGGCAACAATATGCGGGATAATTTCTCAAATTGCAAAAGGTTCGCACTGAAATATTATATTATTTATACCTAAGTACTTAATGTCGCACTCAAATTAACCACATATTGAAAAACGAAAAAGGCGCTTAAAGCGCCTTTTTCTGACTTCTTAAAAGATTAGCCCATACGGCGAGCTTGTTGTTCTTTTAACAAATCATCATAAGATACTGGTTTGTCAGTCACTTTAGCAGCAGCTAAGATGTGGTCAACAACTTGATCTTCTAATACAACTGCTTCGATTTGAGCACGTTGTTGAGCATCATTCTTGAAGTATTCAATCACTTCAGTTGGATCTTCGTAAGAAGAAGCCATGTCGTCAATGTAAGCATCAACGCGTGATTGATCAACTTCAAGTTTAGCATCAGCTAAAACTTTGCTTACTAACACGCCAAGCTTAACAGAACGTTCTGCTTGTTCTTTGAACAATTCGTCAGGAAGCATGCTCTTGTCAAAAGATTGCGCGCCTGCACCACCGAACTGTTGAGTGAACTGTTGAACCATTTGTTGACGTTGACGGTCAATTTCTTGAGCAACCATAGCAGTTGGAACTTCAACTTCATTCGCAGCAACAAGTGCATCAAAAGCAGCTTGTTTAACTTGGTTACGTAAACCATTGCGAACTTCACGTTCCATATTTTTGCGAACGTCAGCTTTTAACTTCTCAACGCCTTCTTCTTCAGTTACACCAAAGATTTTCAAGAATTCAGCATCAATTTCTGGAAGTTTTGATTTTTCAACTTGCTTCACAGTGATTTTGAACTGAGCTGCTTTACCAGCCAAGTTTTCAGCTTGGTAGTCTTCAGGGAAAGTAACGTCAATTACTTTCTCTTCACCAGCTTTCATGCCAACGATGCCGTCTTCAAAGCCAGGAATCATACGACCTGAACCTAATACTAGTTTAAAGTCTTCAGCAGAACCGCCTTCAAACTTTTCACCGTCGATAGTGCCTTCAAAGTCGAAAGTCACTTGCATGTCTTTTTTCGCCATACCCTTGGTAACAGCCCAAGTTTGACGTTGTTTTTGCAAGTTTTCGATCATAGCATCAACGTCAGCATCTTTAATTTCAGCTGTTTTACGTTCAACTTCTAAACCGTCGAATGCTTGTACTGCAACTTCTGGATAAACTTCTACAGTCGCTTCAAAAACTAAAGCATCTTCTTTATGTTCAACTTTATCAATGTTAGGCATACCTACCGCATTGATTTTTTCTTGTTGAATTGCTTCAAAAACGCTATCACGAATGATGTCATTTACAACTTCTTGATAAATGCCCGCACCATATTCGCGGCGAACAACGTTTTCAGGTACTTTACCTGGACGGAAGCCGTTGATCTTCACAGTTTTGGCAGTGCGCTTCAAACGAGCTTCAAATTGCTCGTTAATACGGCTCGTCGGTACAGAAACATTTAAACGACGGGCAACGCCCGAAACCGCTTCAGTCGTTACTTGCATGGCTTCCTCGATAAAAATTAGTGAGTAGGAACAGTTTTTTTAAAAGTGCTGTATTATATGACAACTTTCAAGATATACAAAATTAACCGACCACTTCATTTAAGTTAAGGTCATTATTCTCGTAAATTTCACAGTAATTTTATGATTCTTTAAATATTTTTCATAAAGCCTTAAGTAAAGCTAATTTTTTAGTTATTCTTCACAAATCTAAAATTACAATCAAAATCTAAAGTTAATCGCTTTTACAAACAATTACTAAAAATCAGTAGATTAACTACATAAAGCACAATTACCTATTCAGCCATTCACTCTATCTTCATAATTCAATTGGCAAATTCAATTAACATAAACTGTACATATAAATAAGAATTATTATTATTCGCATAACCTTTTAGTTTTAGAGTCCTGAAGTCATGTCTTTGATTAGAACACGTAAAAAAATTGTTTCTTCTGCGATAGCTTCATCACTATCAATGATTGCGACAACAGCCATGGCACAAGAAGCAATTTCACAATTACCCACAATTCATACTCAAGCGACTCAAGAGGAATCTTTAAAGGTAGATCAGTCAGCCAACTCAAAATTTGTGGCTCCTCTCAAAGATACGCCGAAATCGGTCTCTATCCTTTCTCAAAAACTAATTAAAGATACAAACTCTAACACCTTGCTCGAAGCTTTACGTTACGAACCAGGCATTACTCTAGGTGCGGGTGAAGGTGGTACCCCATTTACAGATATGCCTTACATTCGTGGTTATAGCGGACAGTCTTCTATTTATGTGGATGGTGTTCGCAATACAACTTCACAAAGCCGCGATATGTTTGCGATTGAACAAGTTGAGGTTATTAAGGGTTCTTCCTCTGCCCTTGGTGGTGGTGGTAGCATTGGTGGAAGTATTAACCTAATTCCTAAAGTTGCTCACGAAGGTGATGTCTACCAAGGCAGTGTTCAAGGGGGTACTGACAACTATCGTCATATTCAACTTGATGCCAACAAAGACTTTGGTAATGGCATTGCTGGTCGTGTTGTTATCATGGGTCATGAAAATGAAAAAGCTGGTCAGAGTAACGGAGCTGAATATGCTCGTGCCGGTATTGCATCAAGCCTTGCATTTGGCCTAGATACAGCAACTCGTGGAACACTTAGCTACTACTATTTACGTAGTAATGATGAACCAGATGCAGGTATTCCATTTAACAATGCAAATCCAGCGACTCCTCCTGCTGGAGTTACTGTGACTCCTGGTAATGGTAAACCTGTTGATGTAAAAGCGGGAACTTACTATGGCTGGAAAGCTCGTGATTTTGATAAACGTGAAAACCATATCGGTACGTTTAAATTAGAACATGACTTTAGTGAAAATCTTACCTTGTCGAATGTAGCGACTTACAACAAATCTAAATCTGATTATGTTTATACCAATGCTGATGACTCTAAGGGTAATATTTACAGAGGGACTATCGCTCGCCGTGCTTTAAGCCGTATCTTAGATACTGATGCGTATAGTGATCAACTTTCTTTGAGAGGTAAATTTAATACTGGTTCATTAAAGCATTCTTTTAATGTCGGTACAGAATGGAGTCTCCAAGAAACTGACCAAGGTATGTATACATTTACCAATGCTGCTGGACAAACAACTTCGACAATTTTACAAGATAATATTAATAACTGTACTTCAACTGCTGCCGCATCAAATGGTTGGTGTACTGGTTTAAATAATCCAAGAAATGGTGCTTTCACCGACAAACTTGGAACAATTAAAGGCCAATCTACAACGCGTAGCCACACTGTTTCTGTTTATGCTTTAGATAGCATCGAATTTAACCCTCAATGGCTTTTAAATGTAGGTGTCCGCTGGGATAAGTTTGAAACAGAGAAAAAATATAACAAAGATGTATATGCTACTGAAAAAGGGGCATATAACTACTCAAAAGTTGCCACTCCAGAAGGAACAAAATATGAAAGTGATTCAGATTTCTTCACTTATCAAGCGGGCTTAGTATATAAACCAACTGAGAACGGCAGTATCTATGCAAGCTTTGCAACTTCTGCTAACCCAGTAGGCGTTCTTGCTGAAGGCGACAGTAGTGACAATGCACTTGGTACTACCGATATTATTAATGAACTTAAACCAGAAGAGGCTCGTACTTTTGAAGTAGGAACGAAATGGGATCTGTTTAATAATCGTGCAAATTTAACTGCCGCAGTTTTCCGTACTGAAAAGCAAAATACTCGTATTCAAATCGATCCTACTACTTCCGCGAATGCGGGTAAAAGTAAAGTTGATGGATTTGAAATCAGCTTGAATGGGAAAATTACCGACAAATGGGATGTATCTACAGGTTATAGTTATTTAGATAGCGAAATCACAGAAGCTGCATACAATTCGATTGCTCAAGAAGGTAAACCTTTACCATTTGTAGCGAAAAACAGCGCTACCTTATGGTCTACTTATAGAGTGATGCCTCAATTGACTTTAGGCGCTGGTGTTGAATATCGTGATCAAGTGTTTGTAAACACGACTGCACCTAAATATTTGCCAACCTACACCATTTACAATGCGATGGCTAAATATGATGTTAACAAGAATGTAAATTTACAGCTTAATATCAACAATATCTCTGACAAACGTTATTTCACAAGTGCACATGCAGCTCACTACGCGTTTGAAGGTAATGGCCGTAACGCAGTATTAGCGATTAATTTTAAGTACTAAGGTTAAATTCCATAGTTTATTTATGGAGTTAATTAAAGTTCATATAAGATAGCCTCGTCACGAGGCTATTTTTACAAATGAAGTATCTATTAAAAAGGTGTTGGCTGTGATTCATCATATCCCTAATGTGTTAAGCAAAGAACAAGTTGCCGAGTTTCGGAAGCTTATGAAAGAGGCGAATTGGGTGGGTGGAAAAGTAACTGCTGGCACCCTATCAGCTTCAGTTAAAAGAAATCAGCAACTCTCTGAACAAGACCCGCTGACTCATCATTTAAGTGATATTGTCATTAAAGCAATTTGGCAAAACCCTGTTTTTCAGGCCGCTGCCCTTCCTCACAAAATTATTCCACCACTTTTTAATCGTTATGATGAGTACGAAAGCTTCGGTTTTCATGTTGATAACTCGATTCGTCTTATTCGGGGTACTTCAGAACAAATTCGTACCGATTTATCTTGTACATTATTTTTAAGTGAACCTGATGAGTACGAAGGTGGTGATCTGGTTATTGAAGACACCTATGGTTATCATGAAGTCAAATTACCAGCAGGTGATGTCGTACTCTATCCATCGACGAGCTTACATGAAGTCAGCAGTATTACCTCAGGTACACGGTTCGCCTCTTTTTTCTGGGTACAAAGTTTGGTACGCGATGATAGTAAGCGACACCTTCTATTTAATTTAGATGAAAGTATTCGGGAACTGCGTAAAGCACATGGCGATAGCTATTCTGAAGTGATGAAACTCACCAACATTTATCACAATTTAATTCGCATGTGGTCTGAGCTGTAACTATATTTATTTTTACCTTATTGAGTATATATAATTATTTTTATCTCAATATGGTAAAAATATGAAAATTATTTTCCACAAAACTTAAAACAGCGCAAAATAAGAAAATTATTTTCTTATTACCAAGATTAAAATTACTATAAGAATTTTGCACAAGGTGTAATCATTGTTTAGATGTGATATATCTAAATGATAAACATACCAGCAAACCACCAAACTTATTATTTCATGGTCTAGAGATGAAAACGAATTACTTGTTTGCCCCTCCTTTTCAAGCAAGACATCATCTGCAACTCCTGATGCTGCGCCCAGCGCGCGTATAAATTTTGTCTGCTTTTTAAAGCAGCACTTCGAAATTAGCTTTAATTTTTCTGAATTAGATACCATATATAACTGTAGAGACGTTGCCTTTTAAATATATCCAGAGCAACCGCGCTACGAGACAAGGAGTTTTCTCATGATGTTGGCTGACCCAAGCAAAAAATACCGTCGTATGTACCAACGAGTGGATTTACCAGATCGCCAATGGCCGAATAATGAAATTACAAAAGCGCCAATCTGGATGAGTACCGATTTACGTGACGGTAACCAAGCAATTTTTGAACCAATGGACATGGAACAAAAATTCAAAATGTTCAAAATGCTTGTGAAAATCGGTTTTAAACATATTGAAATCGGCTTCCCTTCTGCATCTCAAATTGACTTCGATTTCACACGCATGTTGATCGAAGAAAATCATATTCCTGATGACGTATATATTGAAGTTTTGGTTCAGGCGCGTGACCATTTAATTGAACGTACCTTTGAATCTTTGGCAGGCGCTAAACGTGCAATTGTGCATATTTATAACTCTAATTCTCCCACCTTCCGTCAAAAGGTATTGAACGTAGATGCTAATGGCGCAAAACAATTAGCAATTAATGCTGCTCAAAAAGTTAAAGAATATGCTGCGCAATATCCTCAAACTGACTGGATTTTCCAGTACAGCCCAGAGTGTTTCTCTGCAACAGAATTAGAAGTCGCTAAAGATGTCTGTGATGCCGTCACAGAAATTTGGGATGCATCTCCAACCAATAAAGTTATTTTAAACTTACCAGCGACTGTAGAAGTCTCTACTCCAAATGTGTATGCAGACCAAATTGAATGGATGCACCGTAATTTGGCACGTCGTGATGGCGTGATCATTTCTGTTCACTGCCACAATGACCGCGGCTGTGGTATTGCTGCATCAGAACTTGCCATTATGGCAGGTGCTGACCGCGTTGAAGGCTGTGTGTTTGGTAATGGTGAACGTACTGGTAATGTTGACGTTGCTGCAATTGCCTTGAACATGTACACCCAAGGTGTAGCACCTGAGTTAGACTTCTCTAACATTAATGAAGTAATTGCAACGGTTGAAGAATGTACTGGTTTACCTGTACACCCTCGCCATCCATATGCAGGTGACTTAGTATTTACCGCATTCTCGGGTTCACATCAGGATGCGATCAAAAAAGGTTTCGAATTCCAGAAAAACGAAGAAATTTGGGATATGCCTTACTTACCAATCGACCCGAAAGATTTGGGCCGCGACTACGATGCAGTTATTCGCGTAAATAGTCAGTCTGGTAAAGGCGGTATCGCTTATTTATTGGAAGCGAATTACAACGTGGTGTTGCCTCGTCGTTTGCAAATCGAATTCAGTCAGGTTGTTCAACAATATGCTGATGACAACGGTACAGAAATTAATGCCAAAGAAATTTGGACTTTATTTAAAGACACCTATGTCGATGTGAAAAACCACCATTACACAGTCAAAAACTACAGATTATCTGACATTAACGGTACTCAAATCATCGAACTTGATGTTGAAGTCGAAGGTGAAATACAACAACTTCGTGGTGAAGGTAACGGCCCGATCTCTGCATTCTTGAATGCGCTTCAATTACCAATTGACGTGTTGAACTATGAAGAACGTAGTATTAGTTCAGGGGCAAATGCAAAAGCATTAACCTTGATTGAGCTTCAAGTAAAAGGTACGGGTAAAGGCTCATTTGGTGCAGGTGTTCATGACAATACAGTCACCTCATCAATTGAAGCAATTATTGCATGTACCAACCGTTTGATTGATCAAGGGGTTTTAAGCACAGACCAGGTTGTTGCCGCTGCTGTTTAATTAAAAAAACTCTTTTGAAAGGATACCTAGCTTGGTATCCTTTCTTTTTATTCCTGAAAGATTTAAAAGGCGAAATGTTCCCGTGTCTTTTCCAGCTGATTCAGTGGGGTTAGTCACTCCGCAAAAGTTCCAATTTGAAGAACCATTACATCTTGAGTGTGACCGTGTTTTGCCACGTTTTGAATTAATGGTCGAAACTTACGGCACTTTAAATGCAGATAAATCAAATGCTATTTTAATCTGTCATGCTCTTTCCGGACATCATCATGCAGCGGGTTATCACCATGAAGATGATAAAAAAGCTGGATGGTGGGATAGCTGTATTGGCCCGGGTAAGGCAATCGATACCAATAAGTTTTTTGTAGTTTCAATCAATAACATTGGTGGATGTAACGGCTCAACCGGCCCGACCTCCCCAAATCCTGAAAATGATAATCGCCCTTACGGACCAGATTTCCCATTAGTTACAGTACGTGACTGGGTAAAAACTCAGGCCATGCTTTCTGACCGTTTGGGTGTAAATATTTGGTATGCTGTTGTTGGTGGTTCTTTAGGGGGCATGCAGGCACTTCAATGGTCGGTAGACTACCCTGACCGCTTAAAAAAATGCGTCATTATTGCTAGTGCGCCAAAGCTTTCAGCACAGAATATTGCCTTTAACGAAGTTGCACGCCAATCTATTTTATCTGATCCTGAATTTCATCATGGACGTTATCTAGAAAATGATAGCTATCCACGTCGTGGTCTGATTTTGGCCCGCATGGTAGGGCATATTACCTATCTTTCTGAAGAAGCCATGAAACAAAAATTTGGTCGCGATTTAAAGTCCGGCAAATTTATGTATGGCTTTGATGTCGAATTTCAGGTTGAAAGTTATCTGCGTTATCAAGGTGAACAATTTAGCCGTAACTTTGATGCCAATACTTATCTCATCATGACCAAAGCTTTGGATTATTTTGACCCATCACGTGAGTATGGTCATTCGTTAACTGAAGCAATGGGTAAAACTAAATGTCAGTTCCTTATAGTTTCGTTCACAACAGACTGGCGTTTTGCACCAAGTCGCTCTCAAGAGATTGTTGATGCGCTTATTACCAATCATAAGCCTGTAAGTTATCTCGATATTGATGCTGAACAGGGCCATGACTCGTTCTTATTCCCGATTCCACTGTATGTCAAAACCATGCGCGCTTTCTTAGGCGGTGAAGAACACTTAAAATCGACATCACTGGAGGCAAGCTAATGCGTATTGATCAACAACTAGCAGAAAAGTGGATTAAACCGGGCTCAAGCGTACTCGATTTGGGATGTGGTGACGGTGAATTACTTGCTCATATGAGCCAAAAACATCAAATTCGTGCTTATGGTTTAGAAATTGATCAAGAAAAGATTGCAATTGCCGTCAGTCGCGGGTTAAATATTATTCAACAAGATTTGAATCTCGGTTTAAGCCGCTTTGCTGACCAGTCTTTTGACTATGTGGTCATGGCACAAGCTTTGCAAGCCGTAGATGCACCGGATGTTTTATTAAGAGACATGGTGCGTGTGGGTAAACAGGCAATTATTACTTTTCCGAACTTCGCGCATTGGAAGACTCGCTCTTTTCTTGCATTAAAAGGTATGATGCCTGTATCGGATGCTCTACCATATATGTGGTATAACACCCCCAATATTCATTTATGTACATTTAAAGATTTCGAAGCACTGTGTGTGGAAAATCAGATACAAATTATTAATCGACTCGCCGTCAATGGAAACCAGCAGGGAAGCCTGTTAAGCAAACATATTCCTAATTTGTTTGGTGAAGTCGCTATTTATCGAGTGAGTGCACTATGAAAAAGACATTATTTAGCACACTATTTGCAGGACTGCTAAGTATGCAGGCTCATGCAGATTATATCGCCCAGCCACAATCGGTTGCGAGTCAGGCTGCACGTTTTTCAACAATGGGGGTTAATGACCTTCAGAAAGCTGCAAAAGCTGGTCAAGCAGGCGCACAATTTTATCTTGGTACACACTACCAATATGGTAAAGATGTAGCAAAAGATGAAAAACAGGCTTTTGCATGGTTTAAAGCAGCGGCTGATCAAGGCTTATCGCCAGCACAATTAAACGTAGGCCGCATGTACGCCGACGGTATTGGCATTAAAAAAGATGAGTCAATGGCTCGTAAATACTTCGAGAAAGCAGCAAGCAATGGTGATAACCGTGCAAGCTATAACCTTGCGATGATGGAAGAGCAAAAGAAAAACTACGTAGGTGCTTACCAGTGGTATGAGCTTTCAACTCGTGATGGCATGCTCGACAATAAAGTAATTAGCCTATCAGAAGGTAAGAAAACTGCTCTTGCAGCTAACTTGACTCAAGAACAAATTCGTACAGCACGTGACCGTGCAGACAAATGGATTCAAGCACAATAATAACGGTTCATCCGTAAAAAACCTTACTCGACTAAAACCACCTTGTATGCTCTACAAGGTGGTTTTAGTTTAGATCATCCCATTTATATTCTATCTATTTCCCTCTATATCCCCTCTTAAAAAACACGTAACATAACTCACGTTCGATATTCGCTATAAAGTTTGGTTTTATTATGTCTACCCCACATTGGTTTGATCAGGGCAGTTTAGTTCTTGCCAGCAATAACAAAGGTAAAGTCGCAGAGTTTGAAAAACTTTTTGAACAGCTTAAGTTACCTGTAGAAATTATTCCTCAAGGTCGCCTTAATATTCCTGATGCAATTGAAGATGGTTTAAGCTTTATTGAAAATGCCATTATTAAAGCTCGTCATGCCTCTAAAATTTCAGGCAAACCAGCTATGGCTGATGACTCAGGCATTTGTGTTCCTGTATTAGGTGGCGCACCCGGTATTTACTCAGCACGCTATGCTGGAGAACACGGTGATGATGCAGCAAATAATGCAAAATTATTAAATGATCTTTTACCGTATCGTAAAAATGGTGAAGTGATTGAAGGTATGTTTGTGTGTGTTTTAGCCTTGGTTACACATGCTGAAGATCCTTTACCACAAATTTTCCAAGGCATTTGGCACGGCGAAATTTTAGAAGCTGCACGTGGTGAAAATGGCTTTGGTTATGACCCACTTTTCTGGTTGCCTGAGCTACAAGTTTCTAGCGCTGAACTGTCTAAAGAAGACAAAAATAAGATTAGCCATCGTGGACAAGCGATGCAGTTATTTAGAGAAAGTTTGCAGAAGTAAATTTTTCATACTGCCACAATATACAACGTTACAACCTATTCAACTTTGTATAGGCAAACCTTACTTTTCAAAGATGAAAAGTAAGCAAAAATCTTTTGTTAGACTGATGGTACTTCCTGAGCGATTTCCAAAGCACTGCTTTGGGAATCAGCGCAAGGCAGTGACATAGCGGCAACCATGCCACCTTCGCACAAGCAAGTGTAGGGTTAGAATTAAATAATTAATTAGACGAACATGTGTAAAAACACTGCATAAATCGCAATACACACACAACTCACAATCGTCCCTGAAGCAATATAAGCCGCAGATCTTCCTGTTCCTTGATAGTGCGTTTCTAACGCTACAATATTGGCCGCTGGTGGCAAACAGAACATTAAAAACATCACACCAATTTGCTGGCTCATATTTGGAATAGGTAAAAACCTATAAGTAAGCCCGCAAAGAATAATCCCACATACCACCTTAAAAGCTTGAGCTTTCGTACTGTAGATTAAGTCTTTTACATGAACTCGGGTACGGCGCAGCCACATTCCCAATACACACATCCCAGCAAAAGTCATCGCGAACTTGGCAACTTCATAAACCCAATGTATGGCAGGATGTTCGAGATGCTGGGCACCTAAAAGCCTGAGCACAAGCGCAACGAATATTGAAATACATGGTGGAGAAGTTAAAACCTTTTTTAATATATTGAGCTTACTTTGTGGTGCAGTTGTTACAGCAGTCACAGCCCAGGCATTGCCAAACAGGGACATTCCAATATATAACGCGACGATAGGTGCAGTCGCTTCAGGACCAAATAAAGCCATGGCAAAAGGAAAACCTAGCCAGCCCATGTTGGTATAGCTCACACAAAGCGCTAATAATCTGTCTTTAAATAAAGCTAAATAAGCAAAGAAAATAAGAAATGCTGAACCGAAGCTAAACAGCATTAAGCTTAAACTACCCGCTTGATAAAATACCATGTTGTAAATAATAACAACCGGAATGAGTAGACGTGCAAGCCAAGCTGAAAGGATGGGTTTTATCGTTTCTGAAATAGACGTTTGGGCAAGTAGAAGACCTGTAATAAATGCCAGTATTGGGAGTAATAACGCCACGTTTTCTTCTTTCCCCCATCAAAACCAGCCTGTAATGCTACACCTTTTCAAACTAAAATGTACTCTCCATTTCAAGTAATTTAAGCTTCTCTTTTTTAGGCCTACACAAGGAAAAAAATAAGAAATAAGTTTTATAGATATCATTTTTTATGTCTCGACTGACTATCACTGTCTTAAAAATGACATATAAATGTCACATTCCTGTCATGGCAACCTGTTGATATAAAGCGAACTGAAAAGAGGTATAAGATCATGGCTGGTTTATCTATTTGGCATGTCGTTATTTTTGCAATTGTCGTTATTTTATTATTTGGTACATCTAAATTAAAAAATATCGGTAAAGACGTTGGTGGTGCAGTAAAAGACTTTAAAAAATCAGTTCGTGAAGAAGACGAAGCTGCTGCTCTTAATACTCCACGTACAATTGATGCCCAAGTCAAAACGCCTGACAGCACATCAGTAAAAAGCTAAAGGTTTTCAACCATGCTTGATGTAGGAATGACAGAGCTACTCTGTTTTGCAATTATTGCAATTTTAGTTTTAGGCCCAGATAAGCTTCCAGAAGCGGCTCGCTTTGCTGGTCGCTGGTATGTTCGCCTAAAACGTTATATTACTAATTTGCAAAATGATATTGATCAAGAGTTGCGTCTTTCTGAATTTCGAAAAGAAATGCAGGATGAACTCAACCGCATTGAAGCACTGGAACGGAAAGTACAACAACAACTTGAAGAAATACAAAAACAGAATATTTCCGAAACTGTAGATAAAACTGAGGCTTCTAAAATATTGCCAAAGCCTATTCGGATATGTCTGCCTATCTCGGGTCAGTATAAAGTGCCGTACATTGGAAAGTTTATTCCTTTGGTATCAACACCTGAAATTTCAGAGAAATCTCCCGTTAACTTGAAGATTGCCGTATGAACCAACTGCCTTCAACCATTGTAAATTCTCAGGAAAATCTAGACCAAATGCCCATCATGAGCCATTTGGTTATTTTAAGACGTCATTTATTTAGAATTGTTGGGGTAACATTATTTTTATTCTTTTGTTTATTACCCTTTCGAAATAATACATACCAACTATTATCTGAACCATTAAGGCTGCAACTTCCGGCATCATCTTCAATGATCGCTACAGATGTGACTGCAACCTTTATGGCTCCATTTAAATTAAATTTATTTGTCGCGCTCGTGTTAGCAATGCCATTTATTCTTTATGAAATATGGTCTTTTGTTCGCCCTGCGTTGTATCAAAAAGAACGACATTTAGCGATTCCGTTACTCATTGGCAGTATTGTTTTGTTCTATGCTGGTGTTGCTTTCGCATACTACATTACCCTTCCTGCCATTTTACATTTCTTTATTAGTGTATCGCCTGAAACTGTCGCACCCATGACTGATATTAATAGCTATTTAAGCTTTTGCTTAAAGCTATTTTTAGTTTTTGGTCTCACTTTTGAAATTCCAATTGCAACCCTACTACTCATTTTAATAGGTGTAGTAGACACAAAAAGTCTTGCTGAAAAAAGACGCTTTATTATTGTGGGATGTTTTTTTGTGGCGATGTTCATTACACCGCCAGATGCAATTTCAATGGTGATGTTAGCTATTCCAATGTGGCTGCTTTTTGAGCTCGGATTGCTCTTTGGTAAAATTCTTGAGAAAAGAAAAACTCATTCTGCTGAATAAAATGAATATATAAAAGCCTGAATATTAAAGTTCAGGCTTTTTTCTTTTAGAGCACTTTTCAATCTACAAAGCCATAAACTGTCTTCAAAGTGACTTAAAAATGTAAGAAAAGTGTCATTTTCAGGCCATAGAATCAACTCAACAAATATACCCACAAAAGTTACGGATTTATTATGACAACTGCTTCTACTCAACCAACACGTCGCGAAATTTTAAAATGGTTCTCGGGGATTCCTTTTCTACCATTAGGGGCGATGGCTACGGCAGCAACGTTAGCAGGTTGTAATGATAGTGATGACAGTTCTGTAGTCACTCCAACACCGCAACCAAGCAAATTAAAAAATGCAAAATTTACGGCAATGTCAGCTCCAACAGCAGCAGCAGACCGTGCAACAACTTTAGTAAATTCTAAATTAAAAATTGATTGGGAAAACTCAACTAGTACTGAATACCAACTTGCTTATAAATCATTCTTTAAAACTGGTGATAGCGTACCAAAACTTGGTGGTGGAACAATTATCGCTGGTGGTTATTTTGATGTTAACGGCAATCCAATTATGGATAAGTCTGTTACGGGTAAAGAGCGTCAGTTCTTTTCAGACTGTCCAGATGGTTCATCATTAATTCAGTTAGAAGGTGCGAAAGTTGATGGCGTAGCAAATCCTGTATTTCATGTTGTTCAATTTGAGTACAGCTCAAAAGACCAAGCTGGTGGAGATACTTATGGACAACTGCCATCACCAATTGCAATTTTGACTTTAGATCAAGACCAAAAAACTGGTCATTTAGAACTTAAAAAATACTTCAATATTGATACCGCTCCGGTCCACGGTCTATGGATTACTTGCGGTGCTAGCCTATCGCCTTGGAATACTCACTTATCAAGTGAAGAGTATGAACCTGATGCATTTAATCAAGGTATTGGTGGTACAGATCCAAAATATCTTGGTAAATACTTCTTTGGTGATGAAACTAAAGCAAACCCATATAACTACGGTCATTTGCCAGAAGTAACAGTTAACCTTGATGGTACTGGTAGTATTAAAAAGCATTACTGCCTAGGCCGTATTTCTCATGAACTTATTCATGTAATGCCAGACAACCGCACAGCGCTTATGGGAGATGACTACACAAATGGTGGTTTCTTCATGTTCATTGCTGACAAAGAAAAAGACTTATCGGCAGGTACGCTGTACGTCGCTAAATACATTAATACTTTAACTGAAACTTCAACTGCGAGTATTCAATGGATCAAACTTGGTCATGCGACAAGTAAAGAAATTGAAGATTTAGTTGCGGGTGGAATTAAGTCAACTGACATTATGGAAAGTTTAACAACGAACCCAAATGATGCCAGCTATACTGAAATTACTTTGGCAAAGAAAACGCTTTGGGTCAAACTTAAGCCAGGTATGGAAAAAGCAGCAGCTTTCTTGGAAACACATCGTTATGCAGCACTAAAAGGTGCAAGTATGGCGTTTACCAAGATGGAAGGAACAAACGTGAATATTAAAGATAAAGTGGCCTACTCTGCTTTAGCTAATATTCAAGATTCAATGGTCGTGGGCGGTAAAGGTTATGTTGCAGAACATAATGTAGGGTTCTCTAAAAAAATTACTGCGGGTGGGGTTCTTGCACATAAGTTAGGCAATAGCTTTACAGATAATCAAGGTAGCGCAATTAATAGTGAATGGGTTCCTCTTTACTCATATATGTTGTTAATGGGCGAAGATCTTGCTGCGAAAGATAGCTTAGGTAATACAGCTCATCCAGACAAAATTGCCAGCCCAGACAATCTGAAGTTCTCTGAAACTTTACGTACATTATTCATTGGTGAAGACTCAGGCAATCATGTTAATAACTTCTTGTGGGCCTACAATGTAGATACCAAAGAGTTAATCCGATTACTTTCTACACCAGCTGGTGCTGAGTCAACTGGTTTGCATGCAGTAGATTCAATCAATGGTTGGACTTATATCATGAGTAACTTCCAGCACCCAGGCGATAGCAGCAGTGTCCCTGAAGACGTTAAGGCATTAATTAACCAAAATTATAACAATGGTTATAGCGCTAACGTGGGTTATATTACAGCAGACCCAATTGCACCATCGATCACAACAAAATAATTTTTAATATAATCTAAACATTAAAGCTGGCTAAAGCCAGCTTTAATGTTTTTTAGGTAAGCTCGCACTTTTTACAAAAATAAAATGAAAAGTTACTGATTTTTTCATCAACTTATCATCAAAACGTCAACGGCACGTCACATTCACAAACTAAGCTCATGAGGACTTTTAGAACAATCTCTTTATATTTACTTAGGAATTTCCCATGACAGAGCTGACGCCATATCATGAAGACCAAGAACTGGATAACAATACTTCAGACAACATCCACTTCCGTGACATTTTAGAACAACATGTAAGCCGCCGTAGTTTAATCACCAAAGCAGCAAGCGGTGCTGTAGCATTAACTTTAGCTTCTACATTAACTGGTTGTAATGATAGCGATGATGACTCTGGCTCTAACAATGGTGGAACCACACCTGTAGACCCAAATAAAAGACCAGAAAAACTAACTTTTACAGCAGTTGCAAAAAACCACAACGATATTGTGACTGTACCTGAAGGTTATGAAGCGAATGTCATTTATGCTTTAGGGGACTCAATCAACCCAACCTTTGGAGAGTGGAATGATAATAATATCCCATCGGGTCCAAGTTTCCAGTTCCGCTCTGGCGACTGCCATGACGGTATGCATTTCTTTGGTTTAAATACTTCGAAAAATAACTTCGATGAAAGTGTTTCAGCTGAAGGTTTGTTGGTGATGAATCACGAATATATCAATCAGACCTTCCTTCATCCAAAAGGTCCAACAAAAGTTGATGGACGCCGCCCTGAAGATGAAGTGATTCGTGAAACAAATGCACATGGCGTATCTGTCGTTCACATTAAAAAAGATGCTGCAACTCAAAAAGTAGTAATTGATAAAAACTCTATTTTTAACCGCCGTATTACAGCATCAACAGAAATGGATTTTGCAGGTGCAGCAGCTGGTTCTGGCTTGCTTGCAACTCGCTTCTCGCCTGCTGGCCGTCAAACTCGCGGCACACATAATAACTGTGGTAATGGTCATACTCCTTGGGGCACGTATTTAACTACCGAAGAAAACTTTATTGGTTATTTCCAACGTTCAGGTAGCGATGAATATGCACGTACAGATGCAGAAAAAATTACATTAAAACGTTACGGTTTAGGCGTTAAAAAAGATGAACCGTATCTTTACGAGAAAGATGAAAAAGGTGCCCCTAAAAAAGATAAAGATGGCAAGGTTATTTATTTAAAAGATAAAAATGGTGAGTTAATCCCTAACGTTGATGAACAAGGGCGACAAATTTATTTAGGCGCAAGTTCACGTTACGGTTGGGAAACAGCAATTGGTCAAGTAGAGTCACAAGACTTATATGACCGCTGGAATGCAGATGTAAAAGCTGCACAGCCGACACAAGACTACCGCAATGGACCTAATACATTCGGCTGGATGGTTGAGATTGATCCTTTTGATAACCGCCTAAACCCAGTAAAAAGAACATCATTAGGTCGTTTTGCACATGAAGATAGTGCTTGCCGTGCCGTTGTAGGTCAACCATTAGCATTTTATATGGGTGATGATTCTCGCGGAGAATACATCTATAAATTTGTCTCTACCGCTGTATGGGATGCTAAAGATGTAAACGGCGGCTATACGGCCGGCGATAAATATATGAATGCAGGCAAATTGTATGTTGCCAAGTTTAATAACGACGGTTCAGGTCAATGGATTGAACTTGCCTATGGCAAAAATGGCTTAAATGAAAGCAACACCACTTACCCATTCAAATCTCAAGCAGACGTTGTTACATTTGCACGTTTGGCTGGCGACGCTGTCGGTGCTACCAAAATGGACCGTCCAGAATGGTGTACAGTCAACCCAGTGAATGGGGAAATTTATGTAACACTCACCAACAACTCAAATCGTGGTAAAGATTACGCAACTGATGCAGCTAACCCACGTAACTACACAGATTTATATAACGGCACCAAAGAGCAAAAAGGTAATGTGAACGGTCATATTATCCGTTTTAAAGAAACCAATGATAAAACCACTGCTGAAACGTTCAAGTGGGATATCTACTTGTTCGGTGCAGAAGCATCTATGGCTTCAAACATTAACTTATCTGGTTTAACTGATAATAACGACTTATCTTCACCAGATGGCATGTGGTTTGACCCACGCGGTGTGCTTTGGATTCAAACAGACGATGGTGCCTACACCGATGTTACCAACTGTATGATGCTTGCGGCACTACCAGGCCAAATTGGCGATGGTGCTGCTGCAACTACTTCAAATGGCCAACAAACGCTAGTCGGCGCTAAAGTTACTGACTCAACATTACGCCGTTTCTTGGTTGGACCAAAGCAGTGTGAAATTACAGGCATCGCCATGACACCTGATCACAAAGCAATCTTTATTAATGTTCAGCATCCAGGTGAAGATTCTGCTAGCTATGCAACGCCAGAGAGTAGTTGGCCTGCAACCCAAAAAGACCCAAGCAATAAAACGGCTCGTCCGCGTTCAGCAACTGTTGTAATCACCCGTAAAGATGGCGGCGTAATTGCTGGATAATTGTTATATTCATTAAGAATAAATGCCGGTCAATTGATCGGCATTTTTATTTCTATCTATTTAAAGGAATCTGCTGCTGCACAATTTGACCGCTGTGTTCACCTTGTTGAGTCTTTTCCAACCAAAGCCACTCATTATTGGTCATTCTTAGAAAGTTCGAACAACGTGTTCCATACACGGGACTCTGAATAAAGGTCGAAGATAATAACTCTTCCATTTCTGGTTGAATGCCCGTTTTGGGTAATAATGCCGTTGTGACTTTACGCTCATCTTCTAAAATATCCCACGCAACGTCTTGTAAAACCAACTCTTCTGTTTCATGTTGAATCATGGGTAAAAACTCTTGCGTAAAGCGTGTTCGCAAATGCTTGGTTTTTTCCCAATGTTCAGACATCAGTCCATTCGAGACGACATAGACGCCATTGGCTAAAACTTGCGGTGCCTCACCTCGGTTACTCATATAGACAGCTTGATCAGCGTTTCCCATAAATAAGTTAAAGCCAGCAAAATTTTGTTGTTGCTGCTCTAATTGCTGTGCAAAACGAATAGGTAATAAATCAGACTCTAAAAAAGCCTGAACTAAATGCCCCCGAGAAGTCTCATAAGTTTTTTGGTCTCGCCCATCACGGAAATTGGTCAAAACAGCCCATCGGCCTTGAGATGCTACCCCCATCCAAGTACCACCCGACTGTAAGTCCTGCCCTGCAACAATTGGTGTGTTTTCCCAAGCATGCAACAACGCCGTTGGTCGATGATAGAACTCATCTCGATTTGACATAAGACACAAGGGCATATCATCCAGAACATGCCATGCTAAAGCCACAATACACATCTTTTCTTGTTCCTTATCTTTACACATTGAATGTACAACATTTTTCACATCATTCCGCTACAATCTGTCAAAACGTAAGATCAAGGAGCAGCAATGCTGACCTATCCTAATATCGATCCGGTCGCAATACATCTAGGACCTCTTCAAGTCCATTGGTATGGACTCATGTATTTATTAGCATTTTTATGTGCTTGGGGGCTTGCATCCTACCGTGCCAAACAACGTGATGGCTGGACATCAGAAATGGTTTCCGACCTAATATTCTACGGTGCCCTAGGTGTTGTTCTGGGCGGTCGTGTCGGCTATGTCTTTTTCTATGAGTTTGATAAATTTCTCGAAAACCCAATCTGGCTATTTCAAGTCTGGACAGGTGGCATGAGTTTTCACGGCGGCTTTTTAGGCGTCATGATTGCAATGTTATTTTGGTGTAAAAAATACCAAAAAACATGGTTCCAGACACTCGATTTTATTGCTCCATGTGTACCAACAGGTTTAATGTTTGGACGCTTCGGTAACTTTATTGGTGGCGAGTTATATGGTCGTGCGGTAACAGACCCGAATTACCCATTCGGTATGATCTTCCCAACCGATCCTCTACAGCTGGTTCGCCATCCATCACAAATCTATCAAGCCATTTGTGAAGGTTTAATCCTATTTATTGCCTTGTGGTGGTTTAGTTCAAAACCACGTCCACGTATGGCCGTCTCTGCTCTATTCTTAATGGGCTATGGGGTTGCCCGTTTTGTGATGGAGTTTTTCCGTCAGCCCGATGCAGACCAAGGCTTTATTCTGTTTGGCTGGATGACGAAAGGTCAGATCCTAACCGTTCCAATGTTGCTCATTGGTCTTTGGATGATGTGGTACGCCTACCAAAAGAAAATTTACGACTGGGGTCCACAAAAAAATAGTTAACATGATAAATCAGAGGAGTTTCGGCTCCTCTTTTCTTTTTTATGCTACAGTTTTTATTCTCCCAAAATGAAGATATACCATGCTGGAATTCTGGTTTAACACTCAAGTCCCGTCATTAAAAAAATTAGTGATTTTAATTATTACTTTAGCCATTTGTATTGCGCTCTATCAATACCAACCATTGCCTTTAGATACGATTTTGATGTTCACCGGAACTGGGGTTATTTTTTTAATTTGTCGCTATTTCAAATTACATTTTGCTCAAAAAAATCCGACTGGTTTACTTTACCGCCTGCTAACTTGGGTGCCTATTGCACTGTTATTTGCCCTTATTTTTGTGAAAGCTATGCCTAATTTACTCATCTGGGGCATACAAGGGATTGCTTTTATGGCGCTGGCTGTTTTTATTTTTTCACCTCAATCGCTTTTTAATAAACAGGTTTAGTTTTCATGTTGGCTTATTGGTACAACGCTCCACGCCATATCAAACTCATCTGTATTGTTGCCGTTTGTGTGGCAGTTTATTTAGCTAATCAAGTTCAACCGTTGCCCCCTGTTTATACCGTGCTGAGTCTCGTGTTCGGATTAGGTCTGCATTTTGGGCAATATCTACAAACAAAAATTCCAGATGGCAACTCATACAAATCTAGCTTCCAGTTTTTGCTGAGAATTTACCCTATTTTCATCGTTATTATTTTGATGTACCTGCTTCCTGCTCAACATAAATGGATTCTTGTGCTACAAGCTTTAGGCTTTGTACTGGTTGGCTTTTTTCTTGTTTCGATTTACCAAAATCGTGCTAAACGATTTGACTAATTATGTTCATCGGAAGGCCATAGAACCATTTTTAGATTTTCATCTTGAGCTACAACAGGTATCATCTTCAGTGGTTCATGATGAAGCAGCTCTATTGCGTAATTATTTATCGTTGAGCTATCTCCCCCTTTATTTTATGGAATTAATCCGAACTCGAGAGTGTTATGCGTGCATATTTAGACCTTCTACAACATATCCTTGATAATGGCGGTGACAAAGGCGACCGTACAGGCACAGGAACCCGTTCTGTATTTGGTCATCAAATGCGTTTTGATCTCTCTAAAGGTTTTCCTTTACTCACCACAAAAAAAGTTCACTTCCGTTCTATTGTGATTGAGTTACTTTGGTTTTTAAAAGGCGACACCAACGTCCAATATCTAAAAGACAATAAAGTTTCAATTTGGGATGAATGGGCAACAGCAGAACAAACTGCCCGTTTTGGCCGCCCAGAGCATGAACTTGGACCTGTCTATGGTCATCAATGGCGTAATTTCGGCGCAACTAAAAATGCTGATGGCACTTATAACCAAGATGGTTTTGACCAAATTAAATGGTTAATTAATGAAATCAAAACCAATCCGAATTCACGTCGTTTAATTATTTCTGGTTGGAACCCGAACGAAGCTGGACAAGTAGCCTTACCGCCTTGTCATACGCTTTTTCAATTTTTCGTACAAGATAACAAGTTGTCATGCCAGCTTTATCAACGTAGTGCAGACGTGTTTTTAGGGGTTCCTTTTAACATTGCCAGCTATGCTCTACTCACTCATATGATTGCTCAAGTGTGTGACTTAGGTGTAGGTGATTTTGTCTGGACTGGCGGTGATACGCATCTTTATGTTAACCACTTTGAACAAGCACAACTCCAATTGACACGTGAACCTTTACCACTATGCCAATTGAAACTGAATCCAGAAGTAAAAGACTTATTTGATTTCAAATTTGAAGATGTTGAAATTGTAGGTTATGAGTCACACCCTGCAATTAAAGCACCCGTTGCAGTATAACGACGGCTCAGTTTTCATTAGATTTACGATTTAGAGAACAAGATTATGGCATGGCAAAATGTAGAAGTTGTTCACGTTGTGGCAATGGACAAAAACCACTGTATTGGTAAAGGCAATGCGTTGCCATGGCATATTTCTGCCGACTTAAAGCATTTTAAAGAAATCACACAAGGTGGTGTGGTCGTGATGGGCCGTAAAACGCTTGAGTCGATGGGTCTAGCTCTACCGAACCGTGTGAACTGGGTGATTACCCGTGACATTAACTGGCAATTTGACGGTGTTAAAGTTGCCCATTCGATTGAAGATGCTTTAAATGCAGCATTAGAAGATGTAAAAAATACCGAGAAGCAGGCACTTTTCGTTATTGGTGGCGGTGAAATATTTACGCAAACTTTGTCAATTGCAGACCGTCTTGAACTCACTCATGTTGACTTAGATGTGCAAGGTGATGCACATTATCCAACAATCCCGAGTGAATTTCATAAAACTGCGAGTGAACAGCAAGTTGATGAAAAATCAGGAACTTCATTCGAATTTGCAACTTATAAAAAATAATTCTATGGACATCTATGCACAATATTGGATCGCGTGAATTTATTACTGCCCTACTTTTCGGGTTTTTACATAGTCTATTCACGCTGTTTATTGTGCTCTCTAGCATTTGGGTATGTGTAGCGCTCTGGGTTCAACACCCTTTTGGCTGGTTAGGTAGCCGCATACTCATTGGTATCTGGATCGCTTTTGCGCTCAGTATGGCTGGCTTATATGTTGAAGGCCATATTATTAGCCGCCGTACTGATATCCTGATTTATCTTCTCGCGTTTGCTTGTTCTCTCGTTTGGTATTTTTCGATTACTGCACGTCAGGACCGCGACTGGAACCCTGAAGTTGCCAATATGCTGAGCTACGAAAAGCACGGCGATGTAGTTACTCTCCATAATGTGCGTAACTTCAACTGGCATCCTGATGGCACTTATGATGTGCGGTGGGAAACTCGAACTTTTGATCTTAACCAGTTGAATGGCATAAACATCATTGCTTCTTATTGGATGGGACCGCAAATTGCTCATACATTGGTCAGCTTTGAATTTAAGAACCAACACCCCATAGTATTTTCAATCGAAATTCGTAAAGAAAAAAGCGAAGAGTTTTCGGCAATTGGTGGATTTTTTAGAAAATATGAACTGAGCCTAATTGCTTCTGATGAAAAAGATATTGTCTACACCCGCAGTAACATTCGCAAAGAGCAAGTTTATAATTTTCCAGTCAACATGCCACGTCGCGAGCAGAAGGCCTTATTTTTAGAATATCTAAAGAAATCGGATGAACTTCGTGCAGAACCGAAGTGGTACAACACCCTAACCAGTAATTGTACCACCTTAATTTTTGATATGGTTCAAGCGATTAACCCCTATCAACTTCCTAAAGATTATCGCCTAATCGCTTCAGGTTACTTACCTAATTATTTATATGATCTTAAAGCGCTTAATCAAAATTTTAGTTTAAAACAATGGTATGAAATTGCACACATCAACCCACGTACTGAAAATTTTGAACAGCTTTCAGATCAAAGTAGTGAACATTTCTCTCAAATCGTTCGCCAAGGTTTACCTCAAGTAAAATGAAATAAGTAAGGCACTTTTCTTTACTTTTTTATACATGCTTTACTTTGTAATCTAAATATATAAACCCTATTGTAATAGGCAGGAAATAGAGGAAAAAACAATGCAACAGGCATTATTTGGCGGCGGCTGCTTTTGGTGCGTCGAAGCCGTATTTTTACAAATTCGTGGCGTAGAAAAAGTGACAAGTGGCTATGCGGGTGGGCATACAACTGATCCCACTTATGAGCAAGTTTGTCAGGGCGACACTCAGCATGCTGAAGTTATCTTGGTAGATTTTGATGAAGAGCAAGTAACATACTCCCAGTTACTCGATGTGTTCTTTGCAACTCATGACCCAACTACATTAAACCGTCAAGGTAATGATATGGGCACTCAATACCGCTCTGTTATTTACTATTTTGATGAAGAGCAAAAGCAGGCAGCAGAACATACGATTCAAACTTTAAAAGATGACGAGCTTGATATTGTGACTGAGTTATCTCCTGTTCCGACGTTCTATCCAGCAGAAGAATACCATCAGAACTACTATGCAAAGAATCCTTCACAAGGTTATTGCAACTTTGCGATTCCACCTAAGTTGCTCAAGCTATATAGTAAATTCCAGCATCTTATGAAAGATCAATAAATTAGAGCAATAAAAAAGCAACCAAATCGGTTGCTTTTTTATTGCTTAACTAAATTTTAGTTTTCACTGACAAAGGCAATATCGCTCAGTCCGGCTTCACTTGCGCGAGACATTACCTGTGCAACAGTATCGTACTTCGACTCTTTATCAGCGCGAAGTTGAACTGTTGGTTTAACATCACCTTGACCTGCTTCTTGAAAACGTTTTTGAAGCTCATCAAGGCTAATTACTTGAGTATCCCAAGCCACTTCACCATTTGCATTAATACTAATCGTAATAGCTTTTGGTGGTGGATCAATAATTTCAGCAGTTGTTTTAGGAAGCGTTAATGGAATCGATGGGTTGGCAACTGTTGCTGTGACCAAAAAGATGATCATTAACACCAACATAATGTCGATTAGCGGAATGAGGTTCATCTCATTTATGCCACTATCGTGGTCTTCACCCAATTGAAAAGCCATTAAGCTTGACCTCCAACATAACTTTGCTGCGCAGTTTTAACATCAGATTTTACAGTTGAGTCTTGCTGCAACATCGTGTCAATTAACAAGCTGTGCGCTTGATCTTGTAAATCATGAGCAAGACCACGGTTAGCACGTACACAGATGTTGTAAGCCAATACCGCAGGAATCGCAACTGCAAGACCAAGACCCGTCATAATAAGCGCTTCACCTACTGGTGTAGCCACTTGAGCCAACCCTGCCTGTCCGCTCTTACCTACTGCAACAAGTGCATGGAAAATACCCCATACCGTACCAAACAAACCAACGAATGGTGCAATTGAAGCAATTGTTCCTAAAACAGAAATACCTTTTTCAGCATTGACTTTTTCAGCAGAAATTTGACGAAGTAGAGCCTGCTCTGCAACCGCTTTACGTTGCTCAAAGCTTAATGGTTGTAACTTTGCTTTTAGCGAAGTGATAGCCTGAGAAAGCTGAGCATAAGCTTGTTGCTTTAATTGGCGAGTCCCCATCAAACGTAAGATGAAAACTGTCCAGGTAGCAATCGACATTGCCAATAAAATGAAATACAGGGTTTTACTCACTGCATCTGCATGTTGCCAATAGATTGAAAAGTTCATATTGAACTCCTGATTAAGGTTAGCCGTTGGGACTCAAATTCATTTAAGGGGTTAAATCAAAGGGTTGCTCTGCTTTAATTGGGTAAGCAACCCCATTTTCCATATAAGGTTTAAATTTCGCACCGCGAACAGCACGGACAACTTTGTCATCTAGACTTGAAATACCACTACTTCTGGTCACTCGCACATTAATAATCTTGCCTTTTTCATCGGCTTCAATCAGTACCATGACAGAGCGTGCTTCGCCTTGTAAATCTTTTGAAGAAACTGTTAATCGTGGTGAACGACTCCACTGTACACCCGAACCACCAATTGAAACTCGTTTCGGTGATGGATCAGGAGCAGGTTGAGCTTTAGGAGCTTCTTGTACTACTGGCTTTGGTTTCTCAACTACTTTTTCAGTGACTGTCGTCGTCGTTGTCACCACTTTGGTTTCAACTTTAGGTTCTGTCTTTACTGTTTCTTTTGGAGTTTCAGCCTTTTTCACCTGTTGAATCTTTTCCACTTTTTTCGGTGGCGTTACAGGTTTTTCAACAACTTTAACTTCCTTCACTTCTTTCTTAGGTTCCGGTTTTTTTGGCGGTTCCTTTGGCTTAGGAGGTAGTGGTTTTGGTTGCTCTTGAATTTTTACGAAACGTACCTGTAAAGGTTTCTTCTCGATTGGCTTTAATTCAGCAGGCTTAATATGGTTGACTGCCCATAAAACCCCGATATGACCAATTGCAACCGCAATTAGTGCTGTGATGACTTTCTTTTTCATCGGATTGGGAGAATTTAAGGCTGCGGAAGATTGACTCATAAGAATCTAATTACCTAATGGATGATGATTTCCGATTTCTATTTATAGAAACGATTTCAAACATCGGATAGAACAATAAAGTGCCACAATAATAAATGAGAAGTGTTTTCATTTGCAACTATTTTTTGAGAAAATCATCTGCGCTATGTCACCCATTTGTAACTATTGAGTGTCTTTACTTTAGTTTTCTCATAGTTACATCAGTGTTGATCACTTGCTCATCATTCACTTAATCAAATTTGTATTGCTTGAATAATTTCATATTGAACAAAACCAATATTACCACAGACCTATCCAATCACCGATACGTTATATCATTCCAAATGTATTTTGAATATAAAAAAACACGCAAGAAGCGTGCTTTTTTAGAATAAGCGTTATTTAAAAAACAACGGTCTTATTACCATCTACAATAATACGGTCTTCTAAATGCCACTTTACTGCACGAGCCAATACATTACGTTCTACATCTTCACCTAGCTCACGTAATTGCTCAACATTATAGTTATGGCTCACACGTTCAACATCTTGCTCAATAATTGGGCCTTGATCAAGGTCAGCAGTCACATAGTGAGCTGTCGCACCAATCAACTTCACACCTTTTTCATAAGCTTGTTTATACGGATTTGCGCCCACAAATGCTGGCAAGAAAGAATGATGAATATTGATGATTTTCATTTCCCATTTCGCAACAAAATCTTCGTTTAAAATCTGCATGTAACGTGCAAGAACTAATAAATCATTGCCTTGCATCATTTCATCAATTTGCGCATAAGCTTCAGCTTTATTATCTTTGGTGACTTTAATTACCGTAAATGGAATACCAAAGTTTTCAACAGATTCACGTAGATCTTCATGATTTGAAATGACATGAGTAATTTCGCAAGGTAATGAACCACGTGCATGACGCCATAACAACTCAAGCAATGCATGGTCAACTTTAGAAACTAAAATACCAACTTTTTTAACATCGTTTACGAAAGCAAGGCGCCATTGCATGCCATAACGCTCAGCAACGTTCGCAGCAAAAGTTTGAATTAATGCATCTTTACGCGACTGTAAATGATCAAGTTCAAATTCAACACGCATGAAATAACGTCCGCCCTGAGCTTCCGTCGCATACTGATCAAGCGCGGTAATGTTTGCACCTTGGTGATACAAAAAGCTCGATACCGCTTGTACGATCCCTGGCTTGTCTTCACAAGTAATCAGTAAACGGGCTGTATTGGCAGTGGTCATATTCATTTGGTTAATATCACTTAATTGAGATAAATTTTTTAATAGGCCGAGTATTCTAGCGCCCTAAATAAACAAGCACAACTATTCGTCTTTTAAGGACGATAAGCTGGCAAATAGATCTGAAGGGCCAAGAGATTCAAGCAACTGCTCATAAGTTGCTCGGCTTTCACCCATAAGATAAGGCCCTTCAAGGAAAACCATTTGGCGTAATGCTTGCCAAACCCATTTTTCTTCTAAATGGTTATTGTCACTAATATGACCAGACATATATAAAAAGTTTGTCCAGTTTGTTAATACAATCCAGAGGTTAATAATGAGCGCTTCAATTTCTGATGCCGTCATTTTCATAAGACCTGCATCTACAAAGGCTTGATAAATCTTTTGTCCCTGTTGCATGACCTGCCCCGCAAAACGCGGATAAATCTTTTTGAAGTCTTCGTTACTTTCAACTAAATGATAAACATCACGATGAATAAAACGGTAGCTCCATAACTGGCCACTGAGCACTTGAAAATAGTTGATTTTATCATTGGTCGTTAATGGTCTATCGTCAGGTAAAGAAAGTACTTCCAACGTCTCGGCCTGATATAGATACATTAATTCCTTAATGATTTCATGCTTGTTCCGGAAATGATAATACAAGTTTCCGGGACTGATACCTAACTCCGCAGCAATATGATTGGTTGTAACCGACCGTTCACCTCGCTCGTTAAAAAGCTGCAAACTGATTTGTAAAATCCGGTCTTTTGTCTTCAGAGCTTTAGGTTGAGACATTTTAATAACCTTTAATAATTCAAATGGTTAAGACTTAAACACATAAACTGACTTGACTATTTAGAGTATTTACTCTAAAAAATAAACATATCAATATATTTGGTAAGTACCGATGAACAGTCAAACAAAAACAAATCCAGAGACTCAGCTTCCTTATGATGTTAAGCATTTACATGATTTGCTTGAACAACAAAAGCTTGCTTATTTACGTCATCCGGTACCCACTGCTAAAGAGCGTATTGATCGTTTAGCTCGTCTTAAAAGAGTCTTGGTAAAATATCAAGATCAGATTGCCGACGCAATTAACCTTGATTATGGCAATCGTGCAGTTATGGAAACAAAAATTGGTGAGTTACTCACCAGTTTGGAACAAATCAAATATTATAGTAAACATCTGACAGCGTGGATGAAACCTTCAAAACGCCATATCAGTGTATTACATCAACCCGCAAAAGGTTGGGTACAATATCAACCTATGGGTGTAATTGGTATTATTACACCATGGAATTATCCATTGCTGCTCTCAGTTGGGCCATTAATTTGTGCGCTGGCAGCGGGCAACCATGCCATGATCAAGATTTCTAGTGCCTCCCCAAACTTTGGGCGAGTTCTTGAAAGTGTATTAGCAGAAGCCTTTCCACAAGAATTAGTTGCTGTGGTAAATGGTGGTGGCGTTATTTCAGATGCTTTTAGTCATTTGCCTTTTGACAAAATGATTTTCACAGGCTCAACTTCTGTTGGTAAAACAGTGATGGCAGCCGCAGCTCAAAATCTAGTTCCTGTTATTCTTGAATTAGGCGGAAAATCTCCTGCACTTGTGCATGCATCAATGGATATGAAAGATGTGGCTCAACGTATTGCTGTAGGGAAATTATGGAATGCAGGACAAACTTGTGTTGCACCTGACCATATTTTCTTACCGCGCGGAAAAACTGCTGAGTTCATCGAAAACTTTAAATTGATTGTGGCTGGCATGTATCCACACTTCCGCAATAATCAAGATTACACATCTATTATTAATGACAAGCAATACAACCGGATTCAGGGCTACCTTGAAAATGCCCGCGATCAAGGTGCTCGTATTGTTGAAGTTAACCCACAAAATGAAATTTTAGATGATGTCCGTAAAATTGCGCCGACTTTAGTTACAGGCGTAACGACTGCAATGGACATTATGCAAAATGAAATTTTTGGCCCTATCCTGCCAATTTTAGAATATGACCAACTAGAAGAAGTCGTCGAATTCATTAATAGTCGTCCACGTCCTCTAGCGATGTATTATTTCGACTATGATCAGGCGCGTGCTGATTATGTTGCACAGCACACCCACTCAGGACATTTCGGAATCAACATGGTCATTACCCATGTGGCTCAGGATGATTTACCGTTTGGAGGAATTGGGGCATCAGGTATGGGTAAATATCACGGACCAGAGGGCTTTTTTAGCCTTTCTCATGAACGTTCGGTAATGTCAAATCCAAAACTTTATAGCCTTAAATACATTCTTCCACCGTTCAATAAGCCCATTCATCGTTTCATTTCGAAAACCTTGTTGCGCTAACTGATCAAGGCATGATCTGTTATACTAAATCATGCCTCGTTTTTACCAATTCCGCTTGTCTTTTAATCGTATTTTTGGTATAAAACGCCCCTTGAATGAATTCATCCGTTTACATTTAGTATGACTGGCCACAGATTTGCTGTTGGCTGAATCAATGGAGTTACACCATGTCTAAGGTTTGCCAAGTTACCGGCAAGCGTCCAGTCGTTGGTAACAACGTCTCACACGCCAACAACAAAACCAAGCGCCGGTTCGAGCCGAACCTGCACCACCACCGTTTCTGGTTAGAAAGCGAAAAACGTTTTGTACGTCTTCGTTTAACCACTAAAGGTATGCGTATTATTGACAAATTGGGTATCGAAAAGGTTGTTGCAGACCTTCGTGCTCAAGGTCAAAAGATCTAAGGAGTCTGAACAATGCGTGATAAGATTCGTCTCGTTTCTACAGCTGGTACAGGTTATTTCTATACCACGACTAAAAACAAACGTACTATGCCGGAAAAAATGGAAATCAAAAAATTTGATCCAAAAATCCGTCAACACGTGATTTTCAAAGAAGCTAAAATCAAATAATTTTAGCCTCGCAAAAAAACGACTTCACAATGAAGTCGTTTTTTTTTGCATTTTTTTTATACGTAACTTTTTTTTGTTAAACTTTCCATATATTTCGCCTTGGCATTTTTTATGCTTGTCTTTAGCCTAACTCACGTAAAAGGAGTTTTTAGTGCCGCATGACGTAGATTTAATTATTTTACTTGCTGTTGGTTTCGGCGTTGCCCTCATTTTTGGCTATATTGCAGCCCGATTAAGACTTCCCCCTCTTATCGGCTATTTAATTGCCGGAATTATTATTAGCCCGAATACCCCGGGTATAGAAGCAGATATTCATCTTGCGAACCAACTTGCAGAACTCGGTGTCATGTTTCTGATGTTTGGTGTAGGAATGCACTTTTCATTAAATGACCTATTGCTTGTTCGCCGTATTGCCCTACCAGGCGCGATTTTACAAATTGCGGTCGCTACCCTGTTGGGAGTTGGCGTATCCATGCTATGGGGATGGAGCTTTGGCTCTGCACTCGTTTTTGGCTTAAGTCTGTCGTGTGCGAGTACGGTCGTATTATTAAAAGCTTTAGGGGACAGAGGCCTTTTAGATTCAGTCAACGGCAAAATTGCTGTGGGGTGGCTGCTGGTCGAAGATCTAGTGATGGTACTGGTTTTAGTCCTACTTCCAGCCACCGCTGTTTTATTAGGTGGCAAAGCCCCTGAAGGTGCTGATAGCAACATCTGGTTAACGCTTGGGATAACTTTATTAAAAGTAATTGGCTTCATTGCCTTTATGCTTATTGTGGGTAAACGTGTTGTTCCTATCATCATGCAGTTTGTTGCGCGTTTAGGTTCAAGAGAGTTATTTACCCTCACTGTTGTTGCAGCTGCTGTTTCAATCGCCTACGGATCTTATGCCATTTTTGGGGTTTCCATGGCACTAGGCGCATTCTTTGCTGGGATGGTTGTTAAAGAATCGGACTTTAGTCATCGTGCAGAAGAGGAAACGCTTCCACTACGTGAAATTTTCTCAATTCTGTTTTTTGTTTCTGTGGGAATGCTGTTTGACCCAAATATTCTTGTAGAACGTCCACTACATATTTTGGCTGTTATCGCAATTATCATGGTGGGGAAAACACTTGCGGCAATGGCTTTGGTTTTATTCTTTCGTTATCCCATCAATACAGCCCTTACAGTGGGGGCGAGTTTGGCCCAAATTGGTGAGTTCTCGTTTATTTTAGCAACTCTCGGTGTCTCATTAGGTTTATTAACTTTAGAAGCACAAAATCTGATTCTGGCAGGTGCTTTATTTTCAATTACGCTCAACTCTTTTATATTCTCAGCCATTGAACCTGTACAACGCTGGATTCGAGAGCGCTCTCACTTAGCCCGACTTCTTGAACGTAGTGGCGACCCATTAGCAATGTTACCCGATGAAGTTGATCAAGCTTACTTACGCGATCAGGTCGTTATTGTCGGATATGGTGGTGTTGGACGACGTATTACTGAAAATTTAATTAATGAAAATATTAAAGTCGTTATTGCCGAAGAGAATCGTGAAATCGTAGAAAAGCTACGTCATTCGAACATTGCTGCTGTGAGTGGTGTGGCAACTGAACCAAGTGTTTTAATTCAAGCACACATTATGCATGCAAGACTCTTGGTGATCTCACCTATGGATATTTTGGACATTCACCGTATTGTGGCTATTGCCAAGCAATTAAACCCTCAAATTCAGGTGTTAATTTGCGCGGAAAGTAAAGAAGAAGCTGCGGTGATCAGAGATGAAAATATTGGTGAAGTGTTCTATGCCAAAGAGGAAATGGCAAAGAATATGAGCCATCATATATTAAATCAGATCGAGCTTGCCCATCAGTCAACTATTCATTAACCCGATAAAAAAAGCGTACTCAAGAGTACGCTTTTTTTAACTCAAGAATTTAGGCTGTTCGTCTAATACCTCAGCCTGCCACTCGTTTACCTGCTTTTCAAGCAGCCCAAACAATGCAGCCTGAATCATATGCTGAGCAACAACTGGAGTTTGCTCACCCAAGATTGCTTTTACTTCATCGCTAAATTGAATTTTAACCAAGGGTTCATTCTCAGAACCTGCATTACGCAAGGCGAGTTCGCCACCTTCGAGTTGGACTAATTCCAAAACGGCTTCTTGATTCCCAAATAACTCTTTCAATTGCTGTATAGACATATACTTCCTCCATGTTTCAACATGGTGGCAAAGCACCCTTGCACTTTGCATCTCTTGTCTTATTTATATAGGCACACCCGGAGTAAATTTCAAGCACTCGGGCAGTTTAATTTTAGAACTCGACCATTTCATTACGAAAACCATCGATTAAATGGCTTAATTCGCGATGCCATTCACGCAAAATCTTAACATCTGGTAACCAAGATTGTGGACCTTGAGTCACTTTAATAATCAGGTTAGAAGATGTTTCTTCTTCAGGGGTCGGCTCTTTAGGTTCCGGCGCATATTGGCACATACGATAAGCTCGTTTTAATTCAGCAACGAAGCCATCTTTTGCCAATTGTTGCAAAATGGACACTTCAGGAGAAACTTGCCCTTTTGCCGCCATATGTTCCTCAATAGATTTTAAGGTAGGTTGCAAATCATTTAAACGGTAATAACGTACCAATTCTTGTAAGAAAGCTAACATTGCGCCATGTAAGTGAAATACAGCTGCTTCACGATAAGCTTGTATCTGTTGCACATGATCGGTCTGTTCTGCCTGTTGACACGCTAAACGCGCAAAATAGAGCTTCTGATTGGTACGATCGGCATGATAACGAGCAACACGTGACATAACTAAACTTTCCTGTTCTAAAATCGCTATTGCAACAGCTATTCTTTAGCTTAACGACTCCATTAATAAAATCAACGTTATTTATGGTAAATCCAGCTCAACCTGATAAATTTTACGTTTAGCTAAAGTTTTTAATGGCTGCCTTATAGGACGGACATTACTTATAACCCAAGCAAAATACCCTTCGTCCCAAGCAGTTGCACATGCAGACTCAATTTCGTCATTTCGCCAAGCATGAATAGAGTCGACATCAACCAAAGCGACAGCAATTCCCTCTTCTTCATCAGTATCTTTGACTAAAAAATTTTGGTTCTCGACAATTAATAGATCTTTCACTGGTAACTGTGTCGGCACCCATGAACGCACTTCAAGTGTTTTTATACCTTCAGCTATGCGAGTACCATTTGGCGCGACAATCGAAAGAGCTAAAAACTGTCTTTTCACAATAAAGACTTACTCTTCGGCTGCTTTAACTCGAATTCCATTGCCTTTAACTTTAAGCAGGTTTAAGCCTTTAATTGCCTTAATTGCTTCACGTGGGTTAGGCATCTCAACAAAACCAAAACCTTTTGATTTACCTGTGTCTTTATCAGTAACAAGAACACACGTCTCAACTTTACCATATGCTTTGAATAACTCTAAAATTTCAGTTTCACTCACAGCACGATCTAAATTACGAACTAATATCTTCATTTTCTAACCTTAATTGGCAATAAAAGGGAGCAGCCAATATATATTTAAGTAATCACAGTGTCTTATACAGTAGTTTAATCCAGATCGATACCAAAACCTAAATTTACTGTAGGTGAACGGTTCCATTGCTTTTTGGCAAACGGCTGAGGTACTTGCCTATGAATCTTTGCCTGAACTAAATGTGCAGGAAGATCATTTAGGAAATAACTTTCGATTTTACGGCCTTGCTCATCATAATTATCTTCTGACCATGTATTGAGGTTTTGCTTGGTCAAAATTAATTCATTTTCTGCGCGTGTTAATGCAACATACAATACGCGGCGCTCTTCCTCGACATCGTCAAAATCGCCCTGTGCTCTTGCATAAGGATATTGATTGGGCGATACATGAGGTACATAACAGACTTTCTGCTCCGCACCTTTAGCTGAATGAACCGTAATTAAAGTGACTAAATCCTGATCAGCTGCTTTTTCAATTTCAGAAATTGAAATTGGTTCAAGCACATATTCTTCAAGAAATTCGCCCAAAGATGCATGTTTGCGTGCAAGTTGTTTGACCAAATCAAAGTCTTTTAACCGACGTGACCAATCTTTAGTTTTATAATTTTGTTCTAGCTGTTCACCTAAAGCATCAAGTGCTAAGCCAATACTTGCTTCAACATGCTGCTGTAATACATCTAGCTGTTTTAAAATTAAAATGGCCTGTAAAGGAACTTTTCCATGGCGCTCTAGACGCTTGCAGCGCTCCTCAACATCAGTAATTCCCATTAGCTCTTGAGCTAGCTTACTCGCTCCAACATCGCCAATACCGTCCCACAAGGTTAAAAACCGCATCCAAGCTAAATCATCGTGAGGGTTACTCACAATCCTTAGTAGGCTAAGCACATCCTTCACATGTGCCGACTCAAGAAGTTTTACACCACCAATAAAACGATAAGGAATTTCAGCAGCAATAAAAGCCCCTTCCAAATAACGAGCGCTATAACCAGAACGGACTAAAACCATATGGTCATACCAGCCCGCACCTTGCTGATGCCGTGTAATTAAGTCTTGCGCAATCCAATTCGCCTCTTCGAACTCGTTACCAAATAAATGTAGCTGTGGCTTTTGGCCTTGACCACGATGTGCTTGTAACTGTTTTTGATAATCAATTGGGCTATTTGCTAATAACCAGTTTGATAAATCTAAAATTTCTTGAGTCGAGCGGTAATTTAAATCCAGTGTATGAATGACTGCGTCAGGTATCCGCTCTTTAAAAGAATGGATATTTTCAAAGTCTGCACCACGAAAGCCATAAATTGACTGCGCATCATCACCAACACAAAACAGCTTCACTTTACCAATTAACGGCTGCAATAAAGCCCATTGCAAAGGGTTGGTATCTTGCATTTCATCAACCAGCAGTGCCTGACAAAAACCTGCAACCCAGTTGGTGAGTGCTTCCGAGTTTTGTAAATGTACAGCCACAATCGACAAGATATCGTCGTAATCTAAAAAATTACGTTCTCTTTTTCGCTGCTCATAGGTTTTCATCAAATCTGCGATTTGAGTTTTATGCTCATATGCATCTGGAAGCTGTTTGATTAATGCTTCCGAAAGCTTTGTTTGAGTATTTCGAGCATAAGAATATAAATCACACAGCTCTGCGGCTTTAGGCAAAACATTATCTTTATCTTTGCCTCTTAATAAACGGAACATGAGTAATTGATCATCGCGATCAATAATACTAAATTGATTTAACCCAAAAGCTTGTGGATTACGGCGTAGTAAATACATACAAAAAGTATGAAAAGTTGAAGCTCGCAAACCTTTTGCTTGTGCTCCTACATGTTGCTCTACTCTTGCAACAATCTCACTCGCAGCACGTCGCGTAAAAGTTAAAATCTGAATTTGATTTGCTGGTAAGCCTTGATCAATTAAATAGGCTGCACGCGCAACAATCGTTTTAGTCTTGCCACAACCAGCACCCGCCAAAACTAAACAGTTCTGTGCAGAGGTAGTCGCTGCTTTTTTTTGCTGAGCATTTAGTTCATTAATTAATTTTGCAAGACTCATAACACATATCGCTAACACACCAAGGCATAGTTTAGCAGACCCAGAACAGAGATGAACCTTAGACTCTTAAAAACACAAAGAGCACTTAAAGTGCTCTTTGAGTCGATATTATTTTTAAAATACTGTTTTTGAACTAGATGGAAGATGTTTGATGGCTGAAGCTAAACCAAGGAAGTTAATTCCCTGAAATAAGATATCAACAGCAAGGAACATTCCCAGCACCCAAAAAGGTGAATCTTTAGAAACCAAAATTAAAATACCTGTAAATAAGGTGAGCAATCCTGAAAACAAGGTCCAGCCCCATCCTGTAATAGGCTTAAGTAAAATTGCATTTATAGTACGTATAGCACCAGCAATAATCAGCGCTATAGACAATAGGCTTGTCAAAACAACAGCTGTAGTGACTGGAGTAGAAAAAGCGTAATAGCCAGCCATGAGATACAGCACACCAAACAGTGCCCATAACCATCGGCTTGCACCTTTAAAAACACTCATAGCCGCGACGAGATGTAACACACCGCCGACCATCATGAGTATTCCAAATAAAAAAACGACAGAAAAAGTCGCAAATGGCAATGAACTAAATAAAATCAGACCAAAACCAATAAGCACAAAGCCTAATATCAAATACCATTTACGGTCAGCATGTAACTGATTACGTACCAAATCATTACCTACAGTTTTCATCATGGCTACTCTTATTATCAGGTATTAGAATTTCATCTACCCAACAATAGTGATGTACTTCACACTTTTTGTCTGTATAAAATCTGCATCGTTTCTTAACAATTGATGTGGATAAAGCAGTATTTATCCACAGTTTTATTTCACCCAGCCAATTTCTTGGGCAGTAGGTAACCCTATGATTGTTTCTTGTAAGCCATTCGGCATTTTACTGCTCTGCTCAGATAAGGGCGTTCGACCACCCATGATTTCGGCATCAGTCTGTGGATATAGAGGCACTTTTTCAGGTTGGGCATAACCTAAAGGATAAATAGGTTGTCCTGTTTTTAAATCATATTTGTCCTGTGCTCCAAAGCCATGCAATAACTCATGAGCAATCACAACCTGATTTTGTGAAGCTTGTGTTTTGGTCGCAAATAAATTAACGCTACCAATACGACCTTTTTCTAAAGCAGTCGAATGGATCAAGACTTTCTGATAATTCGGATCATAATAATTTAAGTAAAGTTTGAGTGAGGCTCCACTATCCTCGGGTTGTTGTTGTCGCCATGCATAAAAACGAAACTTTAGGCTCCACCACATAACATGCAAGATATTGGCATTTTGAGGAACCTCAGGTGGTCGTTGCTGCAACTGTTGTCCTAAGCGAATTTCAAAGTTCCCTGATTGCCCGCGATAATGCTGTGACCACTCATTTAAATAGTTTTTAATTGTCCAAAAATCTTCATTTTTCAACTGATGAATATAGCTCTGTGTTGTCTGTAAACCATCAGTATTCACTGGATGTAGAACGACTACAATAGATTGATTCCAGTCTTGATTCTGATCTCGCCATGCTTGAACAGCAACAATCAATAAAATAATGAATAAGCATAAGACTCGAATGTTTTTCCACATTCTTGTTCCCCATAAAATTAAATTTTTCTTTTATTGTTTTAGACATAAAAAATGCTAGCTGAGCTAGCATTTTTTATTGTGGACTTGTTTAGCCCTCAACCCATTTACCATCTTGATAAATCAGGCTCCATTTGGTTTGTTTACCTTCTGGTGTTTCTGAACCTACATATTGTGATTGATTCTTACGACTGAATTTCACAACTGTTGGATTCCCTTCAGGATCTACATCTGGGGCTTGCAAAATAAATTGATATTTTGGATCAAGCTGAGCTGCAACACTTCGTAGCTCTGCAACTTTTGGTGCACGTGTTTCACGAATTTTCGGGAATTTACTTGCTGCCAAAAATAGACCAGCCGCGCCATCACGTAACACAAAAAAGTCATCATGTTTCGCTGAGCGTAAATGCTCCATCTTGATTGGTTCTACACGTGGAGGTGCAGGTTGACCACTTTTCAAGACTTTACGTGTATTGTCACAGCTCGTACAAGCGAAATATGGACCAAAACGACCCGTCTTAAGCTGCATTTCGCCATCACATTTATCACATGGAATGGTTGGGCCATCATAACCCTTAATCTTAAACTCACCTTCTTCAAGCTCAAAGCCATCACAGTCTGGGTTGTTACCACATACATGCAACTTACGGCCACCATCAATCACATAGCTGTCCATGGCCGTGCCACATTTCTCACAGCGATGCTTTGACATCAAGTCAGCAGTTTCAGCACCATCGTCATCAGATAAAGCTGCCAAAGATTCAACAGGTGTTAAGTTCAGTGTACCTTTACAACGTTCTTTAGGTGGCAAGTTATAGCCAGAACACCCTAGGAACACACCAGTTGTACCTGTACGAATCTGCATTGGACGTGAGCATTCAGGGCAATGTACTGCTGGTACTTCAACCGGTTGGTTACGGCGCATTCCCTGCTCACCCTGAGCATTGGTTAAACGTTTCTTAAAGTCACCATAGAAAGTGTCTAGCAACTCTTTCCAATTACGCTCACCTGTTGCGACTTTATCAAGTTGACCTTCAAGATCTGCCGTAAAGGCATAGTTCATCAGGTTATTAAAACTTTCATCCAGACGATCCGTCACAATCTCGCCCATTTTCTCGGCAAAAAGACGACGGTTTTCTAACTTAACGTAACCACGTTCTTGAATGGTAGAAATAATAGCTGCATAGGTTGAAGGACGGCCAATACTACGTTTTTCAAGCTCTTTAACTAAAGATGCTTCAGTAAAACGTGCAGGTGGTTTAGTAAAGTGCTGACTTGGATCTAATTTTTCTAACTTTAAAATTTCGCCTACTTTAATGGCAGGTAAAATAATATCGTCGTCTGACTTATTAGCACCGCGTACTTTAGTGAAGCCTTCAAATACAAGCGTACGGCCTTTTGCCTTTAACTCAACATTCGCGGCTTCAACAATCAAAGTAGAAGATAAATATTCTGCTGGTGTCATTTGACACGCAACAAACTGACGCCAGATCAAATCATATAGACGTTGAGCATCACGCTCTACACCCGCAAGTTGATCACCAGTAAGCGCAACATTCGAGGGACGAATCGCCTCATGGGCTTCTTGAGCACCCGCTTTGTTACCGTAGCGGTTTGGCTTTGCCGGTATATATTTTTCACCATATTGGCTTTCAATATGTGCACGGACCATACTTACTGCATCATCACTCAAGAAAGTTGAGTCAGTACGCATATAGGTAATGAAACCCGCTTCATACAAACGCTGCGCCAACATCATGGTTTTCTTCACAGAAAAGCCTAAACGTGTACTTGCAGCTTGCTGTAACGTTGAAGTGATATAAGGCGCGCTTGGATTAACCTTAGTCGGTTTATCTTCACGTTGTGCAACTTTATATTCAGCACCTTTTAAAACATCTAATAAAGCATCAGTTTCAGCTTTATTTTTTAGCTTTAATGTTTTTCCAGCCTGTTTAACCGCTTCAAGACGAATATCATCTTTTTTAGAAACCGTATCTGCAAAAACTTGCCAATATTCTTCAGGAATAAATGCGCGAATTTCACGCTCACGTTCAACAACCAGTTTGACTGCAACAGACTGTACACGTCCAGCAGATAAACCACGGGCAATTTTTTCCCAAAGTAATGGCGAAACCATAAAGCCCACGACTCGGTCTAAGAAACGGCGTGCTTGCTGAGCATTTACGCGATTCAGATCTAGACGTGTTGGCTGTTTAAATGCTTCTTGAATGGCATTTTTGGTAATTTCATTAAACACCACGCGGTGATAACGACTGTCATCACCACCAATAACTTCTCTTAGGTGCCAAGCAATGGCTTCCCCTTCTCTATCCAAATCCGTTGCGAGATAGATCGCATCTGCATCTTTGGCAAGTTTCTTTAGTTCAGCAACGACATTTTCTTTACCTGGCAGAACTTCATAATGAGCTTCCCAGCCATGCTCTGGATCAACTCCCATACGGTTAACTAAAGCTTGACTAGCTTTTTGTTCTTTTTCGGCTTCAGAGAGTTTGGTCCGAGCAGCCGGCTTTTTCTCTGTTGATTTACTGCCGCCCGTTGGCAAGTCACGTACATGACCTACAGAAGACTTTACAATGAACTGCGAACCCAAATATTTATTGATGGTTTTCGCTTTGGCAGGCGACTCCACAATCACTAAGGCACGTTTAGGTGCAGCAGGTGCAGTAGATGCTGTGCTTTGAGATGCAGAGCGCGAGGTATTCGCCATATAAAATGTTATTCCTATACCAATAAATTTAAAAATCAGGCTGTAGCCAAGGCCAACAGATAAGCCTTCATCTCATCTAATTGTGTTGCTCTTAGGTCTGATTCCTCATCCCAATAAAGTCCTACACAGTTTGCCTGCATATCAATAGCATAAATCCCTTTTAATGCAATGGGAGAATCATTAAATTTCTCATCACCCTGAATTACTTTTAACTTGCCGTCTATAACGCGAGCACGCATTAAAGATAAACGGGCATCGGGAATCAATACACTATAATAAGCAACCATGCTGGCACGTTTTTCAGTCGCCATTGGAACATGTGTCCATTCAGGTGCAACAATTACGCGTGGATGTAGCCCTATTTTGCGAGCTTTGTCACGCATAATACCAAGTGCCTTTTCACGAGGGCTCACTCTTAAACCAAAAATGGAGCCTAGTACGAAAAGAACAATGATAACGGTAACCCAAATTCCCATATTGTCCATAGCAAAACCTATTAATCTCTTTTATTAGAGTTGCATAAGCTGACCAGAAAACGCAAGTTACATGATAAAAATAATACCCAATAAGATAGCAACACCTAAAATATCGGCATTTCACAGTGCAAATTGTGTGAGTTTACTCAGATATATTTAAGGATTCTGATTGCGATCAACAAGTGTCAATTTACCAAACTGATCAAGATGGGCATCTCCCCATGTTTTTAAAGCAAGAAGGATCTGCTCCAAACCCTGCCCTAAATCAGTTAAAGAATACTCAACCTTAGGCGGAACCTGAGGATAAACTTCTCGATGAATAATCCCGTCTTGTTCTAACTCACGTAGCTGATTAGTTAACATTCTTTGGGTAATGCTCGGAACGCGCTTTCGAATTTCATTGAATCGTAAAGTGCCTTCATTAAACAAATGCCAAAGAATGACGCATTTCCACTTTCCATCAATCAAACTAATGGCTGCCTCAACAGAACAACCCGGAGAGCAATCAAAACTAGAATGCCGTGCTTTTGCCATTTTACAGTATCCTTTTTGACACTATGAGCGTTATTTGTCTGTAGTCACCAAATTTAAGCTTACGTTATGATCAAACTCTCAACAAGAGGAATCATAATTATGAAAGCTGTGGCATATCAAAAAGCAGGTTCTATTACATCGCCAGAGGTACTTATTGACGTCGAACTAGATACACCTGTTGCAGAAGGTCATGATCTACTGGTTCGCATACAAGCAATTTCAGTTAATCCAGTCGACACTAAAATTCGTAAGAATGTCAATGCGGAGAATAATCAATGGAAAGTTCTTGGCTGGGATGCAGCAGGAGTGGTTGAAGCAATTGGAGATCAAGTTTCTCAATTTAAAGTTGGTGATTTAGTTTGGTATGCAGGTGCATTAAATCGCCAAGGCAGTAATAGTGAATTACAGTTGGTTGATGAACGCATCGTTGGTCATAAACCGAATTCTTTAGAACCTACCGAAGCGGCAGCTCTCCCTTTAACCGCAATTACGGCGTGGGAAATGTTATTTGATCGATTACAGGTCCCAAAGGTTGTCCCAGAAAATACTTCAATTTTAGTCATTGGTGGTGCTGGCGGAGTTGGTTCAATTACGATTCAACTTCTTAAACAATTGACTAATCTAACGATTATTACAACGGCTTCACGATCAGAAACACAAGAATGGGTTAAGCAACTCGGTGCTGATTATGTGTTAGATCATCTTCAACCTTTAGCACCTCAAATAAAGCAACTTGGTTTAAATGCACCTTTATATGTTTTTTCAACCACGCAAACAGATCAACATTTATCAGACATCGTCGAGTTGATTGCACCACAAGGCCATTTTGGACTGATTGATGATCCGGCACAGTTAGACATTAAACCTTTTAAATCTAAGTCCGTATCAGTTCACTGGGAGTTTATGTTTACTCGTTCTATGTATCAAACCCAAGACATGGCTAAACAAAGTGAATTACTCAATGAGGTTGCAGAGCTTGTTGACGCAGGTAAAATCAAAACCACAGTTACGCAAACTTTAACCCCGATTAATGCACAAAACTTAAAGTTAGCTCACCAGCAAATTGAAAGTGGCACAACAAAAGGGAAGATCGTATTACATGGCTTTTAAGCTCAACTTACGACTAAACTCTAATAAAATGGCAAGTATTGAACTTGCCATTTTATTAATAATGGGGCGGTTTATTGGTTGATGGATCAAAAGGAGCAATACCTTCGGATAAATCTGAAGATTCCACCCGTTGATAAAGAAATTGCATTTGTTTTTTTAAATCAGCTATTTCTTGAGTCTGAATAGCGAGTTGTTGATTTAATTCTTCAACTAAATCATCCAAAAATGTAATTCGCACTTGCAAATCTTCAATGGGTGCGGACAATGACGCTTGATCATCATGATATGGTGGTTTAGTCATTTAAATCCTCATTTGAGATTCTGGAAAACATTATGGCCTATATTACCCTAAGGGATGTCCAACTTGCTTTTGGCGGACCTGCCCTGCTCGATGGCGCGAACTTTAATCTAGAACGTGGCGAACGAGTCTGTTTAATTGGGCGTAATGGTGAAGGTAAGTCTACTTTACTTAAACTCATCGAGGGAAGCCTATTACCAGATTCTGGTGAAGTTTCCATTCAAAATGGTTTAACTGTCTCAATGTTAGCCCAAGACGTTCCAATGGACTCTGGCAAAGTAGCCGACATTGTGGCAGATGGTGCCGGAGAAGCGGCAGAAGTACTCAGGGCTTATCATGAAGCGACCGACGCTTGTATGCTAGGAGACATGGAAGCCTGTGACCGTATGGGTAACCTTCAGCATAAACTAGACCAGTTAGACGGCTGGGCACTAGAGAACAAGGTAAATGCTCTTTTAAGTAAAATGGGGCTTGATCCAAATGCAGACTTAGCAGACTTATCTGGTGGACGTAAACGCCGTGTTTTATTAGCGCGCGCTCTTTTGACACAACCAGACGTATTACTGCTCGACGAACCGACGAACCATTTAGATGTTGAAAGTATTGAATGGCTAGAAAAATTCTTACTCGATCAAAATAATTTAACGCTTCTGTTTATTTCACATGACCGTTCTTTTGTAGATAGTATTGCAACTCGAATTGTTGAACTCGATCGTGGCGTTTTACGCACGTATGAAGGCAACTATTCACGTTATTTAGAGCTTAAAGCTCAGCAAATGGAAGCAGAAGAAAAACAGAATGCTTTATTTGATAAAAAATTAGCAGAAGAAGAGGCTTGGATTCGTCAAGGTATTAAGGCTCGTCGTACCCGTAATGAAGGCCGCGTTCGTGCTTTAAAAGCTTTACGTGACGAATCAAAAGCACGTCGCTCACAACAAGGCAAAGTGAGTATGGCGACTCAAGACGCCAATCGTTCAGGTAAATTAGTCTTTGATATCGAAAACTTAAGCGTATCTTATGGTGACAATCTACTGATCAAAGATTTTTCTGCTCTTATCATGCGTGGTGACCGTATTGGTTTAGTCGGTGATAACGGTGTTGGTAAAACGACATTAATTAAAGCCATTTTAGGTACAATCGAACATGGTGGTTCAGTTAAAACAGGCACCCAGTTGGAAGTTGCTTATTTTGACCAATTGCGTAATGCCTTAGACCTTGAAAAAACAGTCATGGCCAACGTTTCAGAAGGCTCTGATTTTGTTGATGTGAATGGTAACCGTCGTCATATTTACAGCTACCTTCAAGACTTCCTATTTTCACCTGAACGTGCCCGTACTCCAGTAAAAGCACTTTCTGGTGGTGAACGAAATCGTATCTTACTGGCTAAATTGTTGCTCAAACCGTCCAATCTGATTGTAATGGATGAGCCAACCAATGATTTAGACATGGTTACACTCGAGCTTCTCGAAGAAATGTTATCCGATTACAAAGGAACCTTGCTTCTCATTAGCCATGACCGTGCCTTTATGGACAACGTGGTAACGTCGACGTGGGTATTTGATGGTAAAGGTAACATTGCAGAGTACATCGGTGGCTATCAAGATTATTTACAACAGCGTCCAGATGATAAAGTTGTAGATCAGAAATCTGATGTAAAAAAAGCTCAGGCAAAAGCTGAAGCTGAAAAAGCCGCAGCTCAGAACAGTGTTAAAAAAGTCAAACTTAGTTATAAAGATCAGCGTGAACTTGAACAATTACCCGCTGAAATTGAAAAGCTGGAAACTGAACAAGCTGAACTTTCAAATAAATTAGCTGATGGTTCATGGTTTGTGAGTAATGCTGATGCAGCAACAAAAGCAAGCCAACGTCTTACGGAAATTGACGAGTTATTACTTGAAAAATTGGAACGCTGGGACGTACTTGAACAAATGAGTAAAGGAAACTAATCAGCTTTACTTTCCTAAAAAGAACGTAAAAAGAGCCTCCTTAAATTTAGGGGGCTTTTTTATATTGCGAATATAAGCTTTTTAAAAATCAAATCCTATACATCACATAATGGTAATCGATTATATCTTTTCTATTTTCAGTATTTTAAAAATAGCCTTAGACTTGAATATAAGATTTATAAAAATAATTATGCTATACCTAACAACATAATAATATTGGAGTGTTTTCGCATGCTGGAGCTTTCTCAAATTTTGGCATTTGGACTAATTTGTTTGGCGATGGTACTCACTCCTGGCCCCAATATGATTTACCTGATTTCCCGCTCAATTTGCCAAGGGAAAACAGCAGGATTTATCTCTTTAGGCGGGGTAGCTGTAGGTTTTATCTTTTATATGCTTTGCGCATCTTTTGGTATTACGGCGTTAATTGTCGCTGTTCCCTACGCTTATGACACCATTCGGATTGCTGGTGCAATTTATTTACTTTGGCTTGCATGGAAAGCACTACGACCAAATGCCGCCCCTATTTTTAATCTAAAAGATTTATCAGTAGATTCCCCAGCTAAACTTTTTTTAATGGGTTTTGCGACCAACTTGCTTAATCCTAAAATTGCCATTATGTATTTATCTTTACTGCCACAGTTTATTCACCCCCAACAAGGCAGTATTTTATGGCAATCAATTCAACTTGGTACAATTCAAATTTTTGTAAGCGTTTCAGTAAATGCTCTTATTGTACTTTCTGCAGGTAGCATTGCACTTTTTCTACAACAAAAGCCTCTTTGGGCAAATATACAACGCTGGCTCATGGGAACTGTATTGGCCGGCCTCGCTGTTAAAATTCTTTTAGAAAATCGCCGATAACCCAGCCTTCTTATTTCATCCTCTCTTAACACTCAATTGAACAGTGTATTACGACGATAAATTCAGTTCGTGATACACTTTTGCCAGTTTTAACTTTTTGAAATCTTTTTATCGTTATGAGCCAAAAGCAGCCTTATACGCCCGGTGAGTTTCAATGGTCCTTTTTATTGCCTAAATATTGGGGTGTTTGGATTGCTATTGTTTTTTTAATGCTTTTGGCTATTTTACCGTGGGCCATACAATGGCGTCTGGCGCATGGTGTAGCGAATCTGGCTTGGAAATATTTAAAATCACGCCGTAAAACAACTATTCGTAATTTAGAAGTCTGCTTTCCTGAATGGTCTGCCGATAAAGTTCAGCAACAAGCGCAACAAGTTTTTGTCGACATGATGCTAGGCGTGTTTGAAACATTAAATGCTTGGTATAAACCTGATTGGTTCAAAAACCGAGTTACTATTGAAGGTTTAGAACATATTACAAATGCTCAAGCTCAGGGTAAAGGTGTTTTATTACTAGGCACTCATAGCACGCTTCTTGATGCAGGCGGCTATCTTTGTGCTCAATATTTTGAACCTGATGTTGTCTATCGCCCTCAAAACAACCCCTTACTCGACATGCTGATTTATCGTTGCCGTGGCACAATTTATAAAGCACAAATCGATCATGACGATATGCGTGGTTTAATTCGTCACCTTAAAGATGGCGATGCAATTTGGTATAGCCCAGATCAAGACTTTGGGCTCAAACAAGGCGTGATGGCACCTTTCTTTGGTGTACCAGCAGCCACAGTCACTGCACACCGCCGCTTATTGAAAATCTCAAAAGCAGTTGCTGTACCTTTATATTTCTACCGCCATGGAGACCTTAAGAACCCGAAATATCATGTTCTGATTGAACCTGCGGTCGACAATATGCCAAGTGAAGATGAAGTTGATGATGCAACACGCGTCAATAAAATTATTGAAAATCAACTTAGAATCGCACCAACTCAATATATGTGGTTCCACCGTCGCTTTAAAACACGTCCTGAAGGATATGAAGAAATCTATTAATAATCCTCAGTAACGGCCGCACGGTAGTAATAAACATCTAAATAATATCCAGTATGTACTATCGTGCGAAGGCGACAAGGATGTCGCCCGTTGGACTACGACATCACGGATGTGTCGTTAGTCCAACAAATGGTTTTGTTACTTTTGCCAAAACAAAAGTAAGGAGTAAACTCCAAATATTGAATGAATAAACTGTAAGACTCCGCTTTGCTACAACCTAAAGGCAAAAATAATGAAAGTGATGCAACTTCTCCCAGAACTCAACAGCGGTGGCGTAGAACGCGGCACACTTGAAATCGCACGTGCGCTTGTTGCACAAGGCCATCAGTCTATTGTTGTGTCCAATGGCGGGCGCTTAGTTTCACAGCTCGAAGCTGAAGGTTCTACTCACCTAACACTACCGATTCATAAAAAGTCACTTTCAAGCCTGTGGCAGATCCGGCCTTTACGCCAGCTTATTGAACAGCATCAGCCCAACATTGTTCATGTCCGTTCTCGTGTACCTGCATGGTTAACTTATTTTGCTTTAAGAAAAATACCTAAAAATAAACGCCCTCATCTCATTAGCACGGTGCATGGCTTCTACTCAGTCAATCGTTATAGCGCAATTATGACTCAAGCCGAGAAAGTCATTGCTGTTTCTGACAGCGTGGTTAAATACATCACTGACCATTATAAAAACTGCCCTCCCCAAGATATTGTTCGCATTTATCGAGGGATTGACCCAGCTGCTTTTCCGCATAACTATCACCCTCCAGCACAATGGTTTAATCAAGTTTTTAATGACTTTCCTGAACTCGAAAATAAATTTTTACTTTGCTTACCTGGCCGTATTACACGTTTAAAAGGCCATGAAAGCTTAATTGAACTTATGCAAAAACTAGGTGAACAATATCCTCAACTACATGCGGTTGTGGTCGGCGGTGCTGATACAAAAAAACAGGCCTATTTAAATGAGCTGCAAAGCACCATTCAAAGTAAAGGACTTGCAGATAAAATTACCTTCGTAGGACATCGCTCAGATATACGTGAATGGCTCGCTTTTAGCGATATTGTCTTATCACTATCTAATCAAGCTGAAACATTTGGTAGAACAGCCTTAGAAGCGCTCTCAGTAGGTACACCAGTCATTGGCTGGAACCGTGGAGGTGTTGCCGAGATTTTATCTAATGTCTATCCACAAGGTCTTGTTGAAGTAGAAAATGAAACGGCTTTACTGGAAACAGTGAAAAAACATATTGAGCAGCCTCAAGCCGTTGACCCCGTTACTATGTTTAGCTTGAAAGACATGTGTGATCAGACACTAGCTCTATATGAGTCAGTACTAAAATGACTCCATAAAAAAACCCGCGATCAACGCGGGTTTTTATTACAACTAGAAAAAGTCTGGTTTATTTAAACGATGCTTCATAAGCTGCTGCTTTTTCAGAGTCGTATTGTTTTTCCCATTTACTAATTACAAGTACTGCAAGTGCATTACCTACAACGTTCAACGCGGTACGTGCCATATCCATGATACGGTCAACACCTGCAATAAATGCCAAGCCTTCTACAGGAATACCAACACTACCTAATGTGGCAAGTAACACAACAAATGATACGCCAGGAACACCCGCAATACCTTTAGAAGTAATCATTAAAGTTACAACTAAAATGACTTGTTGGCTAATTGACATTTCGATACCGTAAAGCTGTGCAATAAAGATTGCTGCGATACTTTGGTAAAGCGTAGAACCATCAAGGTTAAATGAATAACCTGTTGGAATAACAAAACTAGAAATTGCTTTAGGCGCGCCATAAGCTTCCATCTTTTGCATAATACGCGGTAAAACTGTTTCTGAACTTGCAGTTGAAAATGCCAAAATCAATTCATCTTTTAAAATCTTAAGTAAGATAAAGATATTAATTCCGAACATTTTTGCAGTTAAACCAAGTACCACTAAAGCAAAGAACAAAATCGCACTATATACCAATACGACTAACTTGCCCAAAGGAATAAGTGAAGCGAAACCAAAGTTTGCAACGGTTACTGCTATCAGGCCGAATACACCCACAGGCGCATACTTCATGATGATATGCGTTACGCGGAACATTGTTTCTGAAACTGCATGAAACACATTCAACAATGGGTCTTTAGTGGTTGCTGGTAATGAAGATAACCCCACACCAAATAACACAGCAAAGAAAATCACAGGTAACATTTCGCCATGCGCCATTGAACTAATAATGTTCGTTGGGATAAGCGATAATATTGTTTGAATAAGACCATGTGACTGAGACTGAACTTCTTCAGTTGTATGCTTGTATTGAGAAATATCTGACTGCACCAACTGAGACATATCAATGCCTGAGCCTGGGTGGAAAATATTTGCTGCAACCAAGCCAACCAAAATAGCAATAGTCGTAATAATTTCAAAATAGAGAATGGTTTTAAAACCAAGTCGTCCTAAACTTTTCGTACTGCCAACACCGGCAATACCTAAAATTAAGGTTGAGAAAACGATTGGAATAACAATCATTTTAATCAAGCTAATAAAAATCTTACCCAATGGAGCAAGAAAATTATTCACAATACTATCTTTGATTTCAGGCTGGTTATGTAAAACAGCCCCGACAACTATCCCTAGGATTAAAGCAATTAAAATTTGCCAAGCAAGGCTAAATTTAAAATTCTTCATAAGACAATCCTTATGCACCGCAAAGTATCAAATATGAGAGGGAGAAGACCACTAGCTAAGAGTGAAACCTCAATATGTACAGTAATTTCCAAACAGAAACTTAAATGCACAAACAAATCACAGCTCGCCGCTCCGGCGAGATAAACAACAATGCCTGTTGACGATCCAACATGTCAACGATCGGCACATTCTATTGAGATTTGCCAATTAAACAACCCCAATTTATATCTAAATAAAACAAATACCATGCTGATAGATAAAAAAACCAAAAAAACAATTACTTAAACAGAATAAAAATTGTATCTCTTCCTAAAAAAACAGCCAAAGTATTAGAAAAACTTACTATTGATATGCGTAGTTAAAAAGTTTTAAAAATTAAATATTTCTTAAAAAGAACAAAAATTACAACAACTTGTGACTATCTATTCAATAAACAATGTCTAGAATTCACTTTATGAAAGGCTCAGGTAAATGCAGTTAACTTATGCCGAAAAATATAGAATGAATCTCTTTCCATCTCAGCTATAAAAGCTACAACCTACCCTTTAAATATTTTAAATCTAACCATAAGCCAAATTATGAAGGGCCAAAAAACCGTATTGATAATATCGTGTACACTTGCGCCAACTCGCCAATAACCGTAATTTATCAGATCATCACGGGCATCAAACAACTCTGCACCAACAGCAATAATAATAGTTGCCCATATTGCCCAAGACGATTTCAATTGACGATGATGAAAAAAGGCAACTATAAAAAATACAGCTAAGCCAGCATAGATATGTAAGGCATCACGCGCTAGATCAGTTAAATTAACAATATAAATTTTGAACTCTTGAAAGTTTGATAAATACATAGCTGTTTATTTTCTTGATATTTAAAAAAGCATAACCCGAGTTCTGCGTCCTGCAAAACTCGGGTAAATGAGGTTGTGCTTTCAGGTTAATCGTTATTTTTATCGTTTCCGTTCCAACATCTGATCCGTGATGCTATTCCATATCAGCTTAATGTATCCTTACGTGGGATCGTCCATTCCCGTTTCCGTGTGCCGATGAATGTAGAATACGTTTTTTATAACCATCTGCCTATTCGCCCTAGACTCAAATCTTTGTACGATATTGCTTACATTTCATTTTCATATACTTTTCTCTTTATAAGGCTGTGCGATTTCATCAGTCACTATTTTCTCTTCTTTTTCAGCCTTTGCAATTCCTTCTTGTATAGCGGTTTGAGCCTCTTCTTCATCGGTTTGAGTTTGTTCCAACTCTTCTTGAATCTGTTCAAATAATCGTCCTGTCTGCAACACAACATACACAGGAAAATGATCAGATCCAATATGTGGCAATCGTTGCATTTTAACTAAACCAAAGTCTGTACTATGAAAAATATGGTCTAAAGACCAACGCAGTAATGGATAATCTGCATGAAAAGTATTAATGAAATGTCGGCCAACCCGTGGGTCAAGTAATCCGCTAATACGTTGAAATAAACGGGTAGTACGTGACCACGCTACATCATTTAAATCCCCCATAACAATGCAGCTTTCATCTAAGTCTTTAATCTGATCCCCAACAATTAAAAGCTCGGCATCTCGTAAAGTCGAATCTTTCGCCTCAGTTGGACTCGGTGGCTTTGGGTGCAAACAATATAACTGGACTGACATTCCTGAACGCAGCGTTACAGTGGTGTGAATCGAAGGAATTTCATCACTCAAAATAAATTTAACTTCAGTATTAGATAAAGGTAAACGGCTATATAAATGCATTCCGTATAGATTATCTAAAGGCACTGGAACGCGATAAGGATAATCTTCTTCAATTTCTTTTAAAGCATTTTCCCACGTCTTATCACTTTCCAGTGTAAGCAGTAAATCAGGCTGTAATGTCTGAACCTGTTCAAGAAGTAAATGATATTTATCATTAGGGGTTAGAACATTCGATACAATTAATGAAATTTGCTTTTGCGGATCTAATTGAGACCGTCTCACCTGTTTAACCTGTTTTTTCCAGAGCAAGGTATAAGGCAAAACCATTTTAAGCTGATAGGCGATGGCAGCGATGAGCACAGCAAGCAATATTTCACGCCATAGATTCCATTCGGTAGGCCAAAACAGCATTCCGACAAAGGCTAATAGTCCAACAAATAAAATCTGCAAACGGGGGAAATCGGCGCCTCGAAACCACCACTCATCACGAGGAATAAGTGACCAGAAACTTAACCAAATCACCAGACCAGCTAAAACTTCGATATAAATCATTGAATTTTCTCTTTTAAGATGATTTGATTTTTAAATTTTTTGTCATCTTTATCAATTTTGTATGTAACATAAACAAGATATTCTACTCAATAAACATGGTGTTTTCTTTCTGTAACGCTTGCAGTTGTGGACACTTTTGATACACTCAACTCCCCCTAACAATTTTAACGCACCGAGGCAAAATGACATGAAAGTAGGTCTGGTCGGTTGGCGCGGGATGGTCGGTTCCGTCCTTATGCAACGTATGGTTGAAGAGAATGATTTTGCTCATATTGAGCCATTTTATTTCTCTACCAGTAATGCAGGTGGTGAAGCTCCTTCATTTGGTGGTAAGACTGCCCCAGCACTTATGGAAGCTACAGACATTAATAGTCTGAAGCAAATGGATGTCATTATTACCTGTCAAGGTGGTGACTATACGTCTGAAGTTTTCCCACAGTTAAAAGCAACTGGTTGGAATGGCTACTGGATTGATGCAGCCTCTACTTTACGTATGTCAGATGATGCAATCATCGTTCTTGACCCAGTAAACCTTAACGTTATCAAAGACGGCTTGGTTAACGGCACCAAAACTTTCGTAGGCGGTAACTGTACAGTATCGCTTATGTTGATGGGTGTAGGTTCACTTTTCCAAAATAATTTGGTGGAGTGGATGACTGCTATGACTTATCAAGCAGCATCAGGCGCTGGCGCACAAAACATGCGTGAGCTAATTACTGGTATGGGCTACTTATATAACAATACCAAAACATTGTTAGATGATCCTAAATCTGCAATTTTGGATATTGATCGTCAAGTTGCTGAGTTACAACGTGGTGAAGGTTTCCCATCTGCTAACTTTGGCGTGCCATTAGCTGGTTCGTTGATTCCTTACATTGATAAGCAACTTGAAAGCGGTCAGTCAAAAGAAGAGTGGAAAGGTCAGGTTGAAACCAACAAGATCTTGGGTAATTCACAAATTGTTCCAATTGATGGTCACTGTGTCCGTATTGGCGCGATGCGTTGTCACTCTCAAGCATTGACGATCAAGTTGAAAAAAGATGTCCCACTTGATGAAATCGAAGATATGATTCGTACTTCAAACCAATGGGCGAAAGTTGTACCAAACACTCGTGAAGCGTCTATGACTGACCTTACACCTGTTGCTGTAACTGGTACTTTAACTGTACCTGTTGGCCGTTTGCGTAAACTTAATATGGGTAAAGAATATTTAGGCGCATTCACAGTAGGTGACCAATTACTTTGGGGCGCTGCTGAACCTTTACGTCGCATGTTACGTATCTTAGTAGAATATAAGAACTCATAATTTGGTCTGAATTATTCAGTCAAAACAAAAAGCCGATCACATTAGATCGGCTTTTTCGTAACTGGTTTGTGAAAAATTTACAATTTATTTACATTTCATTATTGTATAATTTTGAACGACTTTACGACTTATTAGGTCATGGATTGAGATGACTGTTTATAACAAATTAAAAATTGCCATTTTCACCATTATGTCTTCGCCTTCTATTTATGCGATTACATTAGACCCTATACAAATTCAGTCCGCGCCCGGCGATTTGTTATATGCAGAAATGAACTTCCAGCAAGCTGATCCCAATTCCACTTTGCAAGTCAGTTTAGCAACCCCCGAAGATTTAAGTGCTTTGGACGTAACTCATCAGCCGCCGGGAAATCTTAATTTTTATACACGCCAAAATGGTCAAGGTTCTGGGGTTATTGTTATTACCTCATCCCGCCCTGTTATTGATCCTGAACTCAATATTGTTGTAAAAATCAGTGAAGGCTCTGCAACTCGTTTGCAGCATATCAAAACTGTAATTAAGCCCTCTTCTATAAAAAAGACCGAAAATAACGAAAGTACTTTATCACCTCAGCTTGTCCTGAATGAAAAGGATATTGCTTTAAATCTGCCAGAAAGTACCCAATATGCTTCATTAACTTCGCCCCCAACTACAATAAACTCAAATAGTGAACAAAGTCTTAATATCAACGCTGGGACTGCCCCCGCGATAAATACGAATTCAACTCCCTCACTTAGCGAAAAATCTTCGGCTCAGGCAGCTCAACAAATTGCAATAAGTCCTACTCCTGATCAGGCGAAAACCAAAGCTCTCACTAAGTCAGATGCAAATAATTCACCAAAAACGTCGGTTAAAAATTTAGCAGTACAAAAGAAGTCTGTTTCATCCAAAAAGCTCAGTCAAAATTCTGCAAAGAAACAAACCCTAAGTTCGTCTAGAGGACCAATAACTTCAGGTAAATATGTAGTACAACACAATGAGTCTTTATGGAGCATTGCTAATCGTATTGCAGCGAAAACCAAACAGCCAGTTGCGAAAGTCATGCACGATATTCAAAAACAAAACCAGCATGCTTTTATCCAAGGTGATGTAAACCGTTTACGTCAGGGAATCGCTCTAAAACTCTCCCACACTCCTGCCACTAAAACTCAGCAAAATAAATCAAAAACAGAAATAACGCGTACTGCAAAATCACCTTCTGGCCAAGCTAAATACCGTTTGCAACAAGCAGAAATGAGTATCGTGGCTGAAAACAGCCAAAATTCTACCCATGGAAGTGCTAAAAAGAACACACAACAAAGTCAAAACAATACTGAGTTAGCAGTAAAAGTTATGACAAAAAGAGAAAAAAACGTTACATTACAAAGGAATGTAACCAAACTGAATCAAACTTTACGTTTAAAAGACCAGCGTATTCAACTTTTGAATGCACGTTTGGCAGAGTTACAACAGCAGTTACAAGCACAGCAGCAAACTCATAAGCAAAAACATTAAGTTAAAACCAGAGTTAGCTCGCTTTATATTGCAAATATTTATTTTTTAAGGGGAAAGTAATGCTATATGTGATTCCGTTCATCATATTACTCGTGGTCGCTGTTATTTTAAAAAAACGCGAGAATAGCCAGAAACAAGAGGCCACCTCCCCTAAAACGCTAAATAAAAAAACCAATAAAAAAGCAAACTCTAAATCGAGTAAAAACTCCCGTGAAAAAAGTAAAGCACATGAGGTAGAAGAAACACTTCTAGCTATTCCACAGAGCAGTCCTGTTCCAGAAGCTGTACGTCAAAAAATCCAACAGCTCATTCAAGAAAAGCAATATTCAGCCGCTGAAGCTCAAGTGAATCAGGCGTTAAAAAAAGATAATACTCAACATGAGCTTTATTTATTATTGCTTGAAGTTCATATTGCACAGAAAGATGAATTTGCCATAACGCAATTGATTAGTCATATTCGTAGCTTGACATTAAATAAAATAGTGGCTCAAGCAGAAACTAGACAAAAAGAATATGAGTCTTCAAGACAATCTGATGCCATCGATTTCCCTCAAGCTCAAACATACAAAGAACCAAAAAATACACCTGACACAACAGCTCAGTTTGACCAATTAACAACAAGTTCTTCTGAAGCTTCTTTCGATGACTTGCAGAAAGACTATACACCTGTAAAACAAGAACCTGCTGTTGAAGTTGAACCTCTAGAATTTAATTTCTCATTTGAGCAAAAAACAACAGAAATCGGTTCTGCTAAACCTGAAGATAAAATTAGCACTGAAACAGACAGTGAAACAAATGACTTAAATACTTTAGAGTTTTCATTTGATTTAGAGTCTATCCCAAATAAAGCAGAAAAGTCTTTTGAGACTACCTCTGAATTGTCTGTTGAAACAATCAAAATTGATACAACCGCTACGCCAGACATTGATCTTGATTTTAGTGATTTTTCAATAGATAAAGACACTGCTTCACAAAGCAATATCTCTCAAGAAACCGTCTTAGAAGAAAATATTCAAACTCAGCCGTTATCAATTGAAACCCTTGAGTTTTCGTTAAACCCTATAGAGTCTGAAGATAACCAACCGAATTTAAATGAATCAGAACTTAGTCTTGAAAACAACGACCCACTTGTCCAAGCTTTTCCAGAATTAAAACAGTTAGATGAAAATGAACTCGACTTACAACTTGCAGAGCAGTACATCAAGTTAGGTGCTTACCCAGCCGCTCATGCTTTGTTGGCAAGTAATGAGCAAAAATTCAACACAGAGCAACAACAACGTGCGAAAAATCTACTAAATCGCATAGCTTCTTAAAGCTGATCGTTTTACCATAAGCAGTCAAAGATGACTGCTTTTATGCCTGAAAAAGATGAAAAAAATAGCCTTATTTTATATGGGTGGTACTTTTGGTTGTGTAGGTGAACCTTTAGCGCCTATGCCTTATGACCAGTTTTTGCCTCAACTTGAGAAAGTTATACCGCCTCACTTAACGGTTGACTGTTTTGCTGCACCCAATATTGTAGATAGCAGCGCTTGTACAGCGCCTGATTGGCTACGTCTTATTCAACGTATACAACAGCTCCAACTCGAAGGCTATCAGCACTTCGTCGTTATTCATGGTACAGATACACTCAGTTATGCTTCTGCGACTCTAGCTCGTTTTTTAGGACAGAGTTGTCATGTGGTTATTACTGGCAGTCAATATCCTCTTCTTAACATTCAAGGAGATAATACCCGTGAGTTTACTGATGCAATTGATAATTTATATCTTGCATTAGAGCAGGCGATTAGCTTACCAGTGGGTACTTACCTTGCTTTTCATCATCAAGTATTTCATGCACAAACTGTGTTAAAGACACATACGACTGAACTTGACGCTTTTTCCGGCCTTAAAGCTGAGTCTGAATTTACACCTCAGCAAAATAGGCTGATTGTGCAAGATACGCAAATCGAGCGTGCAGCATCTTTTCAAATTTTGAATTGGATGATGCAACCTATCGCGACTACTCAACTTGTTCAGCAATTACGAAACTTACTGCCAGCCCCACCTCAATTTTTAGTATTACAGGGTTTTGGTACTGGAAACATAGCCGTTAACCAAGAGTTACTAGCAACATTAGATGAGCTCTATACACATGGCTGCGTTCCAGTTCTTACCACTCAGGTTACCTTTGGTGGTATTGATCAGCGCTATGCGATTAGTGAGTGGACCAAAACTGCAAAAATTGTCATTAGTGATGCACATAGTCATGCAGATCTCTATGCAAAAGCACTTCAAATCTATTTAAAATACTCAACCCCAGAACAGTGGCTCAGCCATTGGAACGAAAATTTGCATTAAATAGAGGTAAAGCTATGCAACGTTATGCAGTCGGTATTGAATTTAGCGGAGTTCAATATCGAGGTTGGCAAACACAACAGCCAGGCGTTGCCAGCGTACAAGAAACTATTGAACGTGTGCTTAGCAAAGTCGCAAATGAACCTATAGCACTTCATGGTGCTGGTCGTACCGATGCAGGAGTACATGCGACAAATATGGTGGCACACTTCGATACGCATGCCATTCGTCCAGAAACGGGATGGTTAAGAGGAGCAAACAGCCAGCTACCTAAAGATATCTCCATTCAGTGGATTAAACTGATGGATGAAAGTTTTCATGCCCGCTTTAAAGCGACTGCTCGACGTTACCGCTATATTATATATAACACCCCTCATCGGCCTGCACTATTACATAAACAGGTTACTCACATTTACCAACAGTTAGATGTGAAAAAGATGATTGAAGCAGCCAGCAAATTTGAAGGGACTCATAACTTTGAAAGCTTCCGCGCAGCAGCCTGCCAGTCAAATCAGCCTGTTCGACATGTAAAACATTGCCGTTTATTTGAACATGGGCGCTATTTGGTTCTAGATATTCAAGCAGATGGCTTTTTACACCATATGGTTCGCAATATTGTTGGATGTTTACTCGAAATTGGACAAGGCATGTATGAAGTTGGCCATATCGATGCAATGTTTGCTGCACAAGATCGTAAGGCGGCAGGAGTAACAGCCCCACCCGACGGTCTTTATTTTATTCAGTGTAACTATCCTGAGCAATTTGATTTGCCACAGCCGCCACTTGGCCCACATTGGCTAAACTTACCTGAGTAAGCTTAGCCTGCTCGAGTTGTACTTAATCTAGCGATGCTGTTTGCGTTTCCGGTATTCAACTGGTGTCTCATTTGTCCAGCGTTTGAATGCCCGATAGAACGTACTTGGTTCAGAGAAGCCCGTTAAATATACAATACGTTCAACACTCTCACTGGTATTGGCCAAAAGCTTTTTAGCCAAACGACAACGATAGTCAGAAAGTATTTGCTGAAAACTGGTATTGGCTTCGCTTAGCTGAGTACGTAAGCGGCGCGGTGTAATATTTAACTGAGCTGCAACTGTCTCTAGAGTTGTTTCTCCGCTTTCCAGCGTTGAACCAATTGCTCTACGAACTTCACCCACCAAATCATAACGCGCTAACTCTTGCAATTTTTCAATCGCAAGCTGCTCATGCAATTGCAATAACTCCGGCTCTGCCTGCCAAAGCTGAAAATCTAGAATAGCTGGATCAAAATATAAACGTGTTTCTTTTTGACCTAAACTGACCGGACAACCATATACGCGGAAATACTCATCCTCGGCTGCGCCTTCGCTGAAGTTAAAATCGATAAAAATCGGGTGAAATTGCCCTTCAGTAATAAATTTAAAAAATCTAAGAATGCCCGAAATTGCACATTCAGAGAAATGTCGATTAACAAGATTATCAGCACCGATCTGTTCGCCATTGGTTAAATAACAGCGTCCTTCTTCAATCACCAGTTTCGCATCAAATGCGTCACTAATAAGGCGCTGATAAGCCAAAGCCCGCTTTAGGCCTTCACCAAAGGTATCACTACTAATAAATAGATGTTCAATGACCTGACCACGATACAAAGGCAAATGTTCGCCTAAATGCAGACCGATATCTGGATCTTTACTGACTTCCTGAGCAGCAGTCCAAAAGGCGTACTGTGCACTTAACGGTGTACGTGCATTTGTATCAACCTGATTTAAAGCAACTCCCGCTTTGGTTAATATTTCTTCTGTTGGCAATCCCGCACGACGAATCGCTTGATAGCCAAAGCGTAATACAACTGATGCATCTGTTAGCTGACCCACGCAGTGCCCTTCCATGTAGATACTTCATTGATATTTAGGGCCGTTGACTTTTACGCAATTAACAGTCCCTAATAACTATGATTTTAGATTAGCGTTGATTGACCGAACTGACAACAGAATTACACTTCTTTTGTGAAAAAAATTACATCTTTTTTTATTAGTCATACTTTAACCAGATGCTTGGGTAGAAGTATGTCTATCTTGTTTTTTTTAAATAAATTGACTATAATTTGCGCCTTCCCAATTTGATCATCAGGTAGGCTATGGCCAATAAAGAGGAACTCATTGAGTTCGAAGGCGTTGTCACCGAAACGCTTCCTAATACGATGTTCCGTGTACGTCTTGAAAACGGTCACGAAGTTATTGCACACATTTCTGGTAAAATGCGTAAACACTATATTCGTATTCTTACTGGCGACAGTGTAAAAGTCGAAATGACACCATATGACTTGACTAAAGGTCGTATTACGTACCGTGCTCGCTAATTAGTGAATGCAAAAAAGCCACTTCATAATGTGGCTTTTTTATTGCGTCATTTATTCACTTAAGCGACTGGTTTTACATCCTACCGTTTGGCATTCACGCAACCTTTCTTGCAGCCAATGGTTTCTTTCCTGCGTTGTCTGTAAACGACATTGCACGTCTACGCTATTCCTATTTGAATCTGTACACTCAGCATCACGTTGACGTATCCATGCGAGCTGAGATTTCTTAAGAATATTTTTTTGCGCGGTATTTAACTTTACTCGCAATGCTTGATAATTCTTATTCAGGTCTGCATCTGCACTTGCATAAATTTTATTTGTACAATAAATATCATCATAAGTATTACGGGTACTATCACAGTTATCAGCGTAGACGACAGTCATTCCTAAACTGCATAAAAATGCAAAAGCAATTTTTCTCATACTTTTCTTCCTTAAGTTTTCTATGAAATTATTATTAGAACGGTTTGAATGTAAGGATAAGTCTAAAGATAAGTACACCTTTCATTTATCATAATCCTCCTTTTTTACTTTACAAGTATTCAAATCCAACCTATTGTTCTTTAATAACAAATATAATTTTTTTATTGAGATAAAAATGAATATAGATACCCGATATCAAATTGGCCTACTTTGTTTAATCATGATGAATGTGAACGGTTGCACTAGCCATCCACACCTATCTGTAAATTTACAAGAATATTTAAAAGGGTTTCTCGGCAAACCTGCCGCAACCATTCAACAAGATCTAAATCTAAGAAGTCTTGGTTTTCAGGTATTAAAAACACCGCAAAAAACGCAAGATCAGCTGATTTATACCATTCTACGGCCGATAAATATCCCAATTCCTATGGTGAGTAATGTCGATATGAGAGGTAATTCGGTCGCTATACAGTCAGGTAATCTTGGTGGTAATTCTTACGATGTGAATTTCAACTGCAAAGTTATTTTTCAGCTTAAGAATAATATTGCACAGTCTATTCAATATGAAGGTAAAGCTTGCTAAAACATAGGCATAAAAAAACGCAGCGTTGAGCTGCGTTTTTTTATAAGAAACTTTTAAGCAAGAGCAGCGACAACTGCCTCACCCATCTCGGCTGTACCCACTTTTGTCATACCTTCAGACATAATATCTGCTGTACGCAAGCCTTGATCAAGTACTTGACCGACCGCATCTTCAATTGCTTTTGCGGCAGCTTCTTCACGGAATGTATAGCGAAGCATCATTGCAACCGAAAGAATAGTTGCTAATGGATTCGCCACATTTTGACCTGCAATGTCAGGTGCAGAACCATGACAAGGTTCATACATGCCTTTGCCATTTTCATCTAAAGAAGCTGATGGCAACATGCCGATTGAGCCTGTAAGCATTGCCGCTTCATCAGATAAGATATCGCCAAACAAGTTACCAGTTACGATCACGTCAAACTGTTTTGGTGCACGTACAAGCTGCATTGCAGCATTGTCGACATACATATGAGAAAGCTGAATGTTTGAATAACTCGCTTGCTGCAAATCAGTAACGGTCTGCTTCCAAAGTTCTGTTACTTCTAAAACGTTCGCTTTATCGACTGAACAGACTTTACCACCACGTAATCCTGCAAGTTCAAAAGCAACTTTTGCAATGCGCTTAATTTCACTTTCAGAATAAACGTCAGTGTTATAGCCTTGTTTTTCACCGTTTTCGAGTTCACGGATACCACGTGGCTGGCCAAAATAGATACCGCCAGTAAGCTCACGAACAATCAGAATATCTAAACCAGCAACAATTTCAGGTTTTAAGCTAGAAGCGTCTGCCAATTGCGGATATAAAATCGCTGGGCGTAAGTTAGCAAACAAGTTGAGTTCACTACGAATTTTTAAAAGACCACGTTCAGGACGAATAGAACGCTCAATTGCATCCCATTTTGGTCCGCCTACTGCACCCAGTAAAATTGCATCAGCTTTTTTTGCCTGTTCACTCGTTACAGCGGGATACGGTTCGCCATGTGCATCAATTGCAGCGCCGCCCAATAGGCCATGTTCCCAAGTCAACGATAAATTAAATTTTTCATTTACTGTATTTAATACTTTTTCTGCTGCCCCAACAATTTCAGGACCAATACCATCACCAGCTAAAATTAAAATCTGTTTAGACATGAACTTTTTCCATTTTCCAAAAAACAAGCAGTGTTATGACTACCGCGGTGTTAGTTTTTTCTGTTCAAGGAACTCGCCTAGCCCTGTTGTTACATCAAATGGTCGACAAAAACGGCGAATCACACGCTCATCTTGCTCTAAATCGACACATAATGGATCTGGCACAGAAACATTCAGCAAACTACCCGAACGGTTAGTTTTGTCTCGGTACATTTTAAATGTATAGCGATGGTTGGCATTAAACTGGTGAATCACATGGATTGTTTCGGCCCGATCTGGAGAAATCGGATAGAAACGGATCACCACTTCATATTGTTTCGCAGGCACAGATAAATATAAACTGTTGGTTTGGCTAAGCACTGAACCGTGCAACCGTACAATTCCTTGATGAATTGCCTGATTACTAATTCGTCGTGTTTGTGCATCCACTACAGTAATATCATTGAGTCGTTCAAATTCACAACTCTTCGCGCCCGAACAATATATTGCTGCATTCTGCCCCAAATTTTCTTGTTCAGCCTGCTTAATACGGACAGTATCCACTACATTGTATGTGCTCTGACAAGCACTGAGTGTTATTGCGCACAGGCTCAACAAAAAGCTATGAGTAACGTTCCTCTTCATTGTTCAAGCCCAATCCTCATCTAGTGCATAATTTTAAGGTGTTTTTATGCTTTAGCATGTTAGCAAGAGTTTGAACGCTACGCCATGGCTATGTTTAAAATGTACCAAAAGGTTAATTTAACTCTTGGAATACCCAAGGACGAACCTGTTTAGTTTTTTCTTCATAAGCGCGAATTGCATCCGCATTTTGAAGCGTTAAACCAATATCATCCAAGCCATTTAACAAGCAATGCTTGCGAAATGGGTCAACTTCAAATTTAAAAGCTTCACCTGCTGGAGTACGCACTTCCTGAGCTGCTAAATCAATTGTTAATTGATATCCTTCATTGGCAGCACATTCTTTAAATAACTGATCAACAATTTCTTCTGACAAAATGACAGGTAACATGCCATTTTTGAAACAGTTATTAAAGAAAATATCAGCAAAGCTTGGCGCAATAACAGTACGAAAACCATATTCATTTAATGCCCAAGGCGCATGCTCACGGCTAGAACCGCAACCAAAGTTAGTACGAGCAATTAAAACATTTGCTCCTTGATAACGTGGCTGGTTCAAAACAAAATCCGGATTTTTTGGACGTACTGAATTATCTTGTCCCGGATAACCTTCATCTAAATAACGAAGCTCATCAAATAAGTTATCGCCAAAACCAGTACGTTTGATTGATTTCAAAAACTGTTTTGGAATAATTAAATCTGTATCAACATTGGCACGATCTAATGGTGCAACGATACCTTGTTCAACTGTATAAGCTTTCATGGTTTGCTCCAGACCGAATTAAAATGAACGAACATCAACAAAGTGACCTGCGATTGCAGCCGCTGCCGCCATTGCTGGACTCACCAAGTGAGTGCGACCACCATTGCCTTGACGACCTTCAAAGTTACGGTTAGACGTCGATGCGCAGTGTTCACCTGGTTGTAATTTATCTGCATTCATTGCTAAACACATTGAACAACCCGGTTCGCGCCATTCAAAACCAGCTTCTAAGAAGATTTTATCCAAGCCTTCTTTTTCTGCCTGTTGTTTTACCAAACCTGAACCCGGAACAATCATGGCTTGCTTAATGCTAGATGCTACTTTACGGCCTTTTACTACTTCTGCTGCTGCACGGATATCTTCAATACGAGAGTTAGTGCAAGAACCAATAAAGACACGGTCAAGTTGAATATCAGCTAAAGCCTGACCTGCATTTAAGCCCATATATTGATAAGCGCGCGTCCAGTCATTGCGTTGAACATCATCTTTTGCTTGTTCTAAAGTTGGTACAGCTTCAGTGACCGGAATAACCATCTCAGGTGAAGTTCCCCAAGACACTTGTGGTTCGATCTCTGCACCATTTAATTCAACGACTGCATCAAAAACAGCATCTTCATCTGAATGCAAAGTGTCCCAGTAAGCAACTGCTTGTTCCCATTGCTCGCCTTTTGGTGCATAGCTACGGCCTTTCACGTATTCAACGGTTTTGTCATCGACAGCAACCATGCCTACACGAGCACCTGCTTCAATCGCCATGTTACATACCGTCATACGCCCTTCAATCGACATATCACGGAACACCTGACCACCAAATTCAATCGCGTAACCCGTACCACCTGCGGTACCAATTTTAGCAATAATTGCCAACACCACATCTTTTGGTGTTACACCTTTGCCTAGCACGCCATCTACACGGATTAACATATTTTTAGATTTTTTCTGAATCAAACATTGTGTGGCTAAAACATGTTCAACTTCAGATGTTCCAATACCATGTGCCAAGCAACCAAAAGCACCGTGTGTTGCTGTATGTGAATCACCACACACCACGGTCATGCCGGGTAAAGTTAAGCCCTGTTCAGGTCCTACTACGTGCACAATCCCCTGACGGATATCGTTAATATTAAATTCAACAATATTAAAGGCTTTACAATTGTCATCTAAGGTTTGAACCTGAATACGAGACGTCTCATCTTCAATACCCGCGATGCCTTGCTCACGTTCCTTTTTAGATGTTGGAACGTTATGGTCTGGTGTAGCAACGTTTGCACTTAAACGCCATGGTTGACGACCCGCAAGTTGCAAACCTTCAAATGCTTGTGGACTAGTCACTTCATGCAATAAATGACGGTCAATATAAAGTAAACATGAGCCATCATCACGCTGTGAAACAACGTGGTCATCCCACAATTTGTCATATAAAGTTTTGCCTGCCATGTCGTCTTGCTCCATTGGACTGGGTAATTCTAATCTTTCTTCGATTATAGCCAGAGTTTTACATAAATCTAATTTATCATTTTTATAAATTAGAAAACTTTTTAGAATGAATCATAATCCCTTCCATACACATCAAATTTAATAAATCGTTTTTGTTAATGATTATCATTTGCATAATCAATTTTTAATCTTATACTCTAAACTCTATACTAAAAATATCAAAAGTGGCTAAAGAGAATGATCATGGCTAAAATCCAAAAATTTGTTATCAATAATCAACGTACTTTAAAGAAAACATTCAGCTATTACATTATGCATATTAGTGTAGCAATGCTAGTTGCTTATCTAGTCACAGGTAACCTATGGATGGCTTTAACATTAAGTATGCTCGAACCAACCGTACAAGCATTTGCGTTTTTCTTTCATGAAAAAGTATGGGCTGCTAAAGATCGTCGCATTTCAGCTTTAGCAAAGGAAGAAACAACAGCTTAGGCTAAGATTAGTGCGGTAATTCACAACTTTCTAACTCGTTTCGCTGCAAGCATGATACGATTTTGGCTTGGTAACTTTAGCCCCTCGATTTTTCTATTCCAAGTTGAGTTGTATTATGAATCTTGCAGCCTTTGAAGCTTTTGTAAAAGTTATGGAAACAGGGTCTATCTCTGTGGCAGCAGATCAACTATTCATTACTCAACCGGCTGTAACCAAACGGATTCACAGTTTAGAAGAATATTTTGGTGTAAAACTATTTGAGTCGGCAGGCCGTGGGGTTCAAGCAACTCATGCTGCTCATTCACTATTACCCAAAGTTAAAAACTGGCTAAATGAGCTTGGCGATATCCATCACACTCTCAGCCATGAACAAACTCAGATACAAGGTCGTTTAAAAATTGGAACGAGTCATCACATTGGCTTGCATCATTTACCCGCGCCCCTTAAACACTTTGTTCAACAATTTCCGCAAGTGACTTTAGATGTGCATTTTGTTGACTCAGAGCAAGCGCACGAAAAAGTACTCGCTGGTGATTTAGAATTAGCATTTTTAACACTTCCCCCTTCAGGTGATGATCGCCTTAACTACATTACCATCTGGAATGACCCTTTAGTTTTTGTTGCTGCCCCTTTTCATCCACTGGCACAAAAAACGAATCTGACCTTACAAGACCTCATTGAATACCCAAGCTTGTTACCCGCCGCACAAACTTACACTGCTCAAATCACTTTAGCCGAGTTTGAAAAACAAGGGCTTAAACCTAAAATCACCATGAGCAATAACCCGCTTGAGTCTATTCGTATGCTGGTGTCTATTGGTTTAGGTTGGTCAGTTTTGCCAAAAACTTTACTGAATCAAGATATGCAGCAGCTTGATTTAGATGTAGAAATGAATCGTCAGTTAGGCATGGTATGGCATCCTGCACGTACTCAATCTAGAGCTATGCAAGAACTGATTAAAATGATGCAGGATGCATAAAAAACTCTCATTTGATGCACCTAATTTATTTTATCCAAGCTGCAATAGGCTTCGAATTTGTTGCACCATTTGGTTTTCATCAAGCATATGATGTGAAATGGTCATCGTTAATAGTTGATCTGATCGAAAATGGCGGTCAACTTCAAGCATAACGTGAGTTTGATTAGGTTCAGCAACGAAAGAGACCTCAACCTCATTAAACCCACTAAACATATGTGAAGAGACAAATTCAAGCTCTTGGTAGCAACCAATTGTTGACCTGAAATTTCGCGCAGTAAGTTGACCTTTTTCTACATCAACTGTTGATAAAATAAAGCCACATCGCTGCATAGCCTGTAAAAACATTTGCATAGCGGGGGTTGGCAGCACTTTTAGATAATCACGATCAGTTGCATCTAATCCCCAATCAACATCCATATGGGTTTGAATCCAAACACGTGTACCATTTCGTCGACAGGCAACTTCTGTAATAGGTGTCTCAAATGGTAATTGAATACTGAAAGGAAAAGAATGTGCCTGATGGGCCGGCAATAAAAATCGAGAATTCACTAACCACTCTTGTAAGACCAAAGGTTGATTAAACTCATGGTCACCAGATTCAACTTCTGCCATCGTCATCAACTTCAAATAAAGACCATTAATCTCTTTATCAATTGACCCTCCTTTAAAGCTAATTTCCCCATGCAGTATCTCGCCTGCTTGCAAGTTTGGATTCTCTAAAACAGTTTCTACCGTTACGCCTTGAAGGCCCAAACCAGACATAATTTTATTAAACATTTTTTCTCTAACCTTTCGAATTATTTGATGTCATCTGTAGCAGCATACTTATTCTTAAAGCGCATCATCTCCAGCGAGCGGAATCTTACCATCTGTAACTTCATTCATAAATTGCTGATAATCGTTTAAATTGCGCTCTGCATACTCCTCTGCATACGTTTGTAATACTTCTACAATTGTACTGCCCTCTCCTAGATATCCCATAAGTACATCAGCATTTCCAGACTTAGCATGGGCATGAGCTAAAGCCAAACCACAACTTTCGGCATACTCATAGAAATACTCATCATCCATATCACTAAGATCAACCGAGATTTTCATATCACGTAACTGACGTACATGAAAATGTTGATTCGATGTTGAAGAAAATCCAAGAAAGATGTCACTAGCAGCTTGCATGAGTTGCTGACCATGTACCACGCGCTCACCTTCATGTTTTACTTTTTCTACAAATAATGGACTTAAAATCGATGGATTCGCTTCTTTCATTTGTAAAATTAACGGTTCCCGATCTGCGTCTTGAAACAATGCAATCGCGGATCGTGTACCCACACTACCGACACCAACCACTTTCAAAGCCACATCTGTCCGTTGATAACGATCAAAAAGTACTTGGCGATCATATTTCAAAGAATCACGATATTGCTGAAAGAATGCATTAATATCTTTACTGAAAGGTTCATCTGCATTTGGATGCCATAATAACGGCACATCATCCACAAAATAGCGAAATCCTGTATCTTGATCTTGCTGAGTGAGCTTCGGTAAAACAGAATATGCATTTCTCTTCTGCGCTGAATCAAGATGCTTCTCGCGTTTCTTTCTCAGTTTTCGGCATTCAGTATTTTCTAATAAGGTACTGGCATCAACTTTTTCATACCAAACTTGTAGAGGCGAAAGTTCCGTATTTTCTAATAAGTGCTGACGATAACTATTTAACATCGTTTTAATTGCTTTTAAACCAACCTTATCTGCAAGATCAATATCATGAGCCGCAATCACAAAACTGGTAGCTAAACGCTTTAAATCCCATTCAAATGGGGCCACCAACGTCTCATCAAAATCATTGATTCCAAACAACAGATTACGCTCTGGGCTAGCAAACCCACCAAAATTACTTAAATGGCAATCTCCACAAATCTGTTGAAATAAGCCTGAGCTCACCTGTTCCCAAGCCTGATCAAAAAGCATTAAAGAAGGCATACCACGATAAAATGTAAAGGGTGAAATACTCATTCGTTTTGCACGAATTGGTTTGAGCTGCTCTAAACGTCGTTGGTTACTCCAATCATAGATTGTTAAAGCAGTTATACCTTTTGGTCGCTCAGAAAGCTCTGACAGTTGTTCTCGCGGAACTTTTTTACGTTGAGCCTTACCTAATTTGAAGCCTTCACTTTTATTAAGTAATTTCCCTTGATAGCTATGACGTGTTAAATCAATACTTTCATCATTCCAAAGTTGTTTTGGTAATTTAATTTGTGCTTTTTTTGGCATTATTCCCTCATATTTAAATTAAAAATTTTTATATTATTAAACCTTTGCCAAGGCAAAATTTATTTTTTATTAGACATACTTATATCTACTTTTGGAACAAGATTTATAAAAAAATATTCAAAAGATGATTTTAAATATAATTAATTAAGAGTTGGAAGACCTCAAAGCTTTGTAAGCTACTCTTCCAACTCCACAATCTTAAATCGACCAGTCCTGAATTTCCCAATTATTTTCTTGAGCCAGCTTTTCAAGGCGATCATCAGGATTCACTGCAATCGCGTGAGTTGCATATTCAAGTAAAAAACGATCATTAATTGAATCTGAATAAGCCCAAGACTCAGACACGCTACGACCTTCCAACCACCCATCTAGACGTGCAAGCTTGCCCTTTTGATAACACGCTAAACCAGCAACTTTACCTGTATATTTCCCCTCAGCAACTTCAGCATTGGTTGCCAAAATTTCTGTAATACCAAATTCGCGAAAAATCGGCGCAGTAATAAAATCACTTGTTGCAGTAATTCCAACAATCGTATGTCCTAAGTCCTGATGTTTTTTGATGGCATCAAAACCTTTTGGACGCATTTGTGGGCGAATCACTTTTTGCATGAACAACTGGTGAAGCTCAGTTAAGTAGTTATTGTCGTGCTTTGTTAAAAATCCAAAGACAAACTCATTATAAGCATATGGGTCAAGTTGCCCTGCTTTGTAATCTTCATAAAATTTATCATTCATCTGACGATGATGAACCGGATCAACCAAACCTTCATTGACTAAAAATTCACCCCAAGAATGGTCTGAATCGGTATTTAACAAGGTGTGGTCTAAATCAAACAACGCCAGTTTCATGAAAATTCTCGTTTAAACTGAAATTTAAGAAAAAAAATGTAAATCTATCTCCGCTAGTCGATAGAAATTCGTTAAGATCGTAGCAATTTAAACATTTTACTTTGATCTTTTCGAGCTGGACATAAAAAAGTGTTTGTCCCCGCGATTAAAGTCAACGATATAGACAATATTTAGGTAGCCAAATGATCGATTCAGAAGGTTTCCGACCGAACGTCGGGATCATTTTGGCAAACGATGATGGACAGGTTTTATGGGCAAAGCGCATTGGTCACAATGCTTGGCAATTTCCACAAGGAGGCATTCAGTTTGGAGAAACCCCTGAACAGGCACTTTTTCGAGAACTGAGAGAAGAAATCGGCTTATTGCCCGAACATGTCCAGATTATTGCGCAAACCAAAGGTTGGTTGCGTTATCGTTTGCCACATCGTTACATTCGGTCAGACTCTGACCCCGTATGTATCGGACAGAAACAAAAATGGTTTTTACTGAAATTAAATGCGTCTGCAAAAAATATTCAGTTAAACCTCTCCGACCCGCCCGAATTCGATGAATGGCAGTGGGTCAGCTATTGGTATCCTCTTGGACAAGTGGTGAACTTCAAGCGTGACGTTTATCGTAAAGCCATGGTGGAGTTGTGTACACAGTTGCCGGTGCAACAATTACCCTAAAAATCATTTATCTAGCAAATGATTTTTATTAAAAGTGCTGTTATAAATACATTCATAGTCTAAAAAAATACTGGAGTATACATCCATGTCAAACATGCAACTCGACACTCTACGGCGCATTGTCCAAGAAGTAAATGCGTCCGTCAGTTTGCATGAATCATTAGACATTATGGTCAATCAGGTTGCTGAGGCCATGAAAGTGGATGTTTGTTCTATTTATTTACTCGATGAACGAAATCAGCGCTATGTATTAATGGCCTCAAAAGGCTTAAATCCAGAGTCAGTAGGCCATGTTTCCCTACAATTAGGTGAAGGCTTGGTCGGTCTGGTAGGGCAACGCGAAGAAATTGTTAACCTTGACAATGCACCAAAACATGAGCGTTTCTTGTATTTACCAGAAACAGGTGAAGAAATTTACAACTCATTCCTTGGTGTACCTGTCATGTATCGCCGTAAGGTTATGGGCGTTTTAGTTGTACAAAACAAGCTTCCTCAAGATTTTAGCGAAGCCGCCGAGTCATTTTTAGTCACGCTGTGTGCACAACTTTCAGGTGTTATTGCGCATGCCCATGCGGTCGGCAATATTGATGTTTTTCGCAAACCAAGCAATGGCCCAGCCTATAAAACCTTTCAGGGTGTTTCAGGTGCAGGTGGCGTCGCTTTAGGTCGAGCTATTATTTTATATCCTCCTGCCGACTTAGGTTCAGTACCTGACCGTGAAGCTGAAGATATTAGTGATGAGCTTCGAATTTTAGATCAAGCCATTTCATCAGTTCGCTTAGAGATTCGTTCTTTAGATGAAAAAATGCATGATTCATTAATGGCAGAAGAACGCGCCCTATTCAGCGTTTTCTTAAGAATGCTTGATGAAAATGCATTACCCGCCGAAATCAAAGAACTTATTCGCGATGGACATTGGGCCCAAGGGGCTGTTCGCCGTGTGATTGAAAAGCACACTGCTTTATTTTCACAAATGGAAGATGACTACTTACGTGAGCGAGTTTCTGATCTTAAAGATTTAGGTCGCCGTATTTTAGCGTCTTTGCAAAAAGAAGATTCTAGCCACCGCGAGCTTAGCCCAGACAGTATTTTAATTGGTGAAGAAATCAGTACGGCTGCGTTAGTTGAACTACCAGTTGATAATATTGCTGCCATTGTTACATCCGAAGGTGCAGCCAATTCACATATGGTGATTGTGGCTCGGGCACTAGGAATTCCAACTGTGGTTGGCGTAACTGAACTGCCAGTTAACACGCTTGATGATGCAGAAATGATTGTGGATGCCTATCAAGGCCGTATTTTTGTCAATCCTCCACGCCGTTTACGCCAACGCTATAAAGAAATTCAAAAAGAAGATGAGCAGATCGCAAAAGATCTCAAACAATACGAGACAAGAGAAGCGATTACTCCAGATGGTGTATCTGTTCCACTTTATGTAAACACAGGCCTTATGATTGATGTGGTTCGCGGTGTACAACGCGGAGCTCAAGGCGTCGGTCTATATCGAAGTGAAATTCCGTTTATGCTACGGGAACGTTTCCCAGGTGAAGAAGAACAACGTGCAATCTATCGTCAACAATTGAGTCACTTTGCCAATAAACCTGTGGTGATGCGAACTCTGGATATTGGTGCCGATAAAGATCTTCCTTATTTCAGTATTGAAGAAGAAAACTCGGCATTAGGATGGCGTGGTATTCGTTTCACGCTCGATCATCCCGAGATTTTTTCGTCACAAATTCGCGCAATGCTCAAAGCAAGTATTGGTTTAAATAATTTGCATATTTTATTGCCAATGGTCACTACAGTAAGTGAAGTCGAAGAAGTACTTTATTTACTTGAGCGTGACTGGATTGCAGTGCAAGAAGAAGAACAAGTTAAAATTAACAAGCCAAAAATCGGAATTATGGTTGAGGTGCCAAGCGTACTGCTACAAATTGATGAGTTTGCTGAACTCGTCGATTTCTTTTCGGTTGGTTCAAACGATTTAACACAATACTTACTTGCAGTTGACCGCAATAATCCACATGTAGCAAACGTTTATTCACACTTTCATCCGTCAATACTTCGTGCATTAAGCCGTCTGGTTAAAGAATGCCATGAATACAAAAAACCAGTCAGTATTTGCGGTGAAATGGCAGGTGATCCATTATCTGCCATTTTGCTCATGGCGATGGGTTTCAACACCCTTTCAATGAGTTCGAGTAACATTTTGCGAGTACGAAAAGCAATTTGTCATGTACCAATGACAGACGCACAAAAATTACTTGAGGATGTCATGAAAATGAATAATCCACTCATTGTAAAAAGCTGGCTTGAGTACTATTTTAAAACTCACGGTTTAGCAGATATGGTCAAATCAAATCGAATCGTAAATGTTTAATATATAAACAATAAAGGAGAGCAACGCTCTCCTTTATTTATTTTCAATAGCTTCTAAAATTACAACCAAATATAAAAAATTTCTTTTCACTCTCACTTGACCCTACTTTTTCAAACAAAACTTCAATCGGTTTTTTAAATCAATATTTGCATTTTAATCCATTTGAAAAATAAGTCTTCTACTTTTACTATGTTTAAAGAGCGTTATTAAAAGATCTTACGTTGTTCCAGCAATTGAAGAGGTAATTCTATGCATCATTATTTACAACCTTCAGCTTATTTTTCCTTTTGTTTTTTAACCTTCATCCAGTAAATTGGAGGAATAACAATTAAAGGAATCTGATGCATTATTGAATAAAAATGATGGGCTAACATCTTAGTGAAAAGAATTTTTTAAACGGTTTCTCTCACTATTTGTTTACTCATTTCTTTATTTGATAAACATGAGTTTTTAACCCAGAAGTCCAGGAAAATGAGCCCTACTACTTTATCAAGAGCTCAATAATTATTACCCAGAGAGAATATAACCATGTCAGACGAATCAAAATGTCCTTTTTCAGGTCATACCTCAAAACCTCAAGTAACAGTCGGTGGTGGCACGCCTAGTTTACATTGGTGGCCAAAACAATTACGCGTTGACCTGCTGAATCAACATTCAGAACGCTCTAATCCACTCGGTAAAGATTTTAATTATCGTCAAGAATTTAAGAAACTCGACTACTACACCCTCAAAGCTGATATCAAAAATGTATTAACAGATTCTCAAGATTGGTGGCCAGCCGATTGGGGAAATTATACAGGCTTATTTATTCGTTTAGCATGGCATGCTGCCGGCACATATCGTATGGGCGATGGCCGTGGTGGTGCTGGTCGCGGTCAGCAACGTTTTGCACCATTAAATAGTTGGCCTGACAATGCGAGCTTAGATAAAGCACGCCGCTTGCTATGGCCTGTTAAACAAAAATACGGTCAAAAAATATCGTGGGCAGATTTATTTATTCTTGCTGGTAACATTGCACTCGAGTCTTCTGGCTTCCGCACCTTTGGTTTTGGTGCAGGTCGTGAAGATGTTTGGGAACCAGACAACGATGTAAACTGGGGCGATGAAAAAGAATGGTTAGCTCATCGCAACTCTGAAGCATTGGAAGGCAGCAATCTAGCTGCAACTGAAATGGGTCTAATTTATGTGAACCCTGAAGGTCCACAAGCCAGTGGTGACCCAAAATCAGCGGCACCATTTATTCGTGCGACTTTCGGCAACATGGCAATGGATGACGAAGAAATTGTTGCATTGATTGCAGGCGGTCATACTTTAGGTAAAACCCACGGTGCTGGCTCTGCGGACCATGTTCAGGCCGATCCGGAAGGCGCGCCAATTGAACAAATGGGCTTTGGCTGGTCAAATAGCTTTGGTACAGGTGTTGGTAAAGACGCCATCACTTCAGGTTTAGAAGTCATTTGGTCTCAGACTCCAACACAATGGAGCAATTACTTCTTTGAAAACCTATTCAAATACGAGTGGGTACAAGAACGTTCACCTGCTGGTGCAATTCAATGGGTAGCAGCAGATGCTGAAGCGATCATCCCTGATCCGTTTGACCCATCAATTAAACGTAAGCCAACAATGCTCACTACAGATTTAACCTTACGTTTTGATCCTGAGTTTGAAAAGATTTCTCGTCGCTTCCATAATGACCCACAAGCTTTCGCCAATGCTTTTGCCCGTGCATGGTTTAAATTAACTCACCGTGATATGGGGCCAAAAGCACGTTATTTAGGTCCAGAAGTTCCTGCTGAAGATTTAATTTGGCAAGATCCATTACCTGCTGCTAGCACTACCCCATCTTCTGCCAGCATTGCTGATGCAAAAGCAAAAATCGTTGCGCTAGGACTATCTGCTGGCGAGTTGGTTTCTCTGGGTTGGGCTTCAGCGTCAACTTTCCGTGGTGGGGACAAGCGTGGTGGTGCAAACGGCGCCCGTATTGCTTTATCACCGCAACGTGATTGGGAAGTGAACCAAAAAGCGGTTGAGACTTTAACTAAAATTGAAGAGATCAAAGCATCAACTCAACTGTCATTGGCTGATCTAATTGTGCTAGCAGGTAACGTTGGTGTAGAGCAAGCTGCTCAGGCGGCAGGTTTCAACATTAGTATTCCATTTGCTCCTGGTCGTGTTGATGCGTTACAAAGTCAAACTGATGTCGAATCTTTCCAATTACTCCTCGGCCTTGCCGATGGTTTTAGAAATTGGAAAAAAGAAGGAATCAATGCAGCAACTGAAGCATTGTTAATTGATAAAGCACAACAACTGACTTTAACTGCACCAGAGTTAACTGCATTGATTGGTGGTTTACGTGTGCTAGGTACCAACTGGGATGGTTCGCAACACGGCGTATTCACTCATCAGGTCGGTGTACTCAGCACAGACTTCTTTACGAACTTACTCGACATGTCTACTGTATGGGCACCTGTTGATTCATCAGGTGAAGTATTTGAAGGCAAAGACCGTAAAACAGGCACAGTAAAATTTACTGCAACACGTAATGATTTAGTCTTCGGTTCAAACTCAATCTTGCGTGCACTGATAGAAGTTTATGCTCAGGCAGATGGTAAAGAAAAATTTGTTCAAGACTTCGTAGCGGCATGGACTAAAGTCATGAATCTTGATCGTTTTGACTTAGCTTAATTGAAGTCAAAATAATAAAAGCCAGTTCAAATTGAACTGGCTTTTTTACTTAAATATAAAATGATGTACTTTTAGACGGTCAATTTATGCCCTTCGCGGATGCAATAAAAAGGACTCGCAAGTTTCGATGACGCTTTAATCGCCTGCATTAAAGCATGTTCAGGATCTTCTCGGTCTTCGTCGGTCAACTGGAAAGTTCGATAATGAATCGCAACAGAACGATGAGCTTGCAAATCTAAATGTGCATGCACAGCATCTTGAGGGTTCATGTGAACATAACTCATTAACTTGCGAGGTTCATAAGCTCCGATTGGAAGCAAAGCAACACGTGGCGCACCATAACGTGCATGGATTTGTTTAAAATGCCCCGCATAACCGGTGTCCCCTGCAAAGAAACAATGACCAGTTTTAGCCACAACAGAAAAGCCTCCCCACAGTGCTTTATTCTGGTCGCGTAGACCACGCCCGGAGCCATGCTGTGCAGGTGTATAGATTATTCTTAATTCGTGATAAGGAATTTCTTGCCACCAATCCATCTCAATTACATGAAACTCTTTGGGTAAATAAAAGCCATTTCCGAGTCCCGTGTAAATGGGCATTGCGAATTTTTTATGTAACCACTCAAGCGTAGCCAAATCCATATGATCATAGTGATTATGGCTGAGTAGAACACCATGAATAACCGGTAATTGTTCTAACGCAAAACCTGCAGGACACACACGACGAGGTCCACGCCCCTGTGAAGGGCTTGCATAATCACACCATACCGGATCGGTAATAAAGTTATAAGGTCCGATCTGAATCAATACTGTTGCATGCCCAACAAACCAAACTTGCCAATCATCTAAATCTGCCTGAGGTCGATTTTGAGGTAATGCCACAGCAGTGTTTACACGCGTATCATATTCATTTTGAATATCGACTTTCCATGTGAAAGACTCACGAGTGGCTAACCAACGCAATAACTCTTTTGAGCCACGAGCTGGCAATTTAGGGTGTTGGTTATAAAAACGTGTATCAGATTCATGCCCTGACTCGGGATGATAAAAAGGAGGTTTTATCCATGTATGCGTCCAACAGGACTGAGTCGGCAATTGATATGTTAATGTCGGCTTGTCTTTCATGGGCTTTTCTATGTTTTAGCATCTGCAGAATGGATGTGTTCAGGTTTCTATCTTAACAATTAAAACAAATTAAGCTATGGCACTTGCACTTATTTATCATATAAATATCCCTTTTATTGTGGTCACAGCCAACATAAGTTGAATTAGATTGCCATAAAAAATACATGGATGTGTTGGGTTTATGCGTCGATAATTACCATTCTTAATAAGAGCACTTGTATAACATAACAATAATTAGTCACATGAAATTATCAGAGATTTAGTCGTTTTTGCCTTGATAGGCCTTACTTTCCCCCCTTCACATGCTTTGACAGACTATAAAACAAAATATTTAGTAACATTTAAAGTTAATTCATTCTGACAGAATTTATATTTTATAATCTTAATTTACTCTTCTTTATTTTTGCATAATATGAGAATCACCCATATTAATATTTAAAACATTTAAATATTTCTTTGATTAATTAAAAATAATGTACTTAACCTCTCATAATTAATATATTTTATGAATTACTAGAACTTATATTTATATATTAAATATTTAATGAAAATTAAAATTCCATTTATTTTATAAATACCTAAAGCACCTTCACGCTATATCCTTTTATGCTTTATACTTCACACAAATCATAGTAAGACATTTTTTGGATTAGTCTTATGGAACTACGCCACCTCCGATATTTCATTACCGTTGCTGAAGAATTAAATTTTAGTAAAGCTGCTCTGAAACTTTTTACCGCACAGCCCTCCCTTAGCCAACAAATTAAAGATTTAGAAGAAGACGTAGGTGTACGACTTTTAAACCGTACAAAACGTAAAGTTGAATTAACCGAAGAAGGCGTAGTGTTTTTAGAACATGCCCGCTTAACACTTATTCAAGCTGAAAAAGCAGTTGCTCTAGCACGACAGGTTTCTAAGGCTAAACAGCAACTATTACGTATCGGTTTTGTCCCCATTGCAGAAATGAAAATTTTCCCTTACGTTCTTCCTAATTTGCGATTACAACACCCCGACCTCATCATTGAATTATCTAACCTAAACAATACAGAACAACTTAAAGCCTTAAAAAAAGGTGAGTTGGACATTACCTTTACCCGAGAAAATATACTTAGTGATGACATCCAAAGCCAATTTGTTTTGACTGAACCCTTAATTTTTTTACTTCCTAAAAATCACCCACTTACTCAATATGACCGAATTCCTGTCCATGCCTTACAAGGCGTTGACTTTATTATTCCTGCTGCCGAGCAGTCACAAACATTACATAACACTATTTTAGACTTTGCCAAAACACACAATATTGACCTTAATATTGTTCAAAAAGCGGACAGTATGTTGTTTAATATTAACTCTCTGGGATCAGGGTTAGGTTGTACGATTTTACCAGCCTACGTTGCACCTTTAGGGATTAAAAATACGGTGGTTCGTCCACTGGATGTTGAATTACCGACTCTCGATTTATTTGTCAATTACCGCAAAAATTCACAATCTTTAGGCGTTCAAAAGTTTATTGACCAGCTCACTAAAGTATTCCATCTGGATAAAAACTTAACCCACACCTAATCAAGAAAGCTATATTTTATTTTTAAGCCCATGATTAATAACAACACCTTTATAAAAGGTATAAGTAAATAATCTTTTTATTTATTTTATACTTTTTATAAACAGTTTAGCCCGCGCTTTTGTTCTATTTTACCTAATCGGTAAAAGTAAATATAATTGAAAATCTTGGAATAAAATCTATATAAAACTGGATATTATTTTCACCATTTAATAAAAAATAATATATTTATTATCTAGTAAAAGGAGATTAGGAAAATGGTTGCATTATTTCAACATTTTGGACGTAGTGTACGAAACCGCCCTCATTTCTTTATTGCTTTATTTGTAGGATTTATCACAGCAGCTATTTTGACTTGGCTAACCTCATGGAAATGGTCAACCATTTTATTAGTAAGTTGGAATACTTCCGTGAGCATATATTTACTTCATGTTTGGCAGCTCATGAAAAGTGCCGATCACTCACAAATGCAACAACAAGCAAAAAAGCAAGATGAAAGTAAATGGGTCATCATGCTGATTGTGTTACTGGCCTTAACCATGTGTATGGTTGCTATTCTAATTCAACTATCACAACTTCCTTCCGATAGTTCTGCAAAACTAGGACATGTTGCCTTAGCATTATTAACAATTGTTTCGGCATGGCTATTTATGCATACCGTTTTTGCTCTGCATTATGCTCATGATTTTTATATGGCTTTATCTAGAAATGAAAAAAATGGTGGTTTAGATTTTCCCGGAACAGAACATCCGATCTATCCGGACTTTTTATATTTTAGTTATATTATTGGAACTTCGGCCCAAACTGCTGACGTTTCAATTACCAATAAGCATATGCGGCTTTTAAACTTATTTCACGCCGTGTTGTCATTTGGTTTTAATACTACAATTTTAGCGATTTGCATTAACGTTGCTGCAGGCTTTCTGACCAACTAACTTCTTACTTATAAAAACAAAAAGTCATCCAAATGGATGACTTTTTACTTAAAAGCTTAGCTGGAGAACACCGCCCCTAACGCTTGCAAATTTTCGCGTTGCTTAATGGTTTCAACATAACGCGTAATGGCTGGATGTGATTCAATCGCCCCCATTTTCAACTGCCATAATAGCATTGCTCCAACACTGACATCGGCAGCCGTAAACTGTTCACCACATACATATGGGTTAGCTTCACTAAGCCCCTGCACTAAAGCTTGGTAAGCATCGTTATAGTCACCATAACCCACAAATATTTTTTGCTCAGGAGATACCTCTATTCCGAGGGCTTTATCAACACCCGCAGCTTCCCATGGACCCGCCATCACAAATAACCAGCGATAATACAAACCACGTTTAGGGTCATCCAATGCAGGAGCTAAACCTTTGTCGAAAAATTTATCGGCTAAATATGCACAGATTGCACCTAACTCATAAACAACAACATCGCCATCTACCAATACGGGTACTTTTCCAAAAGGATTAATTTTTAGATATTCTGATGATTTCATTTCGGTCTTATATGCGACTTCAATACGTTCACATTCAACACCTAATTCGACTAAAAGCCAGTCGACCACAACACCACGTGACTCTTTGTTAGTATAAAGTTTAAGGCTCATTTTTATGGCTCCTTGTTTATCGTGGGTCCTAGTCTACAAAACCTCTTTGTCAGTTTTTGTCAGTAGTCTGCGATTCTTGCGCCCACCACTGCTGAAATAGTTGTTGCTTAAATGATGGGTATAATTCTTGGCTTAAACTCAGCTGTTGAATGCGATCTATTCTAAAATGTCGAAAATCCTGCCTGAGTTCACACCACGCAGCCAACACAATTTTGTCATTAAAATATCCCAATGCAAAAGGCCACAAGGTTCGAACACTACTTCGTTGCTGTTCATCATGATAATGCATCGAAATTTTGACTTGCTGCCGAATGGCTAAACGTACTTGTTCGACTCGATTTTCATCTACTGGTAGCCATGTATTAAACGCTCTTAAGGTCGTTTGCTGTAATAAATATTGGCGATGTTCGGGTAAAACAGAATTCAATTTAGCTAATACTGATGTAGATGCCGATTGTAACGATTGATCTGGCACACTCTTCAACCAATACAGCGCCAAAAAAATAGCTTCGACTTCATTTTCATTGAGCGACATTGGTGGCAATACAATATCTTCTTTAAGCTGAAAACCTATACCTGCCGATGCCTCAATTTCTACACCCTGCTCACGTAAACTATCAATGTCCCGATAGATACTTCGCACACTAATTCCCATACGCTCAGCAAGAACTTGTGCAGTGATTGGATAACGCGCTTCACGAAGTTGTTGTAAAAGATTTAATAGACGAATAGAACGACTCATTTTTCTCTTCTTATTGTTTTTTAAATTCAAATAAGGGGGAATTATCCCCCTTCGTACCGCTTTAAATTACACTAAATCTATAGCAGGTAACTGAGCATAACCGTTTAGGAAGCGATGAAGCTCTTTAACATCTTTGGCAATTGTTAAAGGCTTGAATTGTTGTAGCACTTCAACCGAATGAACGCCATAACCGACACCAATTCGTGGCATGTTTAAACGCTGGGCCATCTCAAGGTCATAGCTACTATCACCAATCATTACAGCACGCTCAACACTCACTCCAGTGACTGTTAAGATTTCTTGCAACATGAGTGGATCGGGTTTCGATCGAGTTTCATTGGCTGCTCGAGTCACATCAAAAAGATGAGTACTCTGTGTTTTTGCGATTACGCGATCTAACCCACGACGGTTTTTACCCGTTGCAACTGCAAGTTTTAAACCTTGAGCCTTTAAATCATGTAATAGCTCAGCAACACCATCGAACCATGCGTCATTTGTAGAATTGGCAATATAGTGATCGCCATATGCTTTTAAAATTGAATCATGTAACTCAGGTGCTTCTGGGAATAAGGTTTGCATAACTTCGGGCAAGCCTAAACCAATAATGCTTTTTGCTGCTTCATTGGTTAAAGGCAATTCATGTTGTTCTGCAGCATGTTGTAAGCTCGCAACAATCTGTCCAACAGAGTTATATAAAGTCCCATCCCAGTCAAAAATAACTAATTCGGTTTTTAGACTCATTTTGCCACTCTCAAAGCCTTTAATAACTGGGTCATATCTTCTGGTAACGGCGCTTCAATCGATGGATAACCCGGAATATCTAAACGCATCGCATGTAAGCATAGACGGCGGGCTTCAGGGCCAGTGTACACAGTAGTGTGCCCATATTTATCATCACCAATCAACGGGTGCCCAATGCTTAAACCATGCACACGGATCTGATGAGTACGACCTGACAAAGGTGACGCATGGATTAATGTTGCATTTTTAAAACGCTCTGCTACAACCCATTCTGTTTTACTTGGTTTACCATCTTTAGTCACACGTACACGACGCTCGCCATTTGCCAACTCATATCGCAATAAAGGTGCATCAATCAGTTGTTTATCTAGGCTCACCTGCCCTTTAACAATCGCAGCATAGGTTTTACGAATTTTGTGCTCACGCAACATATCTTGTAGTTGTTTTAATGTGCTTCGTTTTTTACTAATCATGACCAGGCCTGAAGTATCACGGTCAATACGATGAATAAGTTCTAAATATTTTTTGCCAGTCGCTGCACGTAGTGCCTCAATCAAACCATATGCCATACCACTGCCACCATGGACAGCAATACCTGAAGGTTTATTGACAACTAATAGCCCTTCGTCTTCATAAACAATACGGCTTAATAAGCTTTGTGCTACATTGTCACTGACAGGAGCGGCTGTTTCATCTTTTTGTTCATAACGAATTGGAGCAACACGAATCTGATCGCCAATCTCAAGTTTAGTCTCAGCTTTAACACGTTTTTTATTTACTCGAACCTGACTTTCACGAATCAAACGATAAATACGACTTTTAGGTACACCTTTTAAGCGCGAGAACAGGAAATTATCAATTCGTTGTCCTGCTTGATGTTCATCCACCTCAAACCAAGTGACACTTTGCCATTGCTGTGTAGAATTCATACTAATATTTAAACCTGAAATTTTGCTAAATTTGATTAATAAATGACCGTTTAGCTTAGTTTTTTCACAAGAAATCTAAGCTTAGCCCATAGGCAGATGCTGCAAGGTTTGATATAGTCAGCGCACGGATACCGCCGTAAGTGAACATCTAATAGGGAATTTCCCTGATTGAAACCTCAATCAAAATGATGCTTTCACCATCAGCTCGGATAGGTCCTAAAGAATTATGCCGACGCCGAAGGCTTATTATATCGGCAAAATGACAAACTGTTGCGTTTAATTCAGTTTGTTCAAAAAAATATGTTACCAACTCTAGTTGGTTATGGAACGTAAACTGATACACATCAGACAAATCGCTCCTTAATGTTGCCTTCAGGCTAAAGCGTTGATGCATTGGAACTGCCGAAAGCACCGATACGATGAACATTCCGTATCAAACTTCTAAAAAGAAGTCACTTCGCGCACAATGACAGTGAAAGTCATTAACCAATGTACCGCTCACCCGCCAGTGAAGCACTAAGGAAATCCGATTTAAAGGTTGAAGCAGTATTGCCTACATCACAGACGAGAATCGAAGTTCAGGCTAAATGTAGCCGGTAACAGATGACTCAGACCACAAATATTTTGAGATCTGGGAAATGATCCGTCATGTTCGATGTTCGTTCAGAACCTTTAAGTTTGTGCGATATGTTTGTGTGGGTCACTATTAGGTGTCACACCCATGAAACGTATGTTGATTAATGCAACTCACGCAGAAGAAGTCCGCGTTGCACTTATCACTGGTAATCGTCTTTACGATTTTGATTTAGAAAATCGTACCCGAGAACAGAAAAAATCCAATATCTATAAAGGCCATGTAACCCGCGTAGAACCTTCTTTAGAAGCTGTGTTTGTCGAATATGGCGCAGGCCGTCAAGGCTTTTTGTCTATGCGTGAAATTGCGAACAGCTATTTCCAGGCAGACCCGCGACAAACTTCAAACATTCGTGAGCTCATCACTGAAGGTACTGAATTACTTGTTCAGGTTGAAAAAGAAGAACGTGGTAATAAAGGCGCTGCCCTTTCTACATTCATTTCACTTGCAGGACGTTATTTGGTTCTTATGCCAAACAACCCGAAAGGCGGTGGTATTAGCCGTCAAATTTCAGGTTCTGTACGTGAAGAATTAAAAGAAATTTTAGCTTCTTTAAATTTACCTCGTGGCATGAGCGTTATTGTGCGTACCGCAGGTATTGGCCGTACTCAAGAAGAGTTACAGCTAGATTTACAGCACTTGCTTGATCTTTGGACACAAATCCAAGGCACAGCAAGTTCTGGCCCGTCTCCAATGCTTGTTCACCAAGAAGCTGGTGTAGTAACTCGTGCTATTCGCGATTACTTACGTGATGACGTTGCAGAAATTTTAATTGATAGTGAACAGGCCTATAACGAAGCTTATAACTTTGTTAAAGCAGTAATGCCTCGTCAATTAGACAAGCTTAAAACTTATACTTTAAATGAGCCATTGTTTGCACATTTTGGTATTGAAAGCCAGATTCAAACTGCTTACGAGCGTGAAGTAAAACTTCCTTCTGGTGGTTCAATCGTAATTGATCAGACTGAAGCTTTAGTTTCAATCGATATTAACTCTGCGAAATCGACTCGTGGACATGACGTTGAAGAAACTGCACTAAATACAAACCTAGAAGCAGCAGAAGAAATTGCTCGCCAACTTCGTCTTCGTGACATTGGCGGTTTAGTTGTGATCGACTTTATTGACATGACTAAAGAACGCAACCAACGCATGGTTGAAGCAAAACTTCGTGAAGCAACACAAAGCGACCGTGCGCGCATCCAATTTGGCCAATTATCTCGTTTTGGTTTAATGGAAATGAGCCGTCAACGCTTACGCCCATCACTTGAAGAAGCAACCGGATATGTTTGCCCACGCTGTCATGGCACAGGTATGGTCCGTGACTTACGTTCACTTTCGCTTTCAATTATGCGTAAAGTCGAAGAAATTGCACTTCGTGAACGTCATGGTGAAGTACAAGTAGAAGTTCCTGTTGAAATTGCAGCGTTCTTACTCAATGAAAAACGACATAGCCTTGTTTATTTAGAGCAAACCTCTAGTGTTCGTGTGACGATTTTACCTCACCCACACTTAGAAACACCTCACTATGAAATTCAGTACAATCCAGATGGCTTTGCACCATCTAGCTATGAGCGTACTGAAGCAACTCGTTCAAGCGAGAAAGAGTTAGGTTATGAATCTTCTGAATGGCATTTAGAAGAAGCAGATCATGGCCATGCTCATGCAGCTCCTGCTGCAAACAACGCCACTGCTCAAAAGAAAGTAAATCAATCATCAGCTCAACCTTCTGCTGCTCAACCAAGCACTCAAAAAGCAGCAAGCCCTTGTGCATGGTTAGAGAATCTTTTTGTTCAAAAACAAGCTAAAACTGTTGACCAATCTCGCTCGGCTCAAAATGCTGCTGCGACAATTGAACAAATGGTGAATACTGGCGCTGTAAGCCGTGGCCAGTTTGGACAAGTTGTAGTACCGGCAGTTGCTGAAGTTGTTTCGGCGCCATCTAACAATGCTTATATTTCGCAATCTCCTGCTAAACAGGAAGTTCGTGAGAATGTTGAAAAAGACGAGAAAGTACAACAACGTCCAAACAACAAAAAACGTAAGCACAAAGAGCAACGTGAACAACATCACCATACTCAAGAGCCACAACAGCAGCAGCAACCACAACAGGTTCATGAAGAAGTTGTACAGTTATCACGTCAAGAACAACGTGAGTTAAAACGTCAACAAAAACGTCCGCACACTGATCAGCCACATCCACAGCATCAAAATGATGGACAACAAACTGAAAATGTCGTGCCGCGTCGTGACCGTAATAATCAACAACGTCCGAATCGTCCAAATCGCCACCGCGATCCAAGCGTATTGAATGAAAATCAAAATGCGCCGGCGGCACCAGTAATTGTTGATGAGAAACAAGTTAAGGTTAATCTGATTGATGCTCCAAAGCATGAAGTCATGAATACAGCCTTAGTGATTAATGTTGATCAGGCACAAAGCGAAATTATCGCTTTAACTCCTGAGCAGCCTGTTAAAAAACGTACTGAAACAGCACCTGTTGTTGAAGTCGTTCAAGAGTCGGCTCCAGCACCTGTTGCTGTTGTAGAAGAGGTAGTAACTGCTGAAGCAAAAGAAACTACTCCTCCTTCGGCAGACAACAAAAATCAACCGCAAATTCAACGTGCGAGTAATGACCCTCGCATGCGTCGCCGTGAACAACGCAACGCAAAACGTGCTAAAGCTGCGGTACCGTCTATTGCCCCATCGCAAATTCCAACTTTGGCGCAATACACAATTGGTAGCTTGATTCGTCATGTTTATGGTGAAGACTGCACAGTATTGATTGAACAGTTTGGTTTAGTTCCAACGTTTAATCGTGCATTGCTGAAATTTGCCGAACAGTACGCAAGCACTCTAGTAACAGAAGTCGCGTCTGATGCTGAAGACAAGAAGCCTGTTACTCGTGATGCAGAGCTTCCAGGCAACAAACCATCACAAGAAGCAGAGCCTGCGCCTGTACTTGCATTGACGCCACAAAAAGAGTCGACACCACGTGTTGCGAATGATCCACGTGAGCGTCGTCGTTTAGCAAAACTTGCTGCTGAACAAGCTTTTGAGCAAGTTAAACAACAACACTCTGCACCAGAAGAAGCTGCTCCCGTAGCTCCAGTTGTTGAAGAAACTGTTGTTACTCCTGTTGCTGAAACGCAAGCACCTGTTGAGTCAAAACAACAACCGCTTGAGCTTGATCAGGTAACTGAAGTAGCGCAAAGTGAAACAAGCGTAGAAGAAACACCAGCAACAACTGTGGTTGAAGCTCCGGCTGTGAAACAACCGAGAGCAAAAGCCAAAGCAGCCACTGAACAAGCTGTAGCACCAGTAGAAGCTAATGCAGAGGTTGAATCAGAAGATTCTAAGGCTGATCTGGACAAACCAAATCGTCCTCCCCGTCGTCCTCGTGGTCGTCCACCAAAGAAAGCAAATCCTGTAGCTGAGTAAATCATTTGCTCAATTGCAGCTAATTTAAACAAACCTAGTCATTTCGATGACTAGGTTTTTTTTGTTATTTTTAACCAATTAGGTTGATTGCACTAGAAGAAAAGTTTTAAAAGCATGGTGAACCATGAAAAATACTGTACTTTTGCCAACGCAACCTTTTTTGGATTGATCGAAAAATAAATAGGATTGATATGAGCCAGACAACACAGACCGATATCATTACGCTTGGTGATGTTGCAACAAGACTTCCTAGCTTCATCCCCAAGGTACCCCATATCCTGAATGGTCTTAAACAGGCTTACTTAAGAACAGCAAATACACCAACGGGATTAGGTGTGGCTTTTGAAAAAGCTGTTAAGCGAAATCCGCAAGGTATTGCATTATTATTTGAAGATCAAAGTTACTCATATGAAGCTTTAAACGAATGGGCTAACCAGATTTCTCATTACTATCTCTCTCTTGGCGCACGTAAAGGTGACGTGATTGCAGTAATGGTTGAGAACCGTTCTGAACTTATTGCCACGATTGTAGGCTTAGCTAAAATTGGGGTAACTATTGCGCTTGTTAATACCTCTCAAGTAGGTAAGGTCCTCGCTCATAGTATTAATCTTGTCAAACCAATTGCCGTCATTGCAGGTGAAGAAGTTCGGGCGGTAATTGATGAAATTCGTCAGGACCTCAATGTTCCTAAAGACCGTTTTCATTGGTTTGCAGATCAGGCTACACGTCAAGATGCAGGAACAGCGCCTCAAGGTTATGCCAATCTTGCAATAGAAATTGATCAATTTCCAAAATTTAACCCATCGACTACCCAGTCTGTTCATGGGAGCGATGGCCTGTTTTATATTTATACCTCAGGCACTACTGGCTTACCAAAGGCTGTTATTTTCAAACACAGTCGCTGGACGCTCGCATATGGCACCTATGGCCACATTTTAAATCTTGGCCCAGATGATGTGATGTATGTAACTTTACCGCTGTATCATGCAACGGGTGTCGTCGTTTGCTGGTGTGGAGTGATTGCAGGAAGTTCTACCCTTGCAATTCGACGTAAATATTCAACCAGTGCTTTCTGGAAAGATGTTCAGAAATTTAATGCCTCTGCAATTGGATATGTAGGAGAGCTTTGTCGCTACTTAATGGACGCTCCTACTACAGAAATTGACCGTGCTCACCGTGTAACCAAAATGATCGGCAATGGCATGCGTCCAAACATCTGGGATAAGTTCAAACAACGTTTTGGTGTTCAAGAAGTTCTTGAGCTTTATGCATCAAGTGAAGGCAATGTCGGATTTAGTAATATTTTCAATTTCAATAATACCGTAGGCTTCTCTCCTATGCCCTACGCGGTCATTCAGTTTGATAAAGAAAAGAATGAGCCTGTACGCGATAAAAATGGCTGGTGTAAAAAAGTTAAAGCAGGTGAAATCGGTTTGCTAGTTGGTAAAATTACCAGTCGTTCGCCTTTTGACGGCTATACAGACCCAGAAAAGAATAAATCTGTGATTATGAAAGATATCTTTAAAAAAGGTGACTCATATTTCAACACAGGTGATCTTGTTCGTAATATTGGTTTCCGTCATGCCCAGTTTGTTGACCGCTTAGGAGATACTTTCCGTTGGAAAGGCGAAAATGTATCTACGACTGAAGTTGAGAACATGGTTTGTGAATATGACAAGATCGCTGAAGCGGTGGTCTATGGTGTAGAAATTCCAAATACCAATGGTCGTGCTGGTATGGCAGCAATCACACTTGCTGATGGTGCCGAATTAAATGAGTCTGATTTAACAGAAATGGTCACTATATTTAAAAAATGCCTACCGGCTTACGCAGTACCCGTGTTTTTACGTGTGCAAGCTAAAGTTGAAACAACAGGTACTTTTAAATATCAAAAGAATAAATTGAAGGAAGATTCGTTTAATCCAGGCAAAACTTCTGAACGTTTACTCGCTTTATTACCTGGTGCGAACAGCTATTGTGATGTCACAACTGAGATTTTTGACAACATTCAGGCATATAAATATCGTTTTTAGTTCATTTTTTAGCTAAACAAGAGAAAATCGTGCTTTTTATAGGCAATCATGCAAATGTTTTTGATTTACCTCTTGTGTTAGTTGAATAACTTGCTAAAATACGCGACATCAAAACAAAGGTGGTGTTAGAAAACTTTTAGTTATCTTGCACTTCACATTCAAACAGTGTTTGAATGTTTGTTCAGGGTCGTTAGCTCAGCTGGTAGAGCAGCGGACTTTTAATCCGTTGGTCCCGCGTTCGAATCGCGGACGACCCACCACTTATCTGTTTTGAACCTATTTGGGTCGTTAGCTCAGCTGGTAGAGCAGCGGACTTTTAATCCGTTGGTCCCGCGTTCGAATCGCGGACGACCCACCAAATTCTAAAAAGCCTCTCACTGCGAGAGGCTTTTTTTATTGTTATCTTATTTTAATTTCATGACTAAAAGATGACGATGCATTTCTTATATAAAACGTCTTTAACCCAATTCATAAAGATTTCTAAACGTTTAGGAATATAACTTCGGTTCGGATATAAAATATTGAGTGGCAAAGATTGAGGCGTATGTGCACTTAGCACTTCAATCAGAGTTCCTTGCTCTATTTTATCCTGAACATCATAGTATGGAAGTTGAATAATCCCTAAGCCAGCACAAGCCGCTGCGACATAAGCTTCTGTATTATTTACACTCAAAGCACTATCCATCATTACTGTTCCATCTTGATATAAAAATACGCCTTGTTTTTCCCCTACGGCTCCTGCGTAATTAACGAGTTTGTGCTGAGATAGATCTTCTAATTGCTCAGGCATACCGTACTGTTCCAGATAATTGGGACTTGCACAGTTCACCATAATCAAGTTGCCAACGAACTTCGCAATCAAACTACTACTATCTAACTGCCCCACCCGAACAACGCAGTCAATCCCTTTCTCGATCAAGTCAGTGATGTCATCAGAGCTATTCAGTTGTAAATGAATATCTGGATAGCGGCTATAAAAATCGGGAAGTTCAGGAATAATGACTTGATGCACGATTCGGCTAGGCATTGAAACTTTTAGCGTGCCACGGTAATGCTGCTTTTGCGTCTGTATGAGTTGTTCGAGCTGTTCATAGTCAAATAATAGATTTTGACATTCGGGCAATATTCTTTGTCCATCTTGAGTGAGACTTACTTTGCGCGTGGTCCGATGAAATAGCCGAACACCATAGTGCGTTTCAAGTTGCTGAATTGCACTCGTCACTGTCGAACGAGGTAAATCAAGCTGATTTGCCACTTCACTAAAACTTTGTCGTTTAGCGACTTCTGTAAAAATAAAAAATTGCTGCAACCGATCCATTTAATTGTTCGTATTTTCTGAATAGTTAAACCAAACTAGCATAATTGATCAAAAATTACCGCCAATCTAGACTAAAAATACATTAGAACAAGTCATCATAGGAACAATCATCATGACAACTCATACTCTCAAAGATAAAGTTGTACTGATTACAGGCGGTGCAAAAAACTTAGGTGGACTCATTAGCCGTAAATTTGCAGAGCAAGGTGCAAAAATCGCAATTCACTACAATAGTTCGGAAACTCAGGCTGATGCAGAACAAACCTTGGCAGATGTAAAAGCACTGGGTGTAGATGCCGTTTTAATTCAGGCAGACTTAACCCATATTGATAATATTGAAAAACTCTTTATAGGCACTAAGCAACATTTTGGTGGAATTGATATTGCCATTAATACAGTTGGGAAGGTTTTGAAAAAATCTTTCTTGGAAACCACCGAGCAAGAGTTTGATAGCATGAGTGATATCAACTCAAAAATCGCCTATTTCTTTATTCAATCGGCTGGTCGTCATTTAAATGATGGCGGAAAAATCTGTTCAATCGTTACTTCGCTTCTTGCAGCTTACACTGGGCTGTATTCAACCTATGAAGGCTTAAAAGCGCCTGTTGAGCATTACACTCGCGCTGCATCAAAAGAATTTGGAGACCGTCAGATTTCTGTGACTGCTGTTGCACCGGGTCCTATGGATACACCTTTCTTTTATGGACAAGAATCTGCCGAAGCAGTCGCTTACCATAAATCAGCTTCAGCTTTAGGTGGGCTCACCAAAATTGAAGATATTGAGCCTTTAATCCGTTTCTTGGTCACAGATGGTTGGTGGATTACCGGCCAAACAATTTTTGCAAACGGCGGTTATACGACTCGCTAAAATAAAACAAACCGCATCTTATGATGCGGGTTTTGCTTTGCTTAATTATAAGAATTCTTCAAGCACTGAGTTTAAGAAAATATGCCCCTGCTCTGTACAAGCTAAACGAGAGTTGTCCTCTACCAAGAGTTTTCTAGCTCGCAGCGATGTTAGTACGTCATTTATGCTATCTAAGCTTAAGCCTGTACGCTGTTCGTATAACTCAGCTTTTACCCCATCATTTAAACGCAAAGCATTCATCATAAATTCAAAAGGTAACTCTGCTGCCTCAATCTTTTTCATTTGCAAATGTTCAGCTGGAACCTTGGCTAAATAGTCTTTCGGCAAACGAGTTTTTTGGAAACGATATACCCCATCTGGTCGTGTACCTTTGCCATGAGCACCAGCCCCAATCGCAAGATAATCACCAAAATCCCAATAATTTAAATTATGGGCGGAAGGCTGCTCTTTACGCCAAGCTGACACTTCATAGTTTATAAAACCATTTGCTTTAAGATATGCCTCACCCTGCTCTTGAATGTCTTCTAGCATTTCATCTTGCGGCAAAACGGGCTGAGTACGGAAGAAAACCGTATTAGGTTCAATAGTAAGTTGATACCAACTAATATGAGTTGCCCCATTCTCTACAGCAACTTTTAAATCATAAAGTGCCTGCTCTAGCGTTTGCTCAGGCAAACCATGCATTAAATCGACGTTCACCCGCTTAAAGCCAGCTTGCTTTGCCTGTTGAATCGCATCGATTGCATTATTTGCTGAATGAATACGACCAAGCTTTTGCAAATGATCGGTATTAAAACTCTGTACGCCAATAGACAAGCGGTTAATACCAGCTTCTAAATATCCTGCAAACGGGTCATGCTCTACTGTTCCAGGGTTGGCTTCTAAGGTAATTTCACAGCCATCTTCAAATTTAAGTAGCGACTTAAGCTGTTCAAACAGCCACACGTAACCCTGTGCCGAAATCAGTGAAGGAGTACCACCACCAATAAATACACTGTGAATTGAACGCCCCTGTGCCATTTCTAATTGAGTTTCAAAATCGGCGACCAACGCTTTTAAATAGGTTTGTTCGAGTTCTGACGAAAGTGCTCCGTCTGGTACAGCATGCGAGTTAAAGTCACAATATGGACATTTACGCACGCACCAAGGCATGTGGATATATAAAGATAAAGGAATAGAAGCAGGATTTAATACAGCCAAGGAGCAAGCCCAATTTACACAATATTTCTATTTTAACATGACTGCATCAATGGGCTTATGAAAACATACCTTAATTGCTTTAGACTAATTTTAAACATACTTAAATACTGATAAAAATGATGAAATTCTCTAGTCAACTCTTCCTGTTTTTACCCCTAGCTATGGGAATTGGTGTTGCCATGGCTTTTCAAACTGCTATTAATGCACAGCTCAGAGAACAATTACACTCGCCATTACAAGCAGCGCTCTTATCATTTTTTGTGGGAACTATTGTTTTGGCTATTATGGTTTTCTTTCAAAGCGCCGAGAAACCCACTTTAAGTGAAATATCCAATATTCCTTGGCTTCTTTGGACTGGAGGATTTCTTGGGGTTTATGCAATTAGCATGAGCATTTATACTGCACCTAAACTTGGTTTTTTAACCTTTACAGGGCTAGTCGTTTTTGGGCAAATCGTTATTTCTATGTTACTTGACCACTTTGGCTGGTTAGGTACAGAAAAGACACCTGTTACATGGCAACGGTTTCTTGGTGGGATCATCATTTTTGTCGGTGTTTTACTCACTTTGCAACGGTAGCTTCATTTGTATATTGATAAAGAGTACCTTTTGTGTCGAATGTCACGTCTTTTCGGTCTGAATTAAAACAACTCTTCCACTTAATGCTACCGATTTTAATTACCCAGTTTGCTCAAGCAGGCTTTGGGTTAATTGATACCATTATGGCGGGCCATTTATCCGCAACCGACTTAGCAGCAATTGCTGTAGGGGTCGGTTTATGGGTTCCAATCATGCTTCTGTTCAGCGGCATTATGATTGCAACTACACCCTTGGTAGCCGAAGCAAAAGGCGCAAGAAATACAGAGCAGATTCCTGTCGTTGTTCGTCAGTCATTATGGGTTGCTGTCATTTTAGGTGTACTGGCAATGCTCATTTTGCAGCTTATGCCTTTTTTCTTACACGTGTTCGGTGTACCAGAGAGCTTACGACCTAAAGCAAGCCTATTCTTGCATGCAATTGGCTTAGGTATGCCAGCTGTGACCATGTACGCAGCGCTACGTGGCTATTCAGAGGCATTAGGCCATCCACGCCCTGTCACAGCTATTAGCATGTTAGCTTTAGTTGTGTTGATCCCTCTTAACATGATCTTTATGCATGGATTAGGACCAATACCTGCGTTAGGTAGCGCGGGCTGTGGTTTTGCAACATCCATTTTACAATGGCTCATGCTGATTATATTAGCTGGCTATATTTATAAAGCCTCAGCTTATCGAAACACGTCTATTTTTGGCCGATTTGATAAAATTAATATGGCTTGGGTTAAAAGAATTTTACAGCTTGGTCTACCAATCGGTTTAGCTGTGTTCTTTGAGATTAGTATTTTTAGTACAGGTGCATTGGTACTTAGCCCACTTGGTGAAGTGTTTATTGCTGCACATCAAGTCGCAATTTCCGTTACCTCTGTGCTGTTTATGATTCCGCTTTCACTAGCCATTGCCTTAACCATCCGTGTCGGTACTTATTATGGTGAAAAGAACTGGGCTGCAATGTATCAGGTACAAAAGATTGGTCTCAGCACAGCAATATTTTTTGCCATATTAACCATGACTTTTATTGCTCTATGCCGTGAACAAATTATCTCGATTTATACTCAAGACTTAACCGTAGCTCCTGTTGCGATGTATTTACTCTGGTTTGCAATGGCATATCAATTGATGGATGCATTGCAAGTGAGTGCCGCAGGTTGTTTAAGAGGCATGCAAGATACTCAAGCACCGATGTGGATTACACTCATGGCATATTGGGTGATTGCTTTCCCTATTGGACTTTATTTAGCACGTTATACTCATTGGGGCGTAGCTGGTGTATGGCTAGGCTTGATTATTGGTTTAAGCATTGCCTGTGTGTTATTACTTTCAAGGCTCTATTTAAACACCAAACGTTTAAGCCAAACCTAATAAAAAAGCCGATGAAATATCGGCTTTTTTTTACTATGCAGATTTTGCTCTTGGGCTTGCTCCAATTTGCCAAACAAACGGTAAATCTGTACGGTTCACTTCCCAATCTCCAATTACTTTTTCTTTATAGATGAGTGGATTGTGTGAAGATACCGTTCGGGCATTACGCCAGAAACGGTCAAGTTGCTTGACCTGACTGCTTGCTGAAGCCCCCAATGCATTAAATAATTGACTGGTTAAATCGAGTACCAAATTAGAAATCACCACCTGTCCTTGCGCGGACTCAAGCTCAGCATCTACATTAAACTGATGCTCTTTCACTTCTAACTCACTAAAGTGACTTTCATAAGCCTTTTGTAGTGCTTCTGCTGTTTTTACGGTAATTGCTTGGCTCGCATAAGCTTGAGCAGAGGCTTTACCCACCACCTGTAAAACTTGCGGGTCGTGGCGAACTAAGTCTCCATTACCATGGCTAAAAATACGTTTCCGCTCCCGAATCTCTTGGCTAAAAGTTTCAACGGCGGCGTGTGCAATTCCTGTTAGGGTTGCAAGGTGTACGACCTGATAAAAAGCGGTCTGATATTTAAAACGTTGATCAAATGGAATGAGGTGCGAAGCTGGTAAATGAACCTGATGTACTTTTAAGGTGCCGCTACCCGTGGTTTTTTGCCCAAAACCATCCCAATCATCAATAACACTCACACCCGTTTCGTGACGGTAAATAGCGGCAATCACATGACGATCATTCACTTCATCATAAGCAAATAAGTCGATCCAGTCCGCAAAAATACTTCCAGTTGAATAATACTTTTCGCCGTTCACCACCAAGTTACCCGAAGCATCTTTAGTGACTCGTGTAACCACATCACCAATTTGTACATTACCAACTTCTGTCCATGCATTTCCGACTAAATCACCTTGTACAAAACGCTGAAACCAAACATCTTGCGAATGTTCTTTATGAGCAACTAAACGGTCTTCAACAAATGCAAAATGCCCACGTAAAGCTTGCACGATATTTGAGTCTGCTTGCGCAAGCTCAGCTAGAAGCTGGAAAAGCTGTGGCAATGACACCCCATCTCCACCATATTTAACCGGTACTCGTACAGCACCCAATTTCGCCTCTTTTAACCACTGAATGGGTTCAAAAGGTAAGATTCGTTCTTTTTCACGTTGAATTGCACCTTGGGCAATCTTTTCAAAAATCGGCCGAAATCTGCTTGCCACTTTCTCATAGTCGGCCCCTAGAGATAGTTCTTCTACTTCAATTTGTATTATTGTCATCGTTATTCTCCTAATCCTATTTTCTTCAATTTAGCTCCAAGCATGACGGGGTGGATAAATACCATTGAGATAGTAGTTTCCTACAAGGTGATATTTCCAACGTACTGGATCATGCAAAGTATGAGTACGAGCATTACGCCAATGACGATCCAGATTCAGTTCAGACAAAGTGGAACGTGTCCCTGACAACTCAAAAAGCTTATTGGCAGCTAAAATGGCAATTTCTGTGGTTAATACTTTTGCTTCGGCAACCAAAAGTGTGGCCTGATTTACAAGCTCTTCTGTCGTGTCGGCAATCGCTTGGTCAATCGCATCTCCTGCCAAATCTAATACCGCTTCTGCTGCACGCAGTTTTATTTTTAAATCACCAATATTGGCAATCGTGTAAGGGTCATCACTCGCTTTTTCCAAACCTGAGTCGACCCATGGGCGGCTATGATTTTTGACATAGTGAATTGTTTCTTCAATTGCACCACGCGCAATACCCGCATCCACTGCGGCTTGAATAAACTGAGAAATTGCACCTGCTGGTGTTGGTCGTTCAAACGCTTTATAAATCGGAACTAAATATTCTTCACGTACCGGCACTTGGTTTAACTCAACTGTGCCACTCGCGGTGGTACGTTGCCCAAAACCAGACCAATCATTAATAATATTAACTCCCGATGTTTCACGTGGCACTAAAGCAGCATAAGGTTGCCCTTCTTCATTCACCGCCACAATTGGAATCCAATGTGCAAGTAATGCTCCCGTTGCAAAGAATTTCTTGCCATTAATTTCATAACCGTGCTCGGTCTTTCGTAATGTTGTAGTGAGATCTGCAACCGTTTTGCTATTTTTTTCAGAAAAAGCATTGCCAAAGCGAATGCCTCTTAACACTAAATTAAAGAAGAACTGTTGTTGTTCTGGAGCTGCATCAAGTCTTAAATGTTCAATAAAAGCCAAGTGATTTTGAGGAAGCTGAGCCAGAGATGGGTCAACACTCGCAATTGTTTTAATCACCTCAGCCAAGGTCCGATATTTAACTTGCGCGCCCCCAAACTGCTTAGGAACCGTAATCGCCCACAAGCCACTTTGTGAGAATTGTTGAATTTCATTTAAGGGTAAACGGCGCTCTTTATCCCGAGCAGATGCCTCTTGAGCAAACTCTTGGGCAAGTTGTCTGGCAAGCTCAATGGCTTCTTCATCAAAGCGAATAATATGTGCATCTTTCGATTGCTCAAACACAGACAGTGGAACCGCTTGAGAACGCCCATGGGCCGAATTTAAACTTGTCATAACTTTTGTTATCTCTATTCTTATCTAACATGACATTCACCTTAGCATCAAAAAAACACACCTCTTATAGTTATTAAAGCTTTGTTTATGAAATGAATATTCAAAAGCTTTTCATATTTTTTACTATAAAAATAACATTTTGTTTTTCGAAAATTTTCTTACATGAGATAAACAATTTCGTATAGGCTTTTTAAGCTTTGTCACCTATGATCAAAACTACGCAGTATTATGTTGTAGTTAACGAGGTATCGAAGATATGGCAAAGAATGCAAGTTCACCTGGCAAACGTTTTATGAAACTTGCAGGGATGACCGCGAGCATTGCAACAAAAACCGTTTCTAATTCGATCCGAAACTTTAATGCAGACGAAGATCAGAAACTGGCTGCAAAAAGCAAACTATTTCAAGATATTGGTTTGCAAATTGCCGACACCTTAGGTGAAATGAAAGGCGCGGTCATGAAAGTTGGGCAAATTGCCTCACAATATAAAGACATTTTCCCGCCCGAAGTAGCCAAAGCAATTTCAAAACTACAACGCCAAGCCCCAGCAGTTCCTTTTGCCGCTATTCAACAACAAGTCGAAAAAGAACTTGGAAAGCCACTTAATGTTGCGTTTAAATCTTTTGATAGTGAACCTTTTGCCGCAGCTTCTATTGGGCAGGTTCATAAAGCAGTTCTTCTTAGTGGGGAACAAGTCGTAGTTAAAGTCCAATATCCTGGCGTTGATGAAGCCTGTGAAAGCGATTTAAAACAAGTACGTCTAGCACTGCGTTTAATGGGCGTACTTAAAATTGATAAAAAATTGCAAGATCAGCTTTTTGCAGAAATTCAAGACAGCCTTTCAGCAGAACTCAACTATGAAATTGAAGCTCAGAACCTTGAAGTTTTTAAAACATTCCATAGCCAACTAGACGACAAAATTATTATTCCAACGGTCTATAAAGATTATTCTTCAAGACGTATTTTGACACTCAGCCTCGAACAAGGTGACAGTATTGAAACTGCGAGCTCTTGGCCTATCGAAACTCGAAATGCCATTGGACGTCGTCTCATTCGTGCTTTAGGTCAGGAAATGTTCTTTTTAAAACGTTTTCACTGTGACCCTCACCCTGGTAATTTCGCTTTCCGCCAAGATGGTAGTGTCATTATTTATGACTATGGCAGTGTTAAAACACTTTCAAATGAAATTGTGCAAAACTTTAAACATCTGGTAAATGCAGCGCGTCATGAAAATATTGAGTTGCTTGAAACAGAGCTTGTAGCCTTACATTCCATTGTTGAAAAAGATAAGTTCCCGAGTGATTTATATAAGCTCTGGATTGAAATTTTATTACGTCCTTTAACCACAACCTATGATTTTGCTGAAAACTCATCACATCATGATGGCATGTTACTCGTGAAAAAATCATTAAAATATTGGGATGTCTTTAAACCATCTCCAGATACGCTCATGGTAAATCGTACAATTTCGGGCCATTACTGGAATTTGATTCACTTAAAAGTACACGACAATCTAAAAGATCTGTTCGAAGAACTCGTTCCACCTACACCATAACTTTTCCCAATGCACTCCTCACTAGATGCATTGACTTTACCTAATGTTATGTTATAACATTCCTATATTCAAAAATAATTAGGAGATCTCTCATGCGTAAAGATATTCATCCTGCTTATCAACAAGTGTTATTTCATGATACTAATGCAGATGCGTACTTCGTAATTGGTAGTACGATTCAGACGAAGCAAACTAAAGAATATCAAGGACAAGTCTATCCTTATGTCACCCTTGATATTTCAAGTGCATCACACCCTTTCTACACAGGTGAAGTACGCCAAGCCAGCAATGAAGGTCGTGTTGCAACCTTTAATAAACGCTTCGCTCGCTTTAATCGTAAGAGTTAATCTTACGTTAAGATTTGACCAATACACTTAAATCATTGGAAGCCTAAGACTATCTCCTCCACTTAGGCTTCTTTTTTTATGTCCGTTTTTCGACCTTTTTATATTGTGTATAAAAGAGAACTTATCCACAATTTGTGTAAAAACTCTTCTTATTTTGCCCACAACTCATCATTTTTTGTATTCGGCAAGCTTCCAAAGCTTTTATTCGATGCTATGCTTAAACCCTCATTTGATAGGAAGTTTTAAGATAATGGCACAAGAATTACTTGCCCAATTACAAGCAGGCACAGCAAAATTTTCAGACGTTTTAGCTCATATTGAAGCCCGCTACCAACATACTCCAACAGCTTTTCAAAATGGCGCACAGCATAACGCTGCTACTGAAAATCAAGGCAGTGCAAAAGTTTTCTCTTTTGCCAAGTTACAAGGTTTAGACCAAGCACAAACTTTGAGTTTATTTGCAGAACACTATGCATCTGTATTGGCTACACCAGAGGGGACTGATCATCAAAATATTCGCCAGTTTATGCAAAATGGTTGGGATGGTGTGAAGTTTGAAGGCCAGGCTTTAGCTGAAAAATAATAGAAGTGTCGTAATTCTTATTATTAGCACTGCCCTAGATGGAAGTGATATCCAAATAATGGATTGTATAGGCTAACCTTACTTTTCAAGGATGAAAAGTAACAAAAATCCTTTGTTCCGCTAATGCTACATCCATGTAGCACAGCGAAACGACGGCATCCATGCCGTCTGTCACGATAGTAAATGTCCAATTGTTATTTAAATTATTTGATTAATGTCTTGCATTGGATACTCGGGAAGTCATCAACAGCCTGACTCAAATCAGCAATATAATGTTTTTGCGACATATTTGATAAATGTAAACAGATAACAGGTTCTGTTGATGAAAATGGTTTTGCCTACTTTTGCCGAAACAAAAGTAGGTCGAGCCGACGGCTAATCCAGACATAAAACCTTATTGAAAAGACTCTACAGTAAACATTTCAACTGAAACAAATACTCAGTTGCCTGCTACCCAATAATAAGTCGCCAACCCCAAACACGTAAAAATTAACGATCCAATCAAATGAATAGAAATTCCCAAAATTGCCATGCCCAACTTACCACTTTGCAATAAAGTCACAATCTCAATTGAGAATGTAGAAAAAGTGGTTAAAGCACCACAAAAACCAGTAATCACAAAAAGTTTATAATTTGGACTTAAATCACTGTGAGCAAAATAGGCAATCGCAAAACCAATAATAAAACCACCGACTAAATTAACAGTGACGGTGCCAAGTGGAATTTGCGGATAAATCGAGTTGAGCTTTAAGCCCAAAAACCAACGCAGCCATGCCCCTAGAACAGAACCTAAAGCAATTGAAAGTAGAGAATAATACATAGGACTACCCCTTTAGATAGGCGCTAAAAGAGCAAAAAAGCATGAAGGATAAACTGACATCGCGTACTCCCAAAATAGCCGAGTACGCAATAACCTACGCACCTAACAATATAAATATATGAGGATCACGTAGGCATCATTAGCCAATACGGCGGTTTTTCTAGGGAGGAATGCCATCTCCCCTTGATCAGTATCTTAAAACAACTAAAAGTTGATTGAAATACTCTTTTCAACTCATGGGCGTTCAGCGTATTGAGGTAAATCGTCCTGAATACATTCCCACTCTGCTTTTGAAGCAGCAAAAATATGCATTGTCGGTTTTTGGTCTAATAGTGTATCAAGAGTACCAATTCTTAAACGATAAAGTTCAGGCTGTCCATCACGAGAGCTAATCAAAGGTGAACCACATTCACTACAGAACCAACGATACACACCTTCCACAGCAAATTTTTTGACTAAGTCCTCACCTTGAATGATTTTAAAGTCTCCACTTTTGACAGGAGCATTGGTCGCAAAGGCAGTGCCATTTGCTTTACGGCAGCGTTGGCAGTGACATTGAATAATATCCCCGATATCGCCTTTAATTTCATAACGAATACCTTGGCATAAACAGCTTCCCTGATAGACTGGTGATGCTTGAGACATGTGATCGCAACTCCTATTATTATTGATCGCTCAAAAATAACACTTTCCACATATCAAACAAAGCGCAAAATGAAGCGCTTATCGCTCCAAGAATGAATGCACACCCTCTCCCGCGGCTCGCCCTGTGGCAAAGCATGCTGTAAGCAAATAACCGCCAGTAGGCGCATCCCAATCCAGCATTTCACCGCAGCAAAATATACCTGACATCTGTTTGAGATTTAAACTTTCGGACAGTGCCTCTTGTTTAATACCCCCAGCACAGCTAATCGCTTCTTCAATAGGTCTAAAACCATCTAAGGCTATTTTTAATGACTTGATCTGCTCAGCCATTATTTCCGGTTGGTTCCATAGCGCTTTATCAACGACTTCTCGAATTAAGTTAATTTTGGCTGTATCTAATCCTGCTTTACGCCAAATATTCGTCAAAGATTGCTTTTTCCCAGCCTGTAATTTTTTTATAAGCTGGCTTAATTCAATATCGGGTAATAAGTCTAAAAATAGATTTAAGCTTTGTCCTTGTTTTTGTTGTGCTCGTAAGGCACGGCCCAGTTTATAGATCACACCACTTTCAAAACCATAGTGGGTAATCACAATATCACCTTGCACAATTTGACTTGGATCAACCCATGCATGTACACGCTTTAACGGCTCACCAAAACAGTTTTCCATAAAAGACGACCATGCATGTAAAACACCTGCATTACTCGGTTGGAAAGGCTCAATATTAGATGGGTCAATCCATTGTAGCCAAGCTCCGTCGCTGCCCAATTGAGACCACGACACAGCACCACAAGCCAACACGACCGCATCATATTGCTGGGTAAAAGTTTCAGTGTTTTGATTATTCTGATTTTCCAAAGTCACTGCTGTACCTTGTAAATCAATACAACGATGACGATAAAAAAATTTAACTTGCTGCTCTGCCAAGCGTTTTAGCCAAGCACGCAGTAAAGGCGCTGCTTTCATTTCGACAGGAAAAATACGACCCGAGCTGCCAACGTAAGATTCAATTCCAAGACTTTTCATCCAGCCTTGAATCCAGACTGCATCCCACTTTTCAACCCACGGCCTCAACCATTCAACATGGTCATAACGCTCAATAAACTGTGTTAAAGGTTCAGCATGCGAGATATTTAAACCAGTCTTACCAGCCATGAGAAACTTACGTGCAGCTGAAGGCTTTTGCTCATACACATCAATTTCATAAGCATATTGGCTTAACACTTCAGCAGCCATAAGACCTGCTGGGCCTGCACCAATAATAGCAACCCGCTTATTCACCATGCACTTGCCCTTGCAATGGTGCAAACTCATCAAAACGAGTTTTATAACCTTCAGGCTTGGTCATAATGAGTTGCTGACAAAGCTCGCCACGTTCTAAATATTTAATTTCAAAATGAGTACGTGCAGAGGTTTGGGCAATTTTTTCTTTTTGATACGGCAGCTTCCACACATTTAATAACTGCTGTTCTGCTTCTTCAATATATTCAGGAATATTACTTGCCAATGTAATGGTTCCACCTGTTTGCAGGCGTGAGATTAAGAATTCAAAAAATGGCATATTCAACCAGCGCTGTGCCGGATTATGTGGTTCTGGATTTGGATAGAGAATAAAGAAATGTTCAACTTGAGCAGGGTGTAAAGCGTGTACAACCCAAGGTAAAGCATCTGCATGTACAGGCACCAAATTATCTCTTGGTTCCAAACCATGCTGTTTTTGCATTGCCAAGAATTTTTCTCGGGTTCGTTCAATTGCATATAACGTATACTGTGGGTGTTGCCCGCTAAAGAGCAAAGCATGTTTACCCTTACCTGCACCAATTTCTACACAAATTGGAGTATTTTCAATTGGGGTAAAATCGCGAGGCGCTTGCATACGTTGTGCTTGAAATTGACGAATCGGCATAATCACATCAAACTAAATAAAAATCGGCACAAGTCTACCAAGACACCTGACTTTTGCCTAATCTATTTCTTTTCACAATGAAGGACATTGCCCTATGCCACGTACATTCCCCTGCCCACGTTGTGGTGGACCAAGTGTTTGGGAAGGTAATGAGTTTCGTCCGTTTTGCTCAGAACGCTGTAAATTAATTGATTTAGGAGCTTGGGCAAACGATGAATATAAATTGCCTACCCAAGATGCTCCTCAGCAAGACAAGGGTAGTCAAAATGAAGATGATTATGAGGATTAACCTGCTTTACCCGCGACAAACGGGTTAAATTGTTTTTCATAGCCAATGGTACTCATCGGACCATGTCCAGAAATAAACTGAGTATCATCTGGCAAACTAAAACATTCACGTTTAATCGATTCAATCAACTGATCATGATTGCCACGCGGGAAGTCTGTTCGTCCAATCGAACCTTTAAACAGAACATCACCCGTCCAAAGTAAGCCATGGTTTTTATTATAGAAAACAACATGTCCTGGTGTATGCCCCGGTGCAAAGCGCACCTCAAACTCATCTTCACCCAGTTTCAGTACTTCACCACCTTCAAGCCATTGATCGACTTTAACAGGTTGCGGAATTGGGAAGCCGTAACGTGCTGATACTTCCTGAATCATATCTAGCCAGAACTGATCTTCTTTATGTGGACCAATAACTGGAACGCTCCATTCTTTGGCAAGCTCACCTACCGCTCCAGCATGGTCTAAATGTCCATGAGTCAGCCAAAGTGCTTTTACCTTTAAACCTAAGGCTTCTACTTCTTTTTTCAAAACAGCAGCGTCACCACCAGCATCAATCAAAACTGCTTCTTTCGTTTCACTGTCCCAAACAAGGGAACAATTTTGGGCAAATGCAGTAACTGGAACAATTTTGACTTGCAACATAAAAACCTCTGGCTAAAACGCAATTAACGGTGGGCTAAGGTATAAGTGAGGGCATCAAGATTAGCCTGAACTAATCCTGCAAGCAAATCAATATGAGCCTGATCGCTATTTAAGGCAGGAATATAAGCGTAACTCCCACCACCTGCTTGTTGAAATAGCTCTGCATTTTGAATCGCTAATTCTTCTAAAGTTTCTAAACAATCGGCAGAAAAAGCTGGACTTAACACCTGAACGGACTTAACGCCCTGCTTTGCCCAATCTTGTAAAAGCTGATCGGTATAAGGTTTCACCCATTCTTGTTTTCCAAAACGTGACTGGAAGCTAATCGCCCATTCATCATCTTTTAAATGTAAGGCTTCGGCCACCAGCTTTGCTGTGATGCGACAACGGTCTGCATAAGGATCACCTTTGTCTGCATATGGCTGTGGTATACCATGAAAAGACATCAACAGTTTTTCAGGTTTGCCATGCTGCTCTTGGTAGACTAAAACACTTTCGGCTAATGCCTGAATAAACATGGGATGTTGATAATAATCTTTAATAATCGTCAGCCCCGGCAAATTCCGCTGTTTAGGAATCCATTTGGCAAACGCATCGTATAACGGCGCTGTAGATGTTGCAGAATATTGAGGAAACAAAGGTAATAAAATGACATGTTCTTGTGGATTGTCCGCTAACTTTTCCAGAACCTTATCAATGCCGGGATTCCCATAAGTCATTGCAGGCAGCACAGTCAAATCAAACTGTTTATTTTCACGTTCTAAATAAGCTTGCACACGTTTAGTTTGCTCAAACACAATTTCACGCATTGGCGAATCTGTTGACCATACTGAAGCATAGGCATGCGCTACTCTTTTCGGGCGAAAAGGTAAAACAAACAGATTTAAAATAATCCACCAGATCAGTTTCGGTATTTCAATCACACGTGAATCAGATAAAAACTGTTTTAAAAAACGGCGCACTGCAGGCACAGTCGCCTCATCTGGTGTGCCTAAATTCGCTAAAATGACAGTAACTTTCGGTTTTTGTTCAAACGACATGTGTAAATGCCTTTCAGTTCATCTTATGACACTAATGTAACAGTTTTCATTGTCATATATAAATTGAATCGCTCTAAGCTTTTAATCGAATGCCCCGATGATTCCATTTATAGCTCAGTAATATCTTTTGAGCTTTAGTCGTTAATTTCCATAGACCATATGATTGTTCAGTTTGAGTTGGAACAATCCAGCCTTGTGATTGCATTTGATTTTTAATTCGGAACAGTGCCTTGTGATTAATCTGTGCGCAAGCAACCGCATGTGCACGAGGTAATTCCTGACGAGCATCTTCTAAGCCAGCCTGATTTAAATATTCATTGAGACAAGCTGCAAAATTCTCTTCTGGCATCGCTGTTTCAAAGCGCTTTGCCAGCACGCTTAACAACTGAGACCACGTCATTTGCCGCTGTCGTTTAAGCTCTTTAAAGTTGCCATCCTGAAATGCTTGAATCTGATATTCAAATGCAAAAATATCTTGCGGTGCAACTTCTTTTAGCTGTGTTGACGGCTCGATTAGTCGCTGCTCTAACTGCGAAATTTTACTTTTTAATAGCTTAATTTCATCTTCTAACTGATGAGCTTGATATGCAGGAACCCAGCCTTGTCCCATGTGTTGCTCAACCATTAACGGTATATTTAAACGAATGACCAACTCAAGTTCACGTGGCGTTTTAAAGTAAAAAATATGCTCTGCTTCATGTAATAACTTTTTTCTAAATGCGAGAAATTTATCTTTAAGTTGAGGATGTATTTCTTGTAAATCTATTTCACGGTTTTCAGGCTGTTCATGCATGAACACAATAATCGGTTTCGCCTGACTTAACGCATATTCATATTCTAAAGACAGGTAACTCACACCAGAAATCGATTGTTCTCCATACTGACTGCCTAAAAGTAGGATTACATAATCACATTCATCAATCTGTCGACGTGCAAGTGTAGTGGTTAAAGGTGTTCGATGTTCTAATCCCCAGGCAAAGAAACCCATCCCCACCAAAGTTTGAGACAAAACCATACGCTCTGGCTGCATATCGCGGCCAGACGTTGAAATAAAAATCTGATAGCGCGTATCGAGCATAACAATACCCTTTCGCCCCATGATCTGTTCGTGACTTAATATCAGCCAAGATCATGAACCGCCCCAAATAAAATAATAAATCTAAAAAAACACTATTTTCTAAATAATACTCAAAAGATCAGTTCAGATTATGAAGTGTCCAAGTTAACTCTTGTGGAATCATATTTTGTAAAACAGGTTGCAGTGCCTCGGCATTATTGCCGCTGACATAACATTCAATACGTGCAACATTCTGACCTATTTGGTCACATAATAACGCATTTTTTATTAAAATACGGGCTGTTTGTCGGGCTACTGCTAATCCAGAATCAACCAGTGTGAATTGGTTATCAAAAAGATGATGAATTGCTTCATTTAAGAAAGGATAATGAGTGCAACCGAGCACTAAATAGTCTGCTCCTTGGTCAGCGGCAGGCTGTAAAACCTCTTTTAATGCATTTAAACATGCCTCGCCCATTTGCTGCCCTGCTTCCACACAAGGAACAAGTTCGAGGTTGGTTAAAGTCATCACTTTAACACCTGCTGGAATAGCAAACTTTTCAACAACATCTTTAATGAGTTGTCCACGAAAAGTAGCAGGTGTCGCCAACACGGCAACCACTTTAGAACGGGTTTGTAAGACTGCTGGTTTTAACGCTGGAACTAACCCAACAATTGGAAAGTGTTCGCCATAATGCTCACGTAAATGGTCAAGGCTAAATGCTGAAGCAGTGTTACAGGCAACCACCGCAATTTTGCAACCCTGACGGTATAACCAGTCAACAGCACGAGCAGTAAGTTCTCTAATTTCTTCATCGGAACGTGGGCCATAAGGAACATAAGCTGTATCGGCATAATACACAATGCGTTCGTTTGGCAAATATCTGGCAATTTCTGCTGCAACCGATATTCCGCCAATTCCCGAGTCAAAAATACCAATTGGAGCATCAGCAGATGCGTTAGGCATAGGTTCTAGATCGGTAAATAGGGGTTGTATGGCTGTCATGGCTGTACTGAAGTGTCAGAAAATTTCACTTCCTAAAGCTTAAACCTCAAGTGCCTAATTGCAAGAGCAAATTACCACTTTTTAACTCTAAAACGGTTTCACCTTTATCATTTTCAATCAGTGTTCCATAGTTCACTAAGTGATAAAAAGACTGGCGTTGAATAAGGGCATTAATTCCAAAACGCACATGCACATAAGGACGCAATTCCCCGTCATATTCACGCATAAAAATTGGATGTTCAGCATCGACCAAAATCACATCTTGATTCGTCGTGGTCAGTTGTAAAAACTGCTCACCTGAAATTTCAACTTGATCTACCTGATTGACTAATAAAGGTTCATCTTCGACCTCAATTTCAATTTGTTCTACGGGGGTTTTCAGGTAGAATTTACCCTCTTCTTTCCATAGGACTTTGGTAAATAGATCTAATAGGGCTTGGCGCTTAATTAATTGACCTTCGTGCCACCATTCTCCATTGGCTTTAACCGTCAAATCCATTTTGCCGCAATGCTTTGGATGCCACTGCTCTAAAGGTGGAATTGACCTTTTGTGACTTTGCTGTACACCTTTTAAGTATTGTGCAATGTTCATTAAGTTTTTATCATCAGATAACGGTATTTTTCCCATATCCGATGGGGAATTATTTTGATTTACCATAGTTTATGCCTTGCTGACGAAAAAATATGACGACTCAGCCAATTGGCTAGATCATGGTTTAAAACTATACTAGCCAAAACGATAAAAGGCACAATAGCATATTTGCGCCTATGGATTAAAACACTCACGGCAGCACCGAATTTCTGAATATGACGGTTGCCACCTTTAAGTATTGAGGAGTCCTACATGGAACACATCGAACGTGAATCGATGGAGTTTGACGTTGTCATCGTAGGTGCAGGACCTGCAGGTCTGTCTGCTGCGATTAAGATCCGTCAATTAGCGATTGAAAAAAACTTACCCGATCTTTCTGTTTGTGTAGTTGAAAAAGGCTCTGAAGTAGGTGCGCATATCTTGTCTGGTGCTGTGCTTGAGCCACGTGCCATCAACGAACTTTTCCCGAACTGGAAAGAAGAAGGTGCGCCTCTTAACGTACCTGTAACTGAAGACAAAACTTTCTTCTTGTTATCAGACACCACATCTAAAGAAGTGCCTCACTGGATGGTTCCTAAAACCATGCATAACGATGGCAACTATGTTATCTCTTTAGGTAACGTGGTTCGCTGGTTAGGCCAAAAAGCTGAAGAATTAGAAGTATCTATCTTCCCAGGATTTGCTGCATCTGAAGTGCTTTACCATGAAGATGGTACTGTAAAAGGTATTCAAACAGGCGACATGGGTATTGGTAAAGATGGCGAGCCAACGCATAACTTTACTCCGGGCTATGAACTTCACGCTAAATATACCCTCTTTGCTGAAGGTTGCCGTGGTCACTTAGGTAAACGCCTGATTGCTAAATACAACCTCGATAAAAATGTTGATCCTCAACACTACGGTATCGGGATTAAAGAGCTTTGGGAAATCGACCCTGCGAAACATAAACCGGGCTTAGTTATGCACGGTGCAGGCTGGCCATTGGCTGAAACTGCTTCTTCTGGTGGCTGGTGGTTATACCACGCTGAAAACAACCAAGTCACTTTGGGTATGATCGTGGACTTGTCATATGAAAATCCACACATGTATCCATTTATGGAAATGCAGCGCTGGAAAACTCATCCACTGATTAAACAGTTTCTAGAAGGCGGTAAACGTATTTCTTACGGCGCACGTGCTGTAGTAAAAGGCGGTTTCAACTCATTACCTAAATTGACTTTCCCAGGCGGTTGCTTGATTGGTGATGATGCAGGTTTCTTAAACTTTGCAAAAATCAAAGGCTCTCACACTGCCATGAAATCAGGCATGTTATGTGGTGAAGCTGTATTTGAAGCCATTGCTGCCGGTGTAGAAAAAGGCGGTGACCTTGCCATTGCACGTGTTACCGAAGGCGAAGATTTATTCACTAAAGAATTAACTTCATACACTGACAAATTCAACAACAGCTGGTTAAAAGAAGAGCTTTATAACTCTCGTAACTTTGGTCCAGCAATGCACAAGTTTGGTCAGTGGATTGGTGGTGCATTTAACTTTATCGACCAGAATGTCTTTAAAGTTCCATTTACTTTGCATGACTTGAAGCAAGACTTCGCTGTATTGAAAACTGTTGATGCGACCAGCTTCAAACCAAACTATCCAAAACCAGATGGCAAGTTAACTTTTGACCGCCTATCTTCTGTGTTTATTTCAAACACTGTTCATGAAGAAAACCAGCCAGCTCACTTGAAGCTGACTGATCCTTCAATTCCAGTGAATGTAAACTTACCGAAATGGGATGAGCCTGCACAACGCTACTGCCCAGCTGGTGTTTACGAAATTATGGAAGATAATGATGGTTCTAAACGCTTCCAGATTAACGCAGCGAACTGTGTTCACTGTAAGACCTGTGATATTAAAGACCCATCTCAAAACATCACATGGGTAACGCCTGAAGGCGGCGGTGGTCCGAATTACCCTAACATGTAATAGAACAGCCACCTTCTCTGCAAAATCATAGCTTTTGCACTTACGGCAGGACAAAGCGCTGCTTTGTTCTTCCTGCCTCAGGTGGTGGTGGTCCAAACTATCCAAACATGCAATATAAAAAGCCCCGATTATTCGGGGCTTTTATTCATTTAAAGCTAGAACAACCTTATCCTTTCTGTACCAGATAACGGTATTCTTTATGGTTCTGTTCATCCAGAACTTCTTCTTTGAGCAATAATTCATGCCCTAAATGCATACAAAACTTTGGGATATCCCACGAAGTCGAAGGATCAGTTGCTAACACTTCAACAACATCTCCTGATTTTGCTTTACGAATCGCCTGATGCAACATCATGACAGGTTCAGGACAACGTAAACCACGTGTATTAATTTGGACAGTAGGTGAAATGGATTGTTCCGACATAACAAACTCGAACAAATAGAATTTTCACATTTTAGCATAAACAAATTACTGACCTATTAACTGTAACTAGCATTTACATAACAATATGCGTTTTGTCTTTTAGCTTGTTTTATAGATGCATAAGCATCCTTTCTTCGGTATGATTCAAAGTATTCATTTGATAGATTGAGTCTTTAGGAAAGATCATGCAAGAGGAACCAAGTCCGTCGTGGGGAATGCGCGGCTTACGAAAATGGTTAGGCACAGCACCAGAAACCCGTGATGAATTATTAAAATTAGTCCAAAATTCACGCCGCTTTTTAGAACCAGATACTGTTGCCATGCTTGAAGGTGTTCTTGACCTTCCTGCTACAAAAATTCGTGAAGTCATGACACCACGAACAGCAATGATCAGTTTGCAAGAAGATGATCAGTTACTTGATATTCTTGATGTACTGGTCGAGTCTGCTCACTCACGCTTTCCAGTCTTCTCTTCTGATCAGCCTGATAATGTTGTCGGAATTTTGCTCGCAAAAGATTTATTACCGTTTCTAACTGAACCGAATACCAAAGTTGATATTCGAATTCTTATGCGTCAGCCCTTATTTGTCCCTGAAAGTGCCCGTTCCGATCAGGTACTACGCATGTTAAAACATACTCAAACTCACATTGCTATTGTGATTGATGAATATGGTTCAACAGCAGGTCTTGTTACGCTTGAAGATATTCTTGAAGAGATCGTTGGCGAAATCGAAGATGAACATGACACGGCTGATGAAGATGCTCAGTACATTGTTCCTGACAATGACCATACGGTAGCAAATGCATGGATGGTTCAAGCACTTACACCAATCGAACATTTCAATACTGTTTTAGATGCTGATTTTTCTGACGATGAAGTAGAAACTGTCGGCGGTTTATTGCTTCAAGAAATTGGATTGGTCAGTGATTTACAAGGTCAAACGGTTGAACTTGGGAATTGGTTATTTACAATTGTTGAAGCAGATGCCCGCACTATTCATCTGATTCGAGCTGTACGTCAATGAGAGCATACTTTGAAAAGCTGTTAGATTCTTCGCAACAACCAAAACAGCTTCCTTTTATTTTTCCTTTGCTCATTGCTTTATTTTCAGGTGCCGTGTTCAGTTTTGCGCTGGCACCTTATTATTGGTGGTGGTTGGCAATTTTGTCACCAGCCCTACTCTATGCAACCTTATATAAGCGCTCTGCCAGACAAGCCTTTGCTATTGGTTGGAGTTATGGATTTGGTTTATGGTTTGTGGGGGCTTTCTGGCTCTACACTTCAATCCATGTTTATGGTGATACCAACGCTTTTTTAAGTGTGGGGATGATTGTTATTATGGCCCTTGTGATGGGCTTATTTACCGCATTCCAAACTTGGGTTTACCGACGTTTTTTCCCAGAAACACCACTGACTTTCGCACCACTCTGGATTGTTTTTGAATGGGCTAAAACTTGGGTATTTACAGGTTTTCCATGGCTATTTGTGGGTTACGCTTTTACTGAGCGTTTACTTGATGGCTATGCACCTTTATTCGGTATCTATGCAATTTCCTTTGTAGTGATTATCTTAGCCTGTGCTTTAGTTGAGGTTCTACGTAAACGTCTTTTCTGGATCATCCCTTCTGCCCTGTTAGTTTTGGGTGCATGGGGAGCTTCATATATACAGTTTGTACAACCTAAAGCTGCTAAACCGCTTAGTGTTTCACTCATTCAAGGTAACATTCCACAAGATTTAAAATGGCTAACTGAATATCAAATCAGAACATTAGAAATTTATGCTGGATTGAGTCAATCTGAATGGGGCCGCGACTTAATTGTATGGCCTGAATCTTCAATTCCACTCTTCCAAACTGACATTGAACCGTTTTTAGATGCAATGGATGCACAAGCTAAAAAGAACCACACTGCATGGGTAACTGGAATTCCTTACTGGGATGTGACCAAATCACATAAAGTCGGTACTCCACTGTATTACAACAGTATTATGGCTTCTGGCAGCGATGCAAGTGGTCTATATAAAAAGCAGCGTCTTGTGCCTTTTGGTGAATATATTCCACTCTCAGGCTTACTCTCTTGGGTGCTACCAGCCATGCAAAATGATATTAGCATGAGTGGTTTTTCACGCGGCGAGATTAATCAGAAACCGCTCATGATTAAAGGGCATGCACTTGCTGCTGCGATTTGTTATGAAGTGGCTTATCCAAACCTGACTCGACGTAATGCAGAAAACAGCGACTTTTTAGTGACTGTATCTAATGACGCTTGGTTTACGGGTACTGCTGGGCCGTGGCAACACTTACAAATGGTGCAGATGCGCGCTAAAGAAAATGGCCGCTGGTTTATTCGCGCAACTAACACAGGTGTAACAGCGTTTATTGATCAAAATGGTCATATCACTGAACAAGCACCGCTTGATAAAGAGTTTGTATTGAGAGGCGATTTACCTGCTATGCAAGGTCAAACCCTTTATAACCGTTTAGGTGATTATCCAGTTCTAGGATTTGCAGTATTACTGCTGGTTTTAGGTTGGGTCTACCGCCCGCGTAAAGTTGACGTTTCATTTAAGTCACGTCGCTAAACTACAATAACTTTGTACCCAGAGGCACGTCGAACTCTGGGATACAAAGGGCTACATCACCATCTGCATTATGAAACCCTGTCACTAAGCATTCTGACTGAATAGGTCCAATTTGTTTTTTAGGGAAATTCACCACAGCAACGACTAACTTACCAATCAAATCTTGTGGCTGATAAAGCTTAGTAATCTGTGCACTCGATTTACGTATCCCTAACTCTTCACCAAAATCGACATGCAAAATATAGGCAGGTTTACGTGCCTTTTCAAAAACTTCAGCTTCAATAATTTTACCCACTCGAAGCTCTACCTTTGTAAAATCACTCCACTCAATTTGTTCCATTTACTTTTTCTCGTATCCTTAAATATTTGATTTGAAGCATATAATATGTACAAATAATGCTCGTACAACAGCCTGCTTAAATTAAAATAATAAAACGTAGATATTCAGTCTACGTTTTATTTAAAAATTTGGTTCAAATTATAATTAAAAAGTGATCGATAATTGCAAAGATAAATAAGCGACCAAACTTGATAAAAAGACCATCGGTACATAGCGATAGACTTTAAAAAGCAATTGCTCATATTTAGAAGATATTTGTTTAGTTTGCCAGACGCTCGCTTTTAGAGCAGTAAAAAAACTGACCATTAACCATGCACTCACAATACTGAGGGCGAAGAAACCAATCATGATTTGGCTGCTCCCTTCTGTATTGAGCCATAAATTTAATGAGACATGCGCAATTGGTAGTAAGCTCAGGATCAACAGGACAGATTTAAGCATTGCCCAATGAAACTGAGTCAGTTCATCTACTATGAGAAATGCTTTCATTTAATCTCTCCGTTTTAATGTAATAAAGTGCTTTTTAATTATTATGCAAATCTTTTATTTAAATATATAGCTTATTTTTCTCTACATTTTAACTTTCTTGTAACTATTAAATATGGGAATAATTCTTATTATAAGTCTCAAATATAATTATTAACTTTATTTTATATTTTTCATAAACTTACTATATTTTTGTGATTAAGAAAGATTATCAATTCGTATTTATCAGTTTATATTTTTAAACGGATTGATAATCTCCATTACATTTTAATTAAGGTTGGTAATAAATATCTGCATCATTACCTTCACCGCCCTCTTTGCCATCTGCACCAAACGAGTACAAATCAAAAGCTCGGCCATCTGCACCTGGAATGACATATTGAACATCATTTTTCCAACTATCTTTAGGATAACCACCTTTCACGTATCCACCCGGCATCCAGTTTTTTGCTGTAGCAGGCTGATTAACCAAAGCGTCTAACCCGCCTTCTTGCATAGATGGGAAATGACCGTTATCGAGCTTGTACTGATCTAAAGCACCAGCTACACCTTTTAATGTAATTTGGGTGGTATCGATTTTAGCTTTTTCACTACGACCCATGACGTTTGGTACGATTAGCGCTGCTAAAACACCTAAAATCACAATCACAACCATCACTTCAATGAGGGTAAAGCCTGAGACACGTTTCATTCGAACACGGCTCGAACGTGCCGCAAGTCCGAAAGCTATGCTTGAGGTATGTTTATCAGAACACGGCTCAAACTGATTTGAAACCGCAGATTGACTAAGTTGTTCCATCGCTGTTTCGCTTTGAATATTTTTTACTTTCATCATTATCTCTAATATCAAAGTTATTAAATCATATTGTTCATATTTACGATTGGCAGCATAACCGCGATTACAATAACCAGTACAATGCTTGCCATTAAAACCAGCATAAGCGGTTCAAGTAATGCCAATAAGGTTGAAATAAAGGTCGTAACTTCACGATCTTGCATGGTCGATGCTCGTTCCAACATGCGGTCAAGCTCACCTGATGCCTCACCACTTCGAATCATTTGTACCATCATTGGTGGGAAATAACCACTGCGCTCCAGCTGCGTACCCAAGTTACCACCTTCTGTAACACGCTCGGCAGCTTGGGCAATTGAATCGCGTATGACCCAGTTACTAGTGACTGCTGCGCCAATTTTTAATGCATCGACCAGCGGCACACCTGAACGGGTCAAAATAGATAAGGTACTGGCAAATCGTGCAGAATTAATACCACGTGACAGTTTACCGAATAATGGCAATTTGAGTGTTAATCGATCAAAAGCATAATGCCCAGCCGTGGTTTTCAAAAACCGAATAAATGCCCCAATTCCCACAACTGCAAAAATGATAATAAACACCCATGCATGGCGAATAAAATCGCTGGCTTTCATTAAAGCGACCGTAATCCACGGTAGTGCATCTTTATTTTGATCAAAAGTTTTGACAATTTCTGGCACAACAAAAGTCATTAAGCCCATCACAATAGCAAATGACATCAGCATTAAAATGATCGGGTAAATCATAGCTCCCTGAACTTTCTTCTGCATAGCAAAACGGTTTTCGGTGTAGTCCGAAAGCTGATCTAAAATCAGATCTAAATGCCCCGAACGCTCACCTGCAGCAACTGTTGCAATATAGAGGTCCGGAAAACGTCCAGATTGCTGCATACCTTGAGCTAATGAGTGTCCTTCCATGACTCTTGAACGAACAGATGATAAGAGATTTTGTACATGCGCTTTTTCACTTTGCCGACTTACCGCACGCAAGGCTTCTTCTAGAGGAATTCCGGCTGCAACCAAAACAGAAAGTTGTCTGGTCATGAGTGCCAAGTCATAGGCACTAAACTTTTTTTGAAATAATCCCTGATTCTGGTGTTTATCTTTTTGTTCAACAGGGTCAACGCTAATTGGGGTCCATGCTTTATCGCGTAATTGTTGGCGAATCTGGCGTGCTGAGTCTCCCTCAAGCACTCCTTTTTGCTGCTTCCCTGAAGCATCAATGGCAGTAAATTGATATGCAGGCATGGTAATGTTCTAATTTTCCAAAAATAATAGTCGCTGCTGTTGCATCTATGCTACGCAATCATTCATATTCATTCTATAGCCTGTGTAGAATACCCAAGTCCTCTTCACGACGCTATGCCGTTTTTTAAAATTGACGAAATGAGCCTCTATGACCATAACGCCAAAGCCTGATTCAGTTGTTTATCGTGTGCGTATTGCCGTACCTGTGCATCTGTACGACACTTTTGACTATACACTCACCGAAGCACAATATGAACGGGCTCAAGTAGGCTCACGCGTCGCTATTTCATTTGGCCGACAAAACCTAATTGGTATCATCACTGAAAAAGTGAATCCACATGAGCCATTTACAGGCAAATTTCAGCTTAAAGCCATTTCTGAACTTTTAGATGAAGAACCTATTTTAGATGAACAAGTTTTAAGTTTATTGACATGGTCCGCACAATATTACCAATTTCCAGTTGGCGAGGTCATGCAAACCGCCCTTCCGGCTATACTGCGTCAGGGCAAACCGATGGACGTTTTGTTCCATCTCTGGAAAATTACTCCATGCGACAATGTTGAGGCACTGCTTAAACGTTCGGTGAAGCAACAAGATGCTTATCAGATTTTAAAGTTACATCCTGCTGGAACAACAGAGAACATTCTCAATTTAAGTGGTGTAGAAACTGCAACACTTAAAGCGCTAGAAAAGAAAGGGTTGGTTGAGTGTACGCTTGAACCTCATGATTTTAGTCCAACACCCGTGCAATTGGCACAAATGCCGCTCACGCTAAATGAAGACCAAAAGCAAGCAACCCAACAGGTTATTAAAGCACAGCACCAATACCAAGCATTTTTGCTAGATGGTTTAACGGGTAGTGGTAAAACAGAAGTTTATTTGCACATCATGCACGAGGTGCTAAAGCAAGGCAAACAAGTACTGGTGTTAGTCCCAGAAATTGGTTTAACTCCCCAAACCATTTCTCGTTTTAAGTCTCGTTTTAATTGTGATATTGCACTGTTACATTCAGGCTTAAATGACTCTAAACGCTTGCAAGCATGGCAACAGGCACAGACTGGCAAAGCATCTATTATTTTAGGGACACGCTCAGCCATCTATACCCCGCTGCCACGTTTGGGCTTAATCATTTTAGATGAAGAACATGACCTGTCTTATAAACAACAAGAAGGCTTCCGTTACCATGCGCGTGATGTCGCGCTTTATCGCGGTCACTTACAAAGCTGTCCTGTTATTTTAGGTTCGGCCACACCGAGTATTGATAGTTATTATTTAGTCGAAACGGGCAAATTAACTTCACTGCAACTTAACAAGCGTGCAGGCCATGCACTTTTGCCTAAAATGCATTTAATTGACCTTAAAATTGTCAAAAAACAGCATGGTATTAGTCAGCCGCTAATTGAACAAATTAAAAATACATTAGCTAAAAAAGAACAGGTTTTAATCTTTTTAAACCGTCGTGGCTATGCACCTGTGCTGGTCTGCGAAAGCTGTGGATGGCAAGCAAATTGTCCACATTGTGATGCACATTTTACTCTGCACACCCAACCTTATTCTTATTTACATTGTCATCACTGCGGAACCATTCATCGCCTGCCAGATCATTGCCCTGAATGTCAGCATAAAAGTTTAAAAACTTTAGGTGCAGGAACAGCCAAGGTCGAAGAACACTTACAAGAATTATTTCCAGAGCATGACGTAATTCGGGTTGATCGTGACAGTACCAGCCGAGTCGGGAGCTGGCAAAAAATCTATGATCGTATTCATCAAAACAAGCCAACAATTTTGCTCGGCACGCAAATGTTGGCAAAAGGACATCATTTTCCCCATGTGACCTTAGTTGCCATTTTAGATATTGATGCGGGTTTACTCAGTGTCGATATACGTGCCCCAGAACGTACTGCACAATTGATTGTTCAAGTAGCAGGCCGTGCTGGTCGTGGTGAACATAAAGGCCATGTTTATTTGCAAACTCTAAGACCAGATCATCCGTTACTTACTACGCTTATCGAAAAAGATTATCGCGCGGTTGCCAAACAAACATTGGCTGAACGTAAAGTTGCTTTACTGCCGCCTTATCGTTATGCCGTACTCATACGTGCAGAGTCGAAAGATCGAGACTATACCTTGCATTTTTTAAATGAAGCTGCTGAGCAACTTCGCCAAGTTGCAGGTGAGATTGTTGATATTTGGGGACCTATTCCAGCCCCTATGGAACGTAAAGCGGGACGCTATCGTGCACACATGGTGATTTTATCTGCCGACCGCGCTCGTCTACATTTTTACTTAAGACAGTGGTGGTCTCAATTGGTCCATGCACCAAGGCAGCATCAACTCAGACTATCAATTGATGTCGATCCGCAAGAATTTAATTAGATGATTTGAATATCATAGTGTGAAGAAGCCTTTTTGGCTTTACACTTAAAAGAGACTAATACATTCGAGGCAATGGATGTCATTCCTACTGCAAGCAACTATCTTTCTTGGAGCTTCTCTGATTTTAGTCCCTCTTGGCAAACGCCTAGGGATTGCAACAGTTTTAGGTTATTTATTTACAGGGATACTTCTGGGCCCTAGTGTTTTAAATATTGCCCATGACCCTGAAGCAATTATGGAACTTGCCGAATTCGGTGTCATTTTATTGATGTTCCTGATCGGCTTAGAATTAAGACCACAGCGTTTGTGGGAAATGCGTGACTCTATTTTTGTAACGGGAAGTCTGCAAGTTCTTATTAGCGGTGGCGTTCTTATGCTGATCGTACTATTACTATTTCAACAGCAAATTGCTGTGAGTTTTGTGATTGGTTTTGCGCTTGCACTGTCTTCTACAGCTTTTGTATTACAGCTTCTGACTGAAAAACAGCAACTCAACACGACCTATGGTCAGCAGTCTTTTTCAATTTTATTATTTCAAGATATTGCGGCTATTCCGTTACTTGCAATTATTCCATTACTCGCAGGCACAGAGTCAACCCATCACGGCGTCGCTTATTTTGCGGCTATTATCGCAACATTCACTGGCCTATTTCTGTTTAGTCGTTATGTGATGCGTCCATTTTTCCGTTTTGTTGCCAAAAGTGGAGCAACTGAACTCATTACGGCGGTAGGATTATTTATTATTCTTGCTGTTGTCTTGCTTATGGATACGTTAGGTATTAGCACCACATTAGGCGCTTTCCTCACAGGCGTATTATTAGCAGATTCAGAATTTCGTCACGAAGTTGAAGCCAGTATTGCACCGTTTAAAGGCCTACTACTTGGCTTATTCTTTATGACTGTAGGCATGACCACTCAACTGTCTTTACTCATTGATATGCCTTTGCTTATTATTGGTGGAGCAGTCGGCTTATTGCTCATCAAAACGCTTATATTGACCGCTATTGCCCGCTATAAAAAATATAGCTGGAACAACAGCTTGCTTTTAGGCACATGCTTAGCTCAAGGCGGTGAATTTGCTTTCGTCATTTTAAGCTTAGCTAAAAGCGAAAAGATTTTAACTCAAGCTATATTAGAGCCTGTAACTCTTATTGTGACTTTATCGATGGTACTCACACCAGTGATTTACTGGCTTATGGCGACTAAGGTCATTCCACTTTTTAATAAAGAACGTCCACCTGAGTACGATGAAATTCCTCAGCAGGACAACCCGATTATTATTGCTGGTTTTGGCCGATTTGGACAAATTATTGCACGTATTGCCCGTCTACAACATCTTGGGTTTACTGCAATTGATAACAATCTTCATCAAGTCGACTTTGTAAGACGTTACGGCGGATCACTCTATTATGGTGACGTGGCTCAACCGGAATTACTTCGCTCTGCTGGTATTGAAAAAGCCAAAGTATTTATTTTAGCGATTGATGATGTTGAAGATTCAATGAATGTCGCTCGCCATCTTAGATTAAATTATCCAAACTTAAGGATATTGGCTCGTGCTCGTGACCGCCATCATGTACATCTTTTAAGAGATTTAGGTGTTGAATATATTTGGCGTGAGACGTATTTATCGTCATTAGGAATGGCTTATCGTGCCTTACGCGAACTCGGGATTTCTGATGAACAAGCCTATAATAATATCGAAATCTTTCGTGACTATGATGAGAAATTGCTCATACAACAGCAAAGTATTTATACTGATGAACAAAAGATATTTGAGACGCATCGTAACGCTTTAGCCGAACTTGAACACTTGTTTGAAAGTGATGCTCAACAACAGGCCACGTCAAAACACGATGTGAATTTAAAGCGTCATTTACAGCCAAATCGTATTGATATTACAAGAGATCATCTAGAATAACTTGAGATTTCAAAAAATGACTATATTAAGGACTTATTCACATTGCCTAAATAATTGGACAATGGGCATCAATAAGCTGCCCCTGTTCGGCTTGCGGCTTCGCTGCATTCCCTAAGCTTGATTAAAAAGAAATTGTTATAATCTGCTTAGGGCCCTGGAGAATATTATGTCTGATTTACGCCAACGCTTTTATATTGAGAACTTTCCAGTCCGTGGGGAAGTAGTTCATCTAGAAGAGGCACTACAAACTATCTTAGCTCAACGTGACTATATGCCTGCGGTTAAAATTCTGCTAGGTGAGATGTTGAGTGCGACTGCATTACTTGCAAGTACACTAAAAATCAAAGGTCGTATCAGCTTGCAAATCCAGGCTAGCGGTACCTTTAAGTGGGCAATGGCTGAATGTAACCATTTAGGAGAAGTTCGTGCTCTTGCTGATTACGAAACAGATCCACGCTTCATTGAAGCCACAGACAGCAGCACAGTTCTCGGCGCTTTAGTTAATCCTCTTTTATTTATTAATATTGAACCGGAATTTGGCGAGCGTTATCAAGGGATCGTGCCACTTGATCAAGTAACCTTAGCAGGTTGCCTCATGCAGTATTACGATTTGTCTGCACAAATTCCAACTCGCATTGTGTTAGCGAGTACGACAAAACGCTCTGGTGGTTTACTGATTCAGCTTTTACCACGTCATAATGAAGAAGAGCAAAACTTGGTCGATGAAGATTTATGGCCACGCTTAACCATGTTAACTGAAACATTAAAAGCTGAAGAGCTCACCAATTTAGATGCAAATGAAATCTTGTATCGTTTATATAACGAAGAAGAAGTTCGTTTACCAGAAATTGAAGCACTCAAATTTGGCTGTACATGTTCAAAAGAGCGCTGTGCAAATGCGCTGATTCAAATTGGTGTAGACGCTGTTCATGAAACATTAGAAGACCAGAACCCTATTCGTATGGATTGCCAGTTCTGTAATACTCAATACACCTTTACCGCTGAAGAAGCTTTAGCGCTATTCGGTGAACACTTGAGTTAATCTTTAAGCTTTATAAAAAGGCGGATATACCGCCTTTTTATTTGTCTGTACTTTTGATGATAATTTTCAATATCTTATTTTAAATAAGATAATATAAAGCTACTTTATAGCCTAATAAATAAGATGCTTAAAACGCCATGAATTATTTTGATTATTTTCTCTTTATTTTTAGTGTAGTTATTATGATTGCCACCCCTGGCCCTGTGATGATTTTAGTTGCAAGTGCTGGACTTAAAGGGGGTTATAAAAAAGCGCTTGAAACCATTTTTGGTACAAATTTAGCTTCCCTTATTTTAATTTTCATTTCGGTACTGGTTTTAAAAGGAGTACTGAGTGTTAACGATAGTTATCTCAATATTATTCGTATTTTAGGCTGTCTCTATATTGGATATTTAGGCTTCACTATTCTTAAAGAAGTGATTCAGGCACCTCATCCTGAAGCTATACAAACAGTTTCGGCACAAAATGGTGGCTTCAAAAAGGGATTTTTAGTCGGAATCTCCAATCCTAAAGATATTATTTTTTTCTCGGCTTTCTTTCCGCAGTTTGTTTCTATTACCCCACAGCTAGATTTCAGCTTAACGATACTCACGCTGACATGGATCGTTTTGGACTTCTTAACTTTATCTTTGGTTTATGTATTTTTCCGCAGACTTTCTAATAGCCATTTATATCCAAAAATATTAGGGCTTTGTGGCCTATTACTTTTATTAATTGCAATTTATGGCTTATACCAAACTTTCATCTAGACCACATAAAAATATTCTATGAAATATAGAAATATTGATTTGATATTCTTTTCAATTTTAATATTTTTGTTCATTTAAAACCGAACAAGTCTTATACAATCTGAGTCATTGAATTCTTTCTGAATCATTTCATAATGAAAGAAATATCATTGTGATCGTCACCAATATCATGACTAAAAATTATTATGAAGAATTAGGTGTTACACGAGACGCCTCTGCTGATGAAATTAAAAAAGCCTATCGAAAGTTGGCTCGTAAGTATCACCCTGACATTAGCAAAGAAAAAGATGCTGAAGAAAAAATGCAGGCTCTTAATGTCGCCTACGACACACTCAGTCATGCTGAAAAAAAAGCTGAATATGACCAGATGCTTGACCATCCACAAGGCTTCAATCACTTTGGTCAAGGTGCTGCTCAAGGTGGCTTTGATGGAGCACAGTTTTATCGTCAAGGGTTTACAGGTGGTGAGCAAGCAGACTTTAGCGGTTTTGAGGACTTATTTGGTCGTTTTGGTGCAGGATTTGGTGGTGGACAACAGCAACACCAAAGACAACAGCGTAGTTATCGCGGTGAAGACCAGTATGCCAGCATAGAAGTTGATCTAGATATTGCCTATCAGGGAACAACCCAGCAAATTACATTACAAATTCCGACCATTAATGCTTACGGTGAACCTGAAGTTCAACGTAAAACCCTTCAAGTCAAAATTCCAAAAGGCATGAAGGAAGGTCAGCAAATACGTTTAAGTGGACAAGGACAAAGTGGTATCAATGGCGGTGCAAATGGTGATCTCTATATTGAGATTCAATATAAGGATACAGACCGTGTACATGTCGAAGGAAGTGATGTATACCTAACTATAGATGTAGCGCCATGGGAAGCAGCCTTAGGTCAAGGTGTGGAACTGAAAACCCCCGCTGGTCCACTACATGTAAATTTACCTAAAAATGCAAAACAAGGACAACAGCTACGTTTAAAAGACAAAGGAATACCCAATAAAACACCTGGCCATTTATACTTAATTTTAAATATTGTATTTCCACCTGCACATTCTGAAAAAGAAAAACAAGCCTATCAGCAACTGGCAGAAGCCTTTGCTTCATTTGAACCTCGTTCAACTCATTAGGGAGCAAGATTATGACAACCATTCATTATCGAGAAATTGTATATGACGGCCATACCTTTAATGCTGAGGTCGTTGACGAACAATCTACATTTGATCTACAACAATTTGCTCAAGCTTGTGGTCAAAGCCCTGACTGGATCATTCAGCTAATTGAATATGATATTTTATCGGTCAATAACACACCTGAAAAACACCAGTTTATGGGTGAAGATGTCGCTCGTGCGCGTAAAGCCTATCGGCTACAACGTGACTTTGACGCGAGTTTGGCAGCAGTTGCCGTGATGTTAGATTTGATTGATGAAGTACAGCAATTAAGAAAACAATTAAGGCATTTTCATTAAGATTAGATAGTCACGACGGAGTCCTATCAGTATTCAATATCTATTCCGTCAGCTAATTATGTTACTTTTGTTTTGGCATGAGTAGCGAAGCTACGCAAGGCCAAAACCAGTGATATTGAAGTGCGTACTAAGGTCAAAGTTATATTTGAACGTAAGCTACGCACTTCGTTTGTCTTGCACTCGAAGCAAACGATGTTTGCTTTTTCTCGCTCAGGTTGTGGATGATCCTTAGCTGAAGCAAATTCGAAACAAGTTTGAATAAAAATTGTAGAACTATTTCAACCGAGTAATCTTCTCCAACTCCTTAACAGTCTGCTTAATCGGCTCATATTCTAAAAACCAGAATAGATTCATACGATCTTGGCGATGTTGTTGCGCCAATAAATCAATAACACTTTTTTCGCCTCGCCCAACCAAATGCTGTCGATAAAAATAGTACAACAACAAAATAGTGCTAATCAGCATAACCCCTAGCATAATCCAGAAACCGATTGGTGATTTAAGCCCGGGAATAAACTCAAAATTCATTCCATAAATACCGGTTAATAGGGTGAGAGGTGCGAAAACAGCAGTAATAATTGCAAGAATTCGCATGTTTTCATTGGTTTGATTCGCAATAGCAGAAAAATGTAAATCAATTGCGGACTGAATCGCACTACGTAAACGCAACGTATGTTTCTGAATACGTTCAACATGACTCATTAAATCATTTAAACGAACCAGTAAAATATCTTGAGAATTACGAATGTGCCCGCCAACAACATGATGGTAATTTTCTACAATTTCATCCCGAAATTCTTGCAAGGTTTCGATTTGTTCTTCGCATAAATTTTCGACCTGTTGAAAGGCCATATTTTCATGGAATAGCTGGTGCCACTGTTTAAAACGGCGATTACCCTGTAACAATTGTTGTTGCCAATGCTCGACTCTTCTCGTCAATGGCGAGCGGATATCGAGATAGCCATCGACCATACTATTTAAAAGACGTAACGATAAATCGACGGGTGAATTCGGTAATTTACGGGTTTTATTCTGTTCTTCTAAAGTTCTACATAAAATATTTTCTAGACGTTGAATATAGTTTTCAATCGACTTATTCCCCTGCTCGCGCACACTAATCAGTACATCAGGTGTCAAAATAAAACTAATGGGTGTCGTCGCTAAACCAAAAACACTATCTTGTGATTCTGCTTGTTTAATTTCATCATCAGGTGTGACCAGTTTCTTAAAAATTAATAGGTCATACTCTTCAAGCGTGTCAAATGCACAAGGATGTTCAATATTGGCAATATCCCGCATATGGAACTCATTAATAACCACGCCTGAAAGCTTTTGAATCTCTTGTTGCCATTCTTCGTTATGGTTAACCACATCCGTTCTGACACTATCAATCCAGAAAAACTCCAGAACATGTTCACTATGCTGTTCACGGCTTAAAAAGACATAGCCGTCGCTTTGATGGCGATAAAAGTAATAAACCTGCATACCACAACGATCTGTTTTGTATTACTTGCATCATGCCATAAAAAAAGTCCGCATCAAGCGGACTTTTTCATGTCACTAGAACAATTATGCTTGTTCAATATCTTTCATAGTCAATTTAATACGACCACGATTATCAACATCAGCAACTTGTACTTTCACTTCCTGACCTTCTGTAAGAACATCAGTTACATTCGCAATACGTTCATTTGAAATTTGCGAAATGTGAAGAAGACCATCAGTACCCGGCATGATGTTTACAAACGCACCGAATTCTACAATACGGATTACTTTACCATCATAGATTTTGCCTGGTTCAACTTCAGCAGTAAGTGCTTGAATTTTTGCAATCGCAGCACGAGCAGCAGCTTTAGTTTCACCAAATACACGAACTGTACCATTGTCTTCGATATCAATCGCAGCCTTGGTCTCTTCTGTAATGGCACGAATCGTTGCACCACCTTTACCAATAACATCACGGATCTTGTCTGGATTGATGTTAATGACTTCAAATGTCGGTGCATGAGCACTGATTTCAGGACGAGCACGTGAAATGACTTTATTCATTTCATTAAGGATGTGCATACGACCAGCAAATGCTTGGTTTAATGCAGCTTCCATAATTTCTTCAGTAATACCTTCGATCTTGATGTCCATTTGAAGTGCAGTAATACCGTTTGCAGAACCTGCTACTTTAAAGTCCATATCACCTAAGTGATCTTCATCACCTAAGATGTCAGAAAGTACTGCAAAACGCTCACCTTCTTTCACTAAGCCCATTGCGATACCAGCAACTGGTGCTTTAAGTGGAACACCTGCATCCATAAGTGATAATGACGCACCACATACAGAAGCCATTGAAGATGAACCGTTAGATTCAGTAATGTCAGATACAATCCGAATAACATACGGGAAGCGGTCAGCAGCAGGAAGAACTGCTTGAACACCACGACGTGCTAAACGGCCATGACCAATTTCACGACGTTTAGGACCAGATTCACGACCAGTTTCACCTACAGAGTATGCAGGGAAGTTGTAGTGCAACATGAAATTGTCGGTTTTCGTACCTGACAATGTATCAACCATCAATGCATCACGAGTATTACCCAAAGTCGTTGTTACTAACGCTTGAGTTTCACCACGTGTAAATAATGCAGAACCGTGAGCACGGTCTAATACACCAACTTGAACGTCGATACCACGAACAGTTTTAGTATCACGACCATCAATACGTGGTTTACCTGACAAGATGTTGTCACGTACTGTACGGTATTTAAGGTCTTCAAATAATTCGTTTACTTCGTCAGCAATACCAGTTTCGTCATTTTCAGGAACGAACTGAGCTACAGCTTCTGCATAAAGTGCATCAAGTGCTGCATAACGATCTTGTTTAACCGCAATCGTATATGCTTCAGAAATTTTAGCTTCGAAAGCTGCTTTTAATTGCTCAAGAAGAGCTTCATTTTTGCTTGGAGCAACCCAAGTTGATTCAACTGCACCAGCAGCAGCAGCAAATTCTTTAATTGCTTGAACAGCAATTTGCATTTCGTCATGACCGAAAAGTACAGCACCTAACATTTGGTCTTCTGAAAGTTCTTTCGCTTCAGATTCAACCATTAGTACCGCAGATTCAGTACCCGCAACAACAAGGTCAAGGTCACTTTCTTTCAATTGTTCGTGGGTTGGGTTAAGAATGTATTCGCCGTTGATTAAACCAACACGTGCGCCTGCGATTGGACCACGGAATGGAACACTTGCAATTGACATTGCAGCTGAAGCACCGATCATTGCAGCAATGTCAGCATCCATAGTTTTGTCAGAAGAAACAACAGTTGCTGTTACTTGAATTTCGTTATAGAAACCTTCTGGGAACAATGGACGAATTGGACGGTCAATAAGACGTGAAATTAAAGTTTCAGCTTCAGACTGACGACCTTCACGTTTACCATAACCACCTGGGATACGACCCGCAGCATATTGTTTTTCTTGATAGTTAACTGTTAACGGGAAGAAGTCCTGACCCGCTTTTGCTTTAGGTTGAGCAACAACTGCAACTAAAACAGTTACGCCACCCATTGTAACTAAAACTGTATTTGCTTGACGTGCAACACGACCTGTTTCTAAAACAACAGTGTGTTGACCATATTGGAATTCTTTACGAACGATATTAAACATTGACATGTATTGTATTTTCCTAATTTTATTCTAGTGAGACCCCTAAGGTTTGGCATTCAGACTACAACTATTGGTAGATAAATGACAAAGCTTAGAAGCCATCACACTAGGGCAAAAATTTTAAATAATATTAAACGCAAAGAAGGAGCGCACAAGCGCCCCTTCTCTAAACATCACTTAACCTAAAATTAAGTGAAACTCTCTTTTCAGCGATAAAGCATTGCGACATGCGAAATAGCGAAAACAAAGTAAAAATCGAATTAACGACGTAAACCTAAAGCACCGATCAATGCAACGTAACGACCGTGGTCTTTACCATTTAAATAGTCAAGCAATTTACGACGTTGGTTAACCATACGAATCAAACCACGACGGCTATGATGGTCGTGTTTGTGAGCTTTAAAGTGGCCTTGTAAATCATTGATTTGAGCACTTAATAAAGCTACTTGTACTTCTGGTGAACCAGTGTCATTTTCAGCGCGAGCAAATTTAGCAATGATCTCTGCGCGGTCTGCATTAGTTAAAGCCATTCGATTTCTCCGAGATGCTTAAAAAAGTAAACGATATGAATCAGTTGAGGCAACTGACTGCCGTGCATCACTACAGCAAGTTGTCTATTTTAAGGTATCTATAGGTGGATTGCAAAATAGTTTTCAGTAACTTGTCATTTTAGACACTGACATGGGCATATTAACCCTGCACACTAGCCTTGAATAAAAAGAAAGAAGCGCGAGGGACGTGTGAAAATTTTTTCAACCAACACTTGTCCAGTACCGGACAATATTGAGCAAGTTATTCGTCGTCAAGATGAAGTTGCTGCTGAACAGGGTGGAATGACTGAACGCCAGATTCAAAAAATCTGGAACAGTGTAGAAGCACTATATAAAACTGGAAATTATCCACTCATTACCTTCTGCTTACGCAGGCAAGGTAAAATTTTGCTAAACAGAAGCATTGGATATGCCCAAGGGAACTCTCCGGCAGGACTACAAGAGAATGCCCTGATTGCAACTCCAGATACGCCTGTTTGCCTGTTTTCAGCATCAAAAATGATCACCGCTATGCTAATTCATCTATTAGATGAAAAAGGCGAAATCAATTTGCTTGATCCTGTAAGCTACTATATTCCTGAATATGGTGTTAACGGTAAGCGCCGTGCAACCATCTTTCATTTATTAGCACACCGTGGCGGTATTCCCTATATTGATGGCGATGTCACGCCCGAACTATTATTTGATAAAGATGAAATTTTAAAACGTTTATATGCTGCCAAACCGGTGTCTCCTGCTGGTAATCATCTTGCCTATCATGCTGTTACGGCGGGTTATATTTTAGGAGAAGTGATTGAACGGGTGACTGGGCAAGATTTACGTGAATTTGTGCATCAAACTATCGAAAAACCGATGGGAATGCCTTATTTCAATTATGGTTTAAAACCAGAATACCGCTCAGAGGTTGCTTTAAACTGTGCAACGGGTCTACACCCTCGCCTTGGCACCGATCACTATCTGAACCATGTATTAGGTGGGGGGTTGCAACTTGCAGTTGATGTCACTAACGACAACCGTTTCATGGACACAATTTGCCCTGCCGGAAATATCTATACCAGCGCAGAACAAGCTGGACGCTTCTTTGAAATGCTTTTAAGTGGAGGAAGCTATGGTGGTCAGCAAATCTTCAGTGAGAAAACGATTTTCAGGGCAACACTGCCGACCACAGGCGTTAACATTGATCGTACTTTATTAATTCCAATGCGCTATGCCTTAGGTCCAATGTTAGGTAGTAACCCTGTAGGTTTATTTGGTCCAATGACGGGACAAGCTTTTGGACATTTAGGGTTTTCCAATATTTTATGTTGGGCTGACCCTGAAAGAGATATTAGTGTGTCGTTGTTAACAACAGGCAAATCTGTAGTGGGAACACACCTCCCGGCTTTAGCCAACATGCTTTATCAAATTTCAACTCAATGTCCACGCATCCCTAGAGATCAGCGCCGATCTTTGTTTGGGAGTGACTCACATGAAACTAACTTAGTGTAAAAACAAATAAAAAACCCAAGCATTTCTGCTTGGGTTTTTTGCGCTGTAGTTTTTGTTTATCGTGTTATTTCTGTTTTTATTATCGTTGGTGAGATGCTAGTCACATCCTTCTTGTTGTTTTAACTCACTTCCGTTGTTTTTGTTTCTATTTCCTTATGTGATGTATTGTGACACATCCAATTATGAAGAAAAGTAGTATTTTTCTTATCATCATGTAAGCGAAAACGTACAGGTCTGTCTAATATTTGGCAAATAACCATTTTTAACCTTTAACGTACAGTTCTGTATAACATATAACTTAACAATTCACAGGAAAAATGGCTGTTTAAAAATCATATTACAGATAAATATATTGATATAAATTTTATAAAGAAATCACACTAAATAGGCGCTTGAACCTAAACTTTTCCGATACTTTTTTAGAAGTAAATAAAATCGAGAATATAAAAAAGCCCTGTAGTCTCTCCCAAAACTACAAGGCTTAGCGGCTGTAAGTTTCCTCTTTATACACCTACTTCATTGTAAGTTCGCAGTCTCTCGACTTAAGTTATTATTATTGTGCGATTTTGCCCGACATTCCTTGCCAAGCTCGTTGTGCGTTTATAATCTCAAAAACGTGGGGTGTACTCTAGCAGCAAATATCTCGAATCTATGTAAGCTTTTTCTTACAAGGGTAAAAATATTAAGTTTGACTTAACGAACTAACCGATTAACTTTCTGAACTAAACCACTTTTTCGTGTAGTACGTACTGTAAATGCCTGTCGTAAAGCTTCTGGATGAACTAAAAGACTGACTACTTTTTTAGCGCGTGTAATCGCAGTGTAAATAAGCTCTTGGCTTAATAAATTCTTTGCAGCCTGATCCAGAACGACAGCAGTATGTGTAAATTCAGACCCTTGCGACTTATGAATCGTTAAAGCGAATGCACTTTGGATACTTTTAGGTAGTCGGTTTGCCGCTACCCATTTATTTAAACTTGGAAAATATACTTCAAATTGCTGTGGCTGGGTTCTATGCTCAAAACACAGACCAATATCTCCATTTGAAATACCAAGCTGATAGTCGTTATAAGTCATCATCACCGGACGGCCCACATACCACCCTCCCACAGTCACTATTGAAAGTTGCTGCTGTAACCAGCGCTGCGCATATTGGTTTAACTGCTGTAATCCAAATGGACCATGACGGACCGCGGTTAAAATGCGGTAGTCATCAAATGCTTTTACTACGTTTTGAACCTGTTCAATCGAGCGTTCTTCTTTTAAATAATTTTTTAGGCTCTTTACATATCCTTGGAAACCTAGCATGAGCTTCTGATAATAAATTTCGACTTCTGCATGATTCCCTTCAGGTAAATACTCAAGCTGAACCACATCTGGCATTTCATTTTGTAAAACAATAGGCTTTAACTCAGAAACCTGAACAATATCAATTTCAAACTGCTGCAAAACCACTTCATGATTTTGTTGATAGGTTTGTGCCTGAATAAATTTAGCAACTTGCCCAATCAACGCCCCTTCAGCAAAACGGCGACTGGTTTGTAATTGTACTCTGTTGTCGGTTAGTGCCTGTATTTGTTGCAAATCAGCCAGTACAGCACCTACATCGACGGAAGCAAGCTGATTTGCATCGCCTAATAAAATAATTCGACAAGACTCTGGCACAGCCTCAAATAGAAGTGTTGCCAGATTTAAATCCAGCATGGAAGCTTCATCCACCACAATCACATCGTAAGGAAGCGGTTGCTTTTGATGAAAGCGAGGAATCTGCCCATGCCCCATTCCCAATAAACGATGAATCGTTTGCGTTCCCTGATTTCTGAGCTCTTCACTCATTAATCCGGACTCAAGCAATTTAGGGTCGTTAAATGAGTTTTGTAGCGCTTCTTGCATGCGCTGTGCCGCTTTACCTGTTGGAGCAGCCATCGCAACACGTATATGTGGGATCGCCTGCCCAAGCACAGCAATAATACGTGCCAGTGTATAAGTCTTACCTGTACCTGGCCCACCCGTAATAATACACAGGCTCTGCCGGGCAACCATTTGTAAAGCTGCCTGCTGATGCGGGTCTGTAAGTAGGCTTATATAGTCTTCGCAAGATACTGGTTGAATTAATTGTTGCTTTAATCGACAAATTTGTTCTGCAAGGCGTTGCTCTAAGTGCCAATATCGGTATAATGCCAACCCCTGCTCATCGTAGACGCATGGTGCAACTTTTGAAGTCGCTTGATCGGCTGATATAGCAAGTTGACCAAGTGCTACAATTTGCTCTGGACTGACATCGATACAGCTATCGCCTTGTAAGCTCGCTTCAATAAGCTGCTGCAAGTAAGAAGTGGCTTCTGGCACTTGTGATTGCTCAGTAAATGGAGCCTGATTTAAGAAGTTACTCCACGTTGTTAACCAGCTTAAATCGGCTTGTTCGGGGCTATTTAAATTGTCCACACACTTATCCACCTAGTTTTCCACACGCTTGTCCACATGGTTGTAGACAGGTTTATCCACATGCCAAATATTTGTTAATATTAAAATTACATACTTTATCAGCATTTTTCATGCGATTTTATCCTCAGCAAAATACCCTAAAATGGCATCAAGACGTAGAATAAACTCAATGCTAGGTTGCCAGTAATAATACCCCTGCTCCGCTTCACCATTCATGCCGCGTAAATAAAGATAAGTTGCCCCACCTAAATGCTGCTCAATTTGGTAATCCTGCATTTTGACTTGCAAATAGCGATGTAATGCAACGAGATATAAACCTGCCTGTAGCCAGTAACTTGCCAAAGACATACTTTGAGCAATGCTATCGCTACGATAATCGGCAAGATCATCACCTAAATAATTACTTTTATAATCGGCAATGTGGTAACGCTGCCCATCAAAATAAACCAAATCGATAGAACCATTGAGGTAACGCGCTGAGCGAGCTTCAAGTAATTCGGGCATATTCAAACCATACTCAGCAAAGAGCTGTTGAACACGAGTCATGGCTAAAACTCGATCTGACAATGCCAAATAAAAAGGAAACTCAGACAAATGCTGTTCTGGTTGAAGTTGATTCAATCGGAAGCCCTGATAGAGTGGCGTTCGCAGAACATCTTGCAACCACTGTGCAACTGACTGATAAAGCAGATTCTCGGTGTCTTCTTCCTCTGGAAAGCTCTCTTTATATTTACTGAATAAATCTAGCCAGAGACTACTATAGTCATTTTTAAAACGACGACGTATTTCTATGACCCAGTCATCTGAACATTGAAAATCGATATGCTCAAAAATTTCATGCAGGAAATTACCAGCAAGCGTTCCTCGCGGAAAATTATTCTTTATCCAGTCAATCGGCTGAGCACTGATTGTTTCAACAGTGTTGACCAAGTCCAACTCATCTTCTGCCAATACAACGTCAGTGCTCTGACTCGCCAATAAATCTGTGCCAATCTTATGTTTTAAATGCTGTGCCAAGTAGCTAAAACTGGTTTTACCACGTGAATAAAAACGTTGCTCAGGAAAACGTTGTGCTTGTAGTTCAATAATACTGGTTTGTTTGGCTAAATGAATTGCCTGCGGAATCTGCTCCAAAACCATTTCATCTGTACAGCAATGGTGCTGAAAAGGCTCAGTTCTATTTTTCCAGAAAGCTAAGCCTGAAACCGATTTACCATCGACGTCTTGTAAAAGTGCATACACGCGGTGGCTTGCTCGCGTTAAAGCGACATACCAAAGACGATTCTGTTCAGCGAGTGCCCGCTCTTCGTGTTGCTTAAGTTCAATTTCATTCAAATATATTTTGTCAGCAATGGCAACTACACGTTGAGTCAATGTTTGAGTTGAATCTGGCTGGGTTACATCTTGGGTCGAAAAATTCAGTGTTTTATTATTTTCTCGAAACGGCTTGTCTGCACCCAACAAAAAAACGATTTTAAATTCCAGCCCTTTTGACTGGTGAATTGTCATGAGCTGAACGCCAGCTTCACTCGACAATTTACGTTCTAGCTCCCAGTCACGGTCAAGAGGAGAACGCAACTGTTTGAGATACCAATGATAGAGGTTTTGTGCCCCTGAGTATTTCTCACTGTGTTGACTCAAAATTTCAGTTAAATGACGCAAGTTCACCACAACCCGTTCATTATCTTTACTTTGAGCAGCCACCAAATTTTGCCAGATATCAAACTGGATGAGGCATTGTTGCCATGCCACTAAAAAACCCTGAGCGGACCACAACTCTCTAATGCCATCAAAACCAGTCATGAACTGGCTTAAACCTTCTGCTGTCTGCTCAAGTTGCAACAGCTGTTTTAAATCCATGGCAAACAGGCGGCTAATTAAAGCTCGCTTCACTTTTGCCTCATCGTAAGGATGAAGTATGGCTGTCAACAAAGCACCGACGTCTTGGGCAATTGTGCAATCAAAAACACTTCTTTTCGATGGTCGGTTAACCCGAATTCCTAAACGCTCTAGCTCAAATTGAACTTTATCCAGCCCATCATGATTACGAGACAATACCGCAATATCATCTTCGTTTAAGGCTTGAGTCTGAGCATCTTTTTGAAAATATAGTTCTCCAGTATGTGACTGGTTGAGTAAATCGCGAATCTTCCACGCAACTTGCTGAGCCTCTGTTTCTTTGTCTTTGAGCATCAGCCAGCGCAAAGGATGCTGATTATGATTGTTGTGCTCAATCAGCGCAGGATGAGGCCGCGTTCCTGCTCGAATTGAGTCATATTGAACTTCTTCGCCAAAGTCAATTTGTCGTTGAAATAAGGCATCGACCACTTCAACCAAATCTGCAACAGAACGATGGTTATGAATCAATTTATATTCTCGACCATGTTTGGCTTGAATATCTTGATAGGCATTTAAGAAAGTGAGCATATCCCCACCGCGGAAACCGTAAATCGCTTGCTTACGGTCACCCACCATAATCATGCAGCCTTTTTTGTAGCGCTCTGGATGGCGCCAAATGCTGGCCAACATATCGTCTTGATCTTGGTTGGTATCCTGAAATTCATCGACCAAAATTAAGGGATAACGCGCCTGAACAAATACAGCAAAACGCTGCCCTTGTTCACCCTTTAAAGCGTCAGACAGTGTTCGAATTTGCTGAGAAAAGGTCGTTTCGCCTTTATTTTGTAAAACCTGTGGTAGTCGTTTTTTAACTTCGACACATAAATAGGCTTTTAAATAAATATGAAGCTGGTCGAACTGCTCGGCATAGTTTTTCAACGTACCAAACAGCTGCTGGATCTGCTGAATACAGGGATGCTGATAGAAACCATCTGAAATTTCGGCCGGACATTTTTTAAAAACTTTTTGGTCTGCAATTTGACCTAAAAACTTAAAAATAAGCTCACGCTGTGCTGATAGCGATCCATCAAAAACCAAAATACTATCGCTTTGCATTAGAACTTGTAGTAGCTGCGGTAAACATTCACTAAATAGTTTATTAAAAGCGCCGTTTCGAAATACTGTACCGCTCACATGCTTATAGTGTTCACCATCGAGCTGGTAATAGTGCTCTAAAAGGCTTAAGTCAATTTCTGTCGCCAACTGTTTGAGCTGCGCAAGTTGTTCAAATTGAATGGTTGGTTTTTCAGGAAGTTTAAAATGAGCCGAACTAAAATTAAGTGAGTCTTCGACGAGCTTGACAAAACTATCAACACTCTTGAGTTCACCTGCCAGATACAACGCATCAATTACAGTTTGAGGCTGAGACTGTATCCATTCACGTAGAACATCATGAATGAGTTGTCGGCTATAGGTTTTGGCATCATCGGTAATTTGAGCGCGTTCAATTTTGCCACTTTCAAAGGCAAACTCACGCAATAACTTTTGACTAAAGCTATCGAGTGTTCCAACAAATAGCTCGTCTAACTGATCTATAACCAGTTTTAAACGTTCACATGCATAAGCAATACGCGTCGCAAAGCTTTTTAAAATGTGTTGCAGTAACAAATCAGGCTCTTGCTCAGCCTGCTTAATTAATTCGTGTTCTGTAAAACTACGCTTGGCCTCTAAATAACGATAGGTTTCGACCAAACGGGCGCGAATACGACTTTTTAACTCGGCAGCGGCAGCACGCGTAAACGTGGTCGCAATAACTTGTCGAGGCAAGTACTTTTCAAGAAAAATACGAACCATCAAGCTCGATAAAGTATAAGTTTTCCCCGTACCCGCCGAAGCTTCAATTAAGTGCAATCCACTAAAATCAATATCAATAATAGGTTGATAAGACACCTGTACTCTTGAGTTCATGTCTTACTCCGAATGTTGAAATTGAAAAACTGGATGGTACAGATCATATGCAAACTCATCACAAGCATGTTGAAGCAAAGCTTGTGCATCTTGTTCTTGTAAAATAAAGCTCCAGTCTTGATGCAACTTGCAAGCTTCATTTTGAGTCATATCCATGGTGGTAAATGACCCTGTTTCATTCCAGTATTTTAACAGCTCAGCATAACTCTTCTCATCCAGTTTTGCTTTTTCTGCCTGATTTGCTGTTTCCCACTGATATGCTTTGGCTTTTTCTAGTGGTTTTAATAATAAGGCTGCTGGTAAGACTAATGGCTGTTGTTGAGCATAACGCCAGATTTTAAACCATGGTTGTAAATATTGCCGAGCTTGCTCAGAGCTTACGCCACTACAAATAACGGTTTGATCGCTAAAAACTACAATACGGCGTTTTTCAGCGCCAGCACTTCCCTCATTAAGATAGGCCAACCAAAGTAGATGTTCCAACCAGACTTTCGCACGTCTTTTTGCCCGAGCACTCGACGGCTCCATACTGACCCAATCCTGAGTTTCAGACTTTGGAACAGTAATATTCATATGAAGCTGTTTGGCAATGCGCCAAACTCGCTGGGTTGTTTCACTTACTGCTGGTGCATAATGATGAAGGCGTTCAAGTAAACATTCTTGTTCAAAAACACCTTGCTGCCATGCGCTGTATTTAACTTTGCTTACTGGCAATTGATCAAGCAAAGCTTCAGGTTGTGCTTGTTGATCTGATTGCTGTAAAAAATGTCGAATCGCATAACGTCCTAAACCATCTAACAATAAAGGTTCATTTTGGTCGAGCAGTCCGACACTTCCTAAGTTTTCTACCCCTAAAGTTTTCAAATATAACCGTGCGGGGAACGTCACGTCCTGTATCCATTGCTGGCTCTCTAAAACCAACATGTCAGGCGCTTGCAGCGGATAAGTCGTATTCGCCCAAGGTTGACGATTTCCTGAGACTTGCTGAATTTGTGAAGCCACCTTAAACCAGTGATCTTGGTAACGAACAACACTTTTTTCTACAGTAAAACCTTTCGGATCGAAGGGTTGTAAATGATGGAGGTGATACAGTTGTTTTAACTGGGATGGAATTTCAATCCCTTCAATGACTACATTTTCAGGTAGATCACCTTCAGCTTTCACAATCAAGGCAAGGTGTTCACGGAACTCTTGAAGAATACTGGAAGGTTCTCGGACCTCACCGTCATTCACATCAAATCCGTTATAAAACAGCCATAAATTGTCTTGGGCTAATAATAAAGCATCTAAAAAAGCACCCTGATCATCTTCAAGACGAGAGCGGTCGCCTAACTGTTGGCGTAATGCATCCATTAAATCAAATGGAACGTGTGTATCACGGTTTGGGAATTGCCCTGCATCAAGATTTAACATCACCATTAAACGATAAGGTAACGGCCGAATATGTCCAATTTGGGCAAAGGTAATCTGCCCAGTCGGTTCCGCTTGTGCACTTTGGCTTTCTAAGGTGCGCTGAATTTCTTCAATAATATAAGGCAGTGGCAACGTAATTTTGCGCAAAGTTCCTGTTTCTGTCTCGGCGTAATAACTTGCGAGCGTCAACATCCGCTCTTGTTTTTTTACAACTTCCCGAACAGCTTTTAAAGCAGCAATACCCACCTGCTCAAATTCAACAATATCTTTACCCAGCACTTGAAGCCAATATTCAACTGTATAGACTTGCCCCTGTTCATGCAGGGTTAACCAATCACGGCGCTCATTCAAATCTTGATAAATCTGAATGAGTGTACCAATCAGCTCAAAATCACCCGGTTGAACTTTGGCATAACTCAATACCTGATTAAATGTGGCATGTACAGGCACAGCAATACCAAGCGCCAAACGCTCTAAAGCAAATTTAAAGCTATATCGATAATCGTCATCACCTTCACACAAACTGCGCTTGAGATGCTCTGCATCAAGTCCGCGTTTAAACCCTGCATCGGCAAGTAAATTTAAAATTCGCTCAACCTGAGCATATTCAAGTTCGTAACGTTGTTGGGTCGCATGCAAGCTTAACCAGTCAGCAAAATCATCAAAGCTAAAACGCCCCTGCATCAGTTGAATACGTCCAATCACGGCACGCCAAGCATTAAGTGCATCGAGTGATGCAACACCTGCGATTTTCACGGGTAAATGCACACCCTGCTCAGTGGCAGTAGCGGGAAATACACTTCGAATTAAAGGTTCTATGTCAACCAAATTAGGAACCAAAACCAAAATATCATTTGGACGACGCGGCTGCTCATGTGCTTTGGCTAGCCAACAGATTAATTGCTCTTTTAATACTTCAAGCTGACGTAAAGTCGAATGACAAACATGGATCTGAATAGAGTCATCGTCTGGAGCAAGCTCATATTGCTTAGCTTGAGGTTCTACTAAATGCAAAATATCTGACTGAACTTTACCGAGTAAACTTTCAGGAAAATCATCCACAAAAGCATCAATCCACTTACCCTCTTCACCCGTAGATAAATTTGATAATAGCGAGAAGTGGTCACGGGCTTGCTTACCCAATCTTGTTAAAAGCGGATGTCTAGACTCACGTGCTTCAGCATTAAAGTTGAGTGTAAATTTATTAAAGAAATCGCTAATTTCAGCATCAGTTGCCTTTGGATTTTTTGCAATAAACCGCTCTTTCACCCCTAAGTCATAGCGCTGTTTCCATAAGGGATCGACACTATCAGCCCAATATTCTTGTGAAGGGTTATAGTGCAAAATCAGCACATCAATATATTGACCTAAACGGCGCAAGAACTGTAACTGGCTTGGTGGTAAATCCAATAAGGTAAAGATCACCACTTGAGTAGGTAAGCTTGAAATAGCGCGCTTACCGCGGTCCGGATGCTCTAACTCTTGCCAAAATAACTCATCAATTTGCTGCATCTGCAAAAAGTCATCATGAAAATGCTGCTGCCACAACCAACGCTGCCAACGTTCTAACTCTTGAGTTTGATGCAATGCAAAAGCAGTAACCTCTTCATCTTTTTGCACAATATATTTTTCAATATCGAGTGTTCGCCCCTGCCCCCAAGCAGACAACCAGTTTTCCGGACATGTACAACTATTCTCGCAACCACGCTGACACTGTCCACGATAAATCATATAGTTGCTAAATAAATCGGCAACCTGCTCAGCGACCCAATACAGCATTTTCTGTTTTTTTAGTTGTTTATCTATGCCTTGCTCAAGCCTGTCTGCGCTGTCATAAATGCGCTGAACAATAGAATGGAGAGGATGTGAAGTATCTATGCCAATTGTGTCAGGCTGTATAAATTCATACAAAGCCTGATGAACCCGCCATTTAAAGATCAAACGTGGGATGTTCGCTTTACGAACCTGCTCTTTATGCGCAGTTAAGACTTGCTGATAGGCATACCACTGGAAGCCGCGTACCCGTTGGTGAAACTGGTAATTGGCACTCATGCCCTGCTGTTCTGCAAGTTTTTGTATCAGCCACTGCTCGACCGCAGGACTTGGAACAATAAAATGCTGGGTTTTCAAAACCTGTAATGGATGCGTTGAAGCTTGGGAGGTAGACGCTAATACCCCTTGCAACAACACATTAATACGTTGACTTTGAATAACATGAATCCCCATTTATTTCATATCCTGCTTGCATAATTTATGCACAAAATCATAAACATTCATTACTATACAACTGAATCTGACTATGTCACGTTGGTTTAAACACAGCATAATTTAACTTTAAGTGTCACTTACACTTGGTTTGAATAACGCCATCAAGAAACTCATACAGGTAAACATTATGAAAATTGATAACATTCCTGACTATATTGATCCTAGCCTAAATCTGGAACAAATTCGCGATGAGTGTCATGACCTCATCAAAAAAAGAGCTTACGTCTCAGCAGGAGCGGCAATTGTACCGATTCCTTTTTTAGACGTGGTGATAGATTTGGGAATTTTGTCGCACCTGATTCCAGATATCAATTCCCGTTTTGGCTTAGCACCTGAGCACGTGAGTGTTTACGACCCAAAAACTAAAACAATTCATTGGGATGAATTACGTAAACGCGGTTTTGAATTTTCAGGCTTTGTAGTGGCGCGCACGACTGTTAAAAAAACATTTAATGGCTTTTTGGGCAAAATCGTAACGAAACAGGTCACTAAATTTATACCGCTAGGCGGACAAATTGTAGCAGCAAGTTTAGGCTATTTCATGATGAAAAAAATAGCAGAAACTCATCTGAATGACAGTTACAATCTTGCAAAACGTATTCAGCAAAAAAGCCGCACCACTATTGTAAATTAGTAAATACCTTATAGCTGAGAGCTTAATCTGCTCTCAGCTGTTTTAAAACCGCCTTCAATACTTCTAGACGTGCAGTATATTTATCATCAGTTGCCACAACATACCAAGGTGCGTAGTCAGTACTGGTCCGTTCAAACATATCGGCAGCCGCTTTTAAATAATCATCCCATTTATCACGATTACGCCAATCCTCTGCGGTAATTTTAAAACGTTTATGCGGTGTCTCTTCTCTGGCCTTAAAACGCTGCTCTTGTTCATCTTTGCTAATTGCCAGCCAAATTTTTACCACAAGCGTTTGACTATCAAATAAATCTTTTTCAAAACGATTAATTTCGTCATAGGCACGCTGCCACTCTAAAGGCGAAGCAAAACTTTCAACACGTTCAACGAGTACGCGCCCATACCATGTCCGATCAAAGATCGTGATTTTTTCGGCCTCATTAATGCGATTCCAAAAGCGCCATAAATAAGGATGTCGGGCTTCAAAACGTTCAGGTGCACCGATACAATGAATATCATATTCACGCGGGTCTAGGTTTTTAACAATTCGTTTAATTGCACCACCTTTACCTGCAGCATCCATGCCTTCAAAAGCAATCACGACATTTCGTTTATCAAAACGCATGGCATCAGCAATTTTTTTACTTAGTTTATTGAGCTCTTTTTTATATTCAGCTTTGTCATACTGCTCCTGAGAAGGCTTTAATAAACTCTCTGGAATTTGGGCTTGTTGCCATTTTCCTTTAACTTCAGTTTCATGGTCAGGAAGTTGACGCATGTGTTGCAAAAGGTACTGAGCAAAAAACTGGTCGCGTTGTGTTTCATCTTCGCCATCAATAATGTACCAATCGTCGGTAAAACGGCGGCGTAACTTTTGCAACGTGTCATATTGTTTTTTATTACGCCAGTCTAGGCCGTGGAGCTTATGCCAGTGCTGCTCTGATGGATCGATCTTGTCCAAACGTTTTTGCAGTGATTTCCATGAAAGATCAAACCAGACTTTAACCACATCGACATAATTATTTTTCAAATCTTGCTCAAATGCCCGCATACTTTCAACGTAAGCATCAAATCGTGCCTCATCTAAGGGTTCAGACACATGAGTGGCTGTAACGAGCAAATCGCTATACCAATTGCCAAACATCACCACAATTTGACCTTCGGTAGGAATAAACTCTGAATAAGATTGCCAAAATGCTTCCGTATCTGTCAGCACACGTGGCGCATCTGCTTTTACTCGTAAATATCTTGGATCTAGCCACTCGCGAAGCTGCTTAACCGCTTCCCCTTTCCCTGCTAGCTCAATACCACTCATTAAAATAAGCGTGCTTTTAGCATTGGGCTTTCCCCGACTTTCTTTTAAAGCATATTGTGCTTCAATCAAATCGACTGAAAGCTGCTCTTCATCTCGAATTTCAAATTTTGGTTGTTGTTCACTCATGGTCCACGGCTCTAATCATTTATTGTTTAATTTCGATATCATTTAACCTATGCGCTTAAATGATGAATTGCTATACAAATTATGTCATTGCGACCAAATTCCATCTAAAAATTGACGCATGAATCATTTTTTTTACATCTTCTCGCCATAGTACAAGGTTACAATGCCTCTTATGATTTTTTGTAAATAGCCCAATATTAGAGTCTTACATGTCTAAACTCGCTGCTTTTGATAAACTTTTACAACAATATAAAACATTTAATTATCACGATAATCCGGTGCTTGCCCAACGTTTGCAAGATGTACAAACATGGCTAAAAGATCGGATGAAAGATACACATCATGAATTTTTCAACTTGCCTGAACACAAACTGATGGCACAGTATTTTTTAAATCGTTTATATGGTGGTCCAGAGTTTGATGCCCTGGCAGCGCAAATTGAACGTCTATTGAAATATGCACATAAAGCCGAAAAAGTATTGCCTGAGAATGCGATTAAAACTGGAACTAAATCGGTAAGTTTAGCTGTGCTTGCCACTCAGCTTGATGAACAAGTGGCGATACAGCTTCTTGAGGATTATCCAGCTAATACAGTATTAACCGATGAAATTATGCGCTTAACCCTAACCAAACTTGATCAGGCCGAAGCTCGTTATCAACAACTTGCTCTTCTTGATGATTTAGGTGCAGCACTCGATAAATACATGCGCTCGTTTATGATGTTTACAGCTTTTAAAATGTGTAAAGGGATTGCCCAAAAATATCACTTTGAATTGATGTATGATTTTATTCAAGATGGTTTTAGCGCAATGAAACCGTTAAAATCAGCCGAGACCTTTATCAAGACTTTTACTGAAAAAGAACGCCAGATTATTGAAAATGTACATTCAGGGCATCCGAATCCGTTTAGAGTGTGATAAGGTCGGCACAGAGAAAAAATCAACCTTACGAAGTTGAGATTTTATTCATTATATTTGCATGATGACGCCTGTAAAAATAGATAAAATCTGTCATTATGCAGAACTTATTCCGTTTCACTTGAGTTTGAGTCTAGGAGAGACAATATGTCTAACGAAAACCAAAAGCCAACATCTCCAACTGAGCAGGCACAAAGTTCAGACAAAGTTAGCCCATTCCTAAGCTCACCATTACCGCAAGGTACCCCTCAAGGGCAACAACAAACTTTACAGCAAACCTTAACAGATACACCTGTTAATGGGTCTGTGCCGAAATATAATTTACCGCGTGGTGCTAGCAATACTGGCAACGTAGGTGAAACTACACATTTTGGTTTTTCGACAGTTAAAACTGAAGATAAAGCTCAAAAAGTTGCAGAAGTATTCCACTCTGTTGCAAGCAAATATGACTTGATGAATGACTTGATGTCATTTGGTATTCACCGCCTCTGGAAACGCTTTGCAATTAATATGTCGGGTGTACGCCGTGGCCAACATGTATTAGACATTGCTGGTGGTACAGGCGATTTGGCGAAAGTATTTAGCCGTGAAGTTGGTCCTCAAGGCCATGTCGTTCTTTCAGATATCAATGAGTCAATGCTCAATGTTGGCCGTGACCGTCTAATTGATGCAGGCTGTACCAATGTCGACTTCGTACTTGCCAATGCAGAAACTTTAGAACCTTTTGCAGATAACAGCTTTGATCTACTCACCATTAGTTTTGGCTTACGTAACGTGACTGATAAAGATGCAGCACTTGCTTCTATGTTCCGTGTGTTAAAGCCAGGTGGTCGTTTGCTTATTCTTGAATTTTCTAAGCCGGTATTTGAGCCATTCTCAAAACTTTATGACCTCTATTCATTCACTGCGTTACCGATTATGGGTAAATTAGTTGCCAATGACTCAGAAAGTTATAAATATTTGGCTGAATCTATCCGTATGCATCCTGACCAACGCACCTTAAAAGGTATGATGGAAAATGCTGGCTTCCAGAACTGTGACTATCACAACCTTACTGCGGGTATCGTTGCCGTTCACCGTGGCTTCAAATTGTAAGGGATAACGATATGTGGTCGATTCTGGCACTCGGTGCAGTCGAACGTATCATTCATCATCTGATCGATCTGGATGCGGTTACACGCATTCAGCTTAATCAGTTACAGGGCAAAATGTTGCGTGTCGTAATCGACAGTCCGCAACTTTCTGTCGATGTATTCTTTGATCAAGAAAAAGTACGTCTTGAACCTACCGCAACAGGGCACAGTGAAAAACCTTCTATTTTTGAACAACGCCCTTTTGATGCGCAATTCAAAACTTCTGAAGCTACAGCAACTTTGCATGTTAAAGATGTCATTGAGCTGATCAAACTATTGGTCAGCGATCCAGATCAGATTGGCAATATCCCATTGCAAGGTGATTATCACTTGCTACAGGATATTCAAAAAATCATGCAACAAGCTGAACCAGATTTAGCTGCGCATTTATCAAGATGGGTTGGTCCTCAACTTGCCCACGAAATTGGCAAGATTCAGCTTGCACCCAAACATTTAAAACGCTCTCTTCAAAGCCATCTGTTTTTTGCTGAAGATGCATTAAAAGAAGATAGCGGTCTATTTGCCCCTCGTTGGGAAATGGACGATTTAAGCCAAGCCACTCGTAAGCTTAATCAAGACATTGACCGTCTAGAAGCAAGATTGCAGCAACACAACGCACAACTACAACCCTCTCAAGACTAGGTAAGACTTTATATGATTCCGCACGTTTCGCGTTTACTCGAACTTTGGCGTATTGCAGCGCACTATAGACTCGATACGTTGTTCCCTGCGGATGAATTACCAGTTAAAGCTCAACATGCATTAAGTATTATTAAAATGCATCCGGCTGCCTGGTCTAGTCGTGAACGGAAAAACCCTTTAAAGCTAAAAGAAGCTTTGGAAGATATGGGACCGCTTGCAATTAAGCTTGGACAATTGCTTTCAACTCGACGTGATTTAATTCCACCCGAAGTACTCTCGCAATTGGTCTTACTGCAAGATCAGGTAAAGCCTTTCGATGTAGAGGTTGCCAAACAACGTATTCAAGAATCGTTAAAAGCTGACGTAAATACCTTGTTTGCGCGCTTTGATGACCAGCCACTAGCTGCTGCGTCAATTGCACAAGTTCATACTGCTGCTTTACATGATGGTCGTGAAGTCGTTATTAAAGTGACTCGTCCAGACATTCGCAATCAAATTTTGCAAGATTTTGAAATTTTGGCATGGTTAGGCAATACGTTAGAAAGTCGTCTTGAGGCGGCTCGTGCCTTACATCTCACTGAAATTATTCAAGACTACCGCCAGATTATTTTAAATGAGCTGGACTTGAGTATTGAAGCAGACAATACCCGTCGTATGCGCCACTATTTTACTGGCTCAACCATGATGTATGTGCCTGAAGTCTACATGGACACCAAAGATGTCATGGTGGCAGAGCGTATTACAGGTGTTCCTATTTCAGATACGGCGACCTTTGACCGTCTAGGCATGGACCGCGCGCAACTTGCAGAAAAAGGATTAACCATTTTCTTCACGCAAGTATTTCGCGATAACTTTTTCCATGCCGACATGCATCCCGGTAATGTCTTTGTAGAAACAATTAACCCAAGCAATCCACGCTTTATTGCACTGGACTGTGCGATTATGGGTGAGTTGTCTAAGCATGACCAGATGACGATTGCCCGCATGTTGCTTGCTGTAATGAACAGCAACTTTATGCAGCTCATTCAAATTGTGCACCAAGCTGGCTGGATTCCACCGGGCACAGACCAAGATGCACTCTCACGTGAAATGCGTCGCACCGTTGGACCAATGGTATCTAAACCAATGGACCAACTTGATTTTGCTGGCATCTTGATTCAAGTGATGGATATTGCCCGTCGCTTCCATTTAGAGATTCCACCGCAACTCATGCTGTTGCTAAAAACTTTAGTGCATGTCGAAGGGCTTGGAACAGACCTATACCCTCAACTCGATATCTGGAAATTGGCAAAACCTATTTTGACTGAATGGGTCAAGGCCAACATGAACCCAGTCAAAAATATAAAAGAGTTAGGACAGCAACTCCCTGACCTACTTTTAGGTGCTCAAGATTTCCCAAGCTTAATTATTGATAGTTTAAATGGTTTAAAAAATCAATCTGCTTGGCAAGACCGTCAGTTACGCGAAATTCAGCAACTTCGTTTGCAAATGGAACATCAACAACGCCGCAGTTGGATGTTTGGAAGCATTATCGTAATTTTATTAACTATCGCGATTATTAGTCCGTGGTTTGTTTCGATTATTCTTATTGTGCTGAGTAGTTTATTGGTACTTTGGCGGGTCATGAAATAAGTTAACTTTAGCAAGGGTTATTCTTAGATTTAGCATATAAATGTTTTAAAATAAAAGAATAACCTTTGGACATTAGCCATCTTAATCCTCTGGTTTTAAGCATCACGAAATATTTAAATAACGTACTGACAAGTAATAAAGATAAGCTGCTCATTAAGCTGACAAAGACAAAAAGCGCAAAGAATTTTTCCGCAAAGTGACGTTCATGCCGTACACTATACAAGCTATTTTTTAGCATCTGACTTAAATCAATTTATAGTTCATATTTCTTTGGTGATTCCTCATGAATAACACGCAATGGCTCGATGAAGTAAAATTTAACGAACAAGGTCTTATCCCTGCCATTGCTCAACATCATCAAACTGGACGTGTTTTGATGGTGGCGTGGATGAACCGTGAAGCACTCGCGTTAACAGCAGAAAAAAATCAGGCAGTTTACTTCTCTCGCTCTCGCCAAAAACTCTGGCATAAGGGTGAAGAATCAGGCCATTTCCAAACAGTTTATGAAATTCGTCTAGACTGCGATGCCGATGTCATTGTGCTACAAATTGAACAACACGGTGGTATTGCATGCCATACGGGTCGTGAGTCTTGTTTCTACCGTAAACTCACCCCACAGGGCTGGGAAATTGTCGATACACAGTTAAAAGACCCTACTGCAATTTATGGCGAAAAAGCAAAAATAGAAGCACATGATCATGCACAAACTACCGAGCAAGTTGATGTACTTGCTCACTTAGGGCAATTGATGCAAGAGCGTAAGCAAGCTGAAGCAGATACCTCTTATGTTGCCAGCCTCTATAAAAAAGGCATCAATAAAATTTTAGAAAAAGTGGGCGAAGAAAGCGTAGAAGCTATTATTGCCGCTAAAGATTTTGCAGTACAGGACTCAGAAGCTAACTTAAACGATCTTGTTTATGAAACAGCCGATTTGTGGTTCCATACTATTGTCATGTTGGGTTATTTCGATATTAACCCACAACTTATTATTGATGAATTAGCTCGTCGTCAGGGCTTATCTGGTTTAGTTGAAAAAGCTAACCGCAACAAGGTATAAAATCACTCAGTGTCGAATATTGAAAAACCTAAAGCTACCTATGAGCAAGCGATTGCCATAGACAACGCACGTCTTGGGCAATCATTTAAAGTGATTGCCTATGCTGGCACAGGTAAAACCACCACTTTGCAAATGATTAGCGATGCCATGCCTGAGCGGCGTGGTATGTACTTAGCATTTAACAAGGCAATTGCTGGTGAAGCACAAAACAAATTTCATCGCAATGTGGACTGCCGTACTTTTCACTCACTTGCCTTTCGTAGTGTCCCTCGCGGCGTAACTGATAAATTACGTCTGCCGCGCTTAAGCCCAAGCTTTATTGCTAAAGAGTATCGACTAGAGCCGATTACTTTACGACGGATGATGGGTGGGCGTTACGAGAAATATGTCTTAATGCCAAGCCGCTTAGCAAGTCTTGTGGCCAATGCTGTCAGCTACTTCTGTTCAACGAGCTCTCAATATCCTGCACCACGCCATATTCAAGCACCCAACTGGCTACATGCAGACGATATTACTGAATTACAAAAGCACCTATACCCTGCTGTTGAACGACGTTGGTTAGAGTCGATTGACCCGAACCATCAAGCTGGAATTGGGCACGATATTTATCTTAAACTTTGGGCATTATCTGAACCGAATATTCCTACTGACTACGTATTATTTGATGAAGCCCAAGATGCTGATCCTTTAATGTTGGGTATTTTGCTTCGCCAAAAAAATACGCAGGTGATTTACGTCGGTGATGCTCATCAGCAGATTTATGCATGGCGTGGCGCAATTAATGCCATGCAGCAATTACCATTACCTGAATCTCGCCTAACCACTTCTTTTCGTTTTGGTGAGTCGATTGCCGATGTTGCCAATTCACTACTGGGTGGCTTAAACGAGACGGTTCCCCTACTTGGCAATCCGAACCAGAAATCAAGTGTAGTCAATAAACCTCACACCAAGATGCGTGACGCAATTTTATGCCGCACCAATGCTCGTGCAATGGAACTTTTACTGGCAGGTTTAGTTCACGGCGATAAAGTGAGTTTACAAGCGGATCATCAAAAGCTAAACCGTTTTGTAGATGCTGCAAGCTTGTTAAAACAAGGAAAACGGGTTACTGATGTTCCTGAATTAGCGTGGTTCAATTCATGGCATGATGTCCATGAATATTGTGAGACCAATGAAGGTAGTGACATTAAACCTTTAGTTAAATTGGTTGATGATCACGGGACTGACCCATTAAAAAAAGCACTTGCAAAGATTACTCCAATTGAGCAAGCTGACTATGTCATTTCTACCGCCCATAAAGCTAAAGGGCTGGAATGGAACCGCGTTCATATTGAAGATGACTATCAATTTAAAATTAATGGTTTAGAACACAAGATTACCGATGAAGAATTAAGATTACTTTACGTTGCGTGTACTCGTGCTAAAGTAAGTCTAAATATCCATCATCTTTATGATCTGATACAACAATTAAAACTAAGGGCGCCTTTAAGTCTTCGTCAATCGGTTGGTTGAAGCGCTCATACTTAGGTGAGCCTATGAAACTTGAATCTATCCAATTTAAACATATTGCTCTATTTCATGATCTTAAAATACAGTTTCAATATGAAAAACAGCCTATTACCTTAATTTTAGGTGAGCAGGCAACCGGAAAAAGTATGTTACTTAAACATACTTACCATGCTTTAACTTGGCTCCCTGCACGTCTTAAAGATTTACGTAGCCCCGGCATAGTCATGTCTGATCAAGATATTACTCAATCACGCCTACAAGCAAAAATCGAAATTACCCTTCAAATTCCACCAGAAATTGGCCATTTGCCAGAAGCCACCTCTGCTCAGCAGACCGATTCCTCTTTGTGTAGCTGGAAACTTTTTAAAACCTTAAATGCAAGTGGCCTAGGCATTAGTCAAGTCGAAACTCAACAACTTGATCAGGCTATGGCTCTGTATCAACAGATAACAAAAAAAGATCCATTACAAGGTCTGCCTTTAGTCGCTTACTACCCAGCCGAGCGATTTGTAAATGATATTAACTTACTCAATAAAAATTTACCGGGTATTACCCAAGCTATTTCTGCCTATGATATTAGTCCGCTTCCATTTACAACCTTTACTCGCTTTTTTGAATGGCTACGAGAAATTAGCGATATCGAAAATGCCCAAGCTGCATATGTGGTACAACGGATTAGGTCTAAGCAATCAGATCCACAAGATCAGACAGAACTCTTAAATCAACTTCAAAAAGAGTTATCTGGACAACCCGCACAACTTCAATCACCTAATCTGTACGCACTCAAAAATGCATTAAAATTTGTTTTGCCAGAGTTCAAAGATTTATATTTACAATATCAACCCCGACTTCAACTCATGGTTGACTATGATGGTCAGACCTTACCGTTTCATCAGCTTTCGAGCACCATAAAAACATGGATCGCCTTGGTAGGTGATGTCGCTCGCAGACTCTGTATACTCAATCCATTAAGTTTAAATCCTTGCCTCGAAGGTGAAGGAATCTTGTTGATTGACCAAATTGATGCACAGCTTGACTCTACTCATTGTTCAGAAATCTTGAATCGGCTCCATCAGGCATTTCCACGCTTACAAATTATTGCAACTGGAAGTCGTGAAGAGTTACTTGAACATGCCTCAGCCTATCAATGTTTAAAATTAGAAAATGGTAAAGTTACCCACCTTGACCTAAATACCACTCAGCAACAGCTTGAAGACATCTATACCTTGCTGCAAAGAAGTGAACCGTTGGTATCTCATACAGAGACGCAAGCACTCAGCTTGGTTGACCCAACGCCATCTCCAGCACAAATTGATATTTTATTTCAGCAAATTCAGAGTTTAAATGAACAACAAAAAAATGAATTATTACGCATGATTCATGCTGGAGACATGCCTGAAGAAACACCTTCAGCTTAAATTTTACGACCTATTTATTCTATTTTTAGAGTGAAATTCAGCCTCGCACAATATATAGTTTAAGCAGGATTTTTAAGCTTTAAAATCATTAGATGTTGTTACTACATGTAATAACATCAGATTTTTACTGCTTTTTTAGTGTACAATAAATTTCATTTTGCGTTTTTATTCTTCAAGTTGCGCAATACAACTTGTTTCTCGCTTTATTTTTCTAATTTGGTTGGGCTTTCAGAATACAAGCCTTGGAAATCTCTTTGAATTCCTATCTATTCTGAAATTAAAATTTCACTTTTAGGTCTCGGCCTAAATCACATATGGATACGAGTGTGCTACCGATAATTATCTTATTACCGTTAATATTAGGCACCACCCTTGTTTCATTGCTTCAACGGTTTTCGCGTGGAGTAACGGCTTTAGGGGCAATCGGAGTCAGTTTAACCAGTTTCGGTTTATTGCTGACTCAAGCAAAAACTGTGCTTGGTGGTGCAAGCATTCAACAAAGCTGGGATTGGTTACCTCAATTAGGAATTAATCTAAGCTTCAGGCTTGATGCGCTTGGCTTATTATTTTCTTTGCTTATTACCGGTATCGGTACACTCATTTATATATACGCCTATTATTACCTCGGTCCTAAAAATTCTTTAAGCAAACTATATGCTTTACTCATGCTGTTTATGGCAGCAATGCTGGGTATTTCTCTATCCAATAATTTAATTATTTTATTAGTATTTTGGGAACTCACTAGTATTTCATCTTTCTTGTTAGTGGGTTACTGGAGTCATTATGAAGCTGCCCAGCGCGGCTCTCGAATGGCGCTCACCATTACAGGAATGGGTGGTTTGGCATTATTGGGGGGATTTGTTCTATTAGGGCAAATCACTGGGACCTATGAAATTAATGACATCATGGGAATGAAAGATGCCATTCAGGCTCATACTCTTTTCACTCCAATGTTACTGCTGATTTTACTTGGCGCTTTCACTAAAAGTGCTCAGTTCCCATTTCATTTCTGGTTACCAAATGCAATGGCTGCGCCCACCCCTGTTTCAGCCTATCTACACTCTGCAACCATGGTAAAGGCAGGAATTTTCCTGCTAGCCCGCTTACTTCCTATTTTTATAGGCGCTGCGCTCTATCACAATATTGTGACGTTTGTCGGCTTATTCACTCTCTGTATGGCCGCCTGTTTTGCTATTTTCAAAGAAGATTTAAAAGGCTTACTGGCTTATTCAACAATTAGTCATTTAGGTCTGATTGTTTGCTTACTTGGGATAGGATCACCTTTAGCAGTGGCTGCTGCTATTTTTCATATTATTAACCATGCAACATTTAAAGCAGCGCTCTTTATGCTTGCAGGGATTATTGATCATGAAACGGGCACACGTGATCTTCGAAAACTCAGTGGTATTTGGCAGCTACTTCCTTTTACTGCCACTTTAACCATGATCACTGCTGCATCAATGGCAGGTGTACCACTCACCAATGGCTTTATTTCTAAAGAAATGTTCTTTACCGAGCTATTGGCAAACCTTTCAGGTTCAGCAGTTATTTTTGCCAGTATTATTGCAACTCTGGCTGGTATTTTTGCAGTGAGCTATTCAATCCGCTTAGTGCACGGCGTGTTTTTTGATGGTCCAATTGGTAAACACGTTCCAAATAAAAATGCACATGAACCCCCGATTGGCATGCGTGCGCCAGCTATTCTTCTTGCTGTGCTATGTATCCTAGTCGGCGTTTTACCTTCTTTATTGGTAGAGCCTCTAGTAAATAGCGTAACGAGAGCAAGCTTAATGCAACCAGAATTTGTAGGAACTCATCTTGCAATCTGGCATGGATTCAATGCTCCTCTTGTGATGAGTATTATTGCTTTAGTGGGCGGCACACTCTTCTATTTTGCTTTAGCAAAAGATGGCACAATTCGTAAAATTGACCTTGACCCACGTTTAGGCAGATTACAAGGCCGTATTTTATTTGACCTATTTTTAAAACATCTGTTGCTCACAAGCCGAAAAATCAAACAAAAAACTGAAAATGGCTCATTGCAAAGTTACTTATTTTTGATCATTGCTTTTAGCATCATCATGGTAACCATGCCGCTACTTAATCAAGGGCTCACCACAGGCACACGTGAACTCACTCATGCCCCATGGATTGCTATAGTTCTTTGGTTAACCTTATTCTCAGGTTGCTGGATGATGCTTTGGTTCCACCATGAACGTATTAAAGCAGTCCTTATTAGTGGTGCAATTGGTCTGGTTGTAACGATGGTATTTGTCACCATGTCAGCTCCAGATTTGGCATTGACTCAAATTACCGTGGATGTTGTAACCACTGTTCTTTTATTAATGAGTTTATCTTTACTTCCACAGCTAACGCCGTATGAATCTCTTCGTTCCAGACGTTTAAGAGATGCCGCTTTAGCTATTGTTGGAGGTTTAGGAATAGGCTGGATCACGTGGCTGATTTTAACCCGTGATCATAATTCGATTTCATGGTTCTTTGCCCAACAGTCATTACCACTTGGTGGCGGCTCAAATATTGTAAATGTCATTTTAGTTGACTTCCGTGGTTTCGATACGTTTGGTGAAATTACGGTGCTAGGCATTGCTGCTATTGGTTCACTTTGTCTCATGGATGGCATGCGTGTACATGGTACTACCACGACCCAAGGCCTCACCTACCGTTTTAATCCATCTCCGCTCATGTTCCGTATTACAGCCTCTTGGGTATTGCCATTAGCACTTGTCGTGAGTGTTTATATCTTTATGCGAGGACATAACTATCCCGGCGGTGGCTTCATTGCAGGTCTAATCACCTCAATGGCGTTAATCATCCAATATATTGCGCTAGGTCAAGACCAAACTGAACAATTACTCAAAGCAAAATCAGGCCGTCTTTACGAAGTCTGGATTGGTTCAGGTTTAACAATTGCTGGGCTTACTGGTGTAGCTGCATGGTTCTGGTTACGCCCATTCCTCACCAGCGCGCACGTATATGTTGAATTACCAATTCTAGGAAAATTACATTTGGCTTCGGCTGCAAGTTTTGACTTAGGCGTTTATATCACCGTGGTTGGTGCAACGATGTTGCTCATCTCGGTATTGGGAGACTCTCGTCATTCAAGCATGGCTGGTCCTGTAGTACCACATCGGGAGGAATCATCATGATCAGTTTAGAATTCTTATTGGCTTCTGCTATTGGTTTACTTGTTGCCACAGGTATTTATCTGATTTTACGTGCTCGTACTTTCCCTGTCGTGCTTGGATTAGCTGTAATTGGCTATGCTGTAAATCTATTTTTATTTGCTATGGGCCGATTACAAATCAGCTCTCCCGCAATTTTAACCGAAACAACAAAAATAACCGATCCACTTCCTCAAGCGCTGGTGTTAACAGCCATTGTGATCGGTTTTGCAACCACCGCCTTTATTGTACAACTGGCGTTGCGTAGCCGTTATGAGTCAGGTAGTGATCATGTTGATGCTAAAGAAGACATCTCTCCAACATACGACCCACGCGAGGATGAGCCGTAATGTTTGATTTTTTATCTTTCTGGCAAGAACATGCGCCTATTTTTAGTATTCTCATCCCGGCATTTACTGCTTTTATATTATTACTGCTAGGCAACCCAGGAGCAGGTGCTTTAAAAGACGACTGGCGACAACCATGGCGTCGTGGCATTAGTCTTGTTTCCGCAATTGCTGGATTAATTACCGCAATTGTATATTTGAGCTTTGCAAGCACGGGCCAAATTACCATTTACCAACTGAGTGAATGGTCAGCACCGTTTGGTATTGTGCTCGTATTAGATCGTCTTTCTGCTTTTATGTTGGTACTGACCTATGCATTAGTCGTCCCAGTTTTATGGTATGCAAGCGAAAATTGGGATACCCGTGGACGCTATTTTCATGCCATGGTGCATTTCTTGTTAATGGGTATCTGCGGAGCATTTTTAACAGGCGATTTATTTAACCTTTTCGTCTTTTTTGAAATCTTATTAATGGCTTCGTATGTTTTGCTTTTACATGGGCAAGGCAAACCACGTTTTCAACTTGGCGTTCACTATGTCATTATCAATCTTCTAGCCTCTGCCCTATTCTTAATCGGCCTTGGTATGATTTATGGCAGTGTGGGTAGCCTCAATATGGCAGATGTTTCACGCCTTATTCCGACACTCGAAGCAGATCAACACAAATTAGCTGTAGCCGGTGCCTTACTTTTATTTGTCGTGTTTGGCATTAAAGCAGCTATGCTTCCTGTAGGTTTTTGGCTACCAAAAACTTATGCGGTTGCTAGTACGCCAGTAGCTGCAATTTTCACTATTATGACCAAGGTCGGTATATATTCGATTTTGCGTGTGAATGGAACCGTATTTGATGATGTACTTAGCCAAGAAATCTTAAAAAGTTGGTTACTTCCTATTGGTTTGATTACTTCACTGTATGGTGTGATTGCTGCAATTGGAGCAGATCGTTTACGACGCTTTGTCGGGTTTATGGTACTTTCTTCAATTGGTACCTTGCTCATAGCAATTGCTATGTCGAATACACAGGCATGGTCTGGTGCTTTATATTATTTAGTGCACAGTACACTGATTGGAGCAGCTTTTTATCTATTTTGTGGATGGATAACTTCACAGCGTGGAGATTTTAAAGATCATTTAAAAGTTGCACCAAGAATCAAACAAGAAAAAGCTGCTGCATTTACCTATTTCACCATTGCGATGATGATGGCTGGCTTACCCCCTTTTAGTGGCTTTCTTGGAAAAGTATTCATTTTACAAGCAACAGTTGAAACCAGTTATCAAGCTTGGATTATTGGGGTGGTACTTGTTGTAAGCCTATTAAGTATTATTGCTCTAACACGTGTTGGTTTTATCTTGTTCTGGCGAGCAACGCCTCCAGAAGAAGATCCAATCCATCCAGCGTATATAGTTTATCGGGCCTTACCAGAGCGAGCACCACTACGTAATGATCAAGTGATTTATGTGTTACTTGCTGGCTTAATGGCTTATGTCATATTTGCTGCACCGATTCAGAATTACACATTCAGTACTGCGCAGCAAATTCAAGACCATGCACTTTACCAACGCACGATCCTTAAAGTAGATAAAAATGGTGAAGTTATCAGCGTGCAACCATTTGATCCCGGTTACCTACCAGAAACTAAATATGGGGGTGAAGTTGAAGATCATAATGCTTACCTCGTTCCAGATATTATTTCGAAAGATACCTTCAACGGTGAACATATTTCTGAATATAAACATCGGCAAATTCAACAACAGGACAAACTACAAACGCCTACCATTGTTGATGAAAGTCAATTGAAACCTATGGAGCCATAACAATGCAGTTATCTCATTTGCTTGAACGCTGGTTTCCACATCCATTTGTTTCAATTCTTATCATCTTATTTTGGCTGATGCTGTCACATAGTCTGGATGCTAGTGATCTTTTGACGGCGGTGCTGTTGGGTTTAATTATTCCTCGTTTAGTCAAACCGTTTATTACCCGAACGCCGCATATTCACTGGAAACCAACTGTTAAATTATGCTTTGTAGTTCTTTGGGATATTGTCATTTCCAACTTTAAAGTCGCAAAGCTCGTTTTAGGACCTACCAAAAATTTACACCCTAAATGGTATCGTGTGCCGCTAGAAACGGAACACGAACAGGTCAATACGTTACTGGCAATGATCATTACGACAACGCCTGGTACAGTTTCTGCGGGTATTGATCAAGAACGTGGAGATATTCTGGTTCACGCCTTGAGTACGGATGATACCGAATCTGACATTCAAGACATCAAACAACGTTATGAAATTCCACTCATGGAAATTTTTGATGTAAAAAGAGAAACGGAGGCAAGTGTATGACCATCCTACCCTATGCTCTAGGTATTAGCTCGATTGCCATTACAATCTCTATGCTACTTTGCCTTTTCAGATTGGTCATAGGACCATCAATTGTAGACCGACTTTTAGCACTCGACACTCTCTTCTTAAATGCAATTTGCCTCATTGTTGTTTTAGGCATTTATTGGATGACGACCTCTTTATTTGAAGGAGCCCTACTGGTTGCTATGCTAGGTTTCGTATCTACAGCAGCCTTAGCACGTTACTTCACAACTGGTCATGTTATCGATTAAGGAGAGATCAAAATGCAGTTCGTAATGGAAATTATGGTTTCGGTCTTTCTGGTCTTTGGCACTTTCTTTATGTTAGTCGGCTCAATTGGTATGGTCCGCTTACCTGACTTATTCATGCGCTTACATGCCCCGACAAAATCGAGTACGTTAGGATTAGGCAGTTTCTTGATTGCTTCCATGATCTTTTTCGCTTTTCAAGGCCGCTTTGGTTTTGCCGAGTTACTGATCACACTTTTAGCTTTTATTACTGCACCGGTTTCAGCAAATTTAATTGCTCAAGCCGCGCTACATTTACGCTTGCGCTCACTGAGTGGGGAAGTTCCTGAAGCAATTGAACGCCCTTTGCCTTGGGATCGTTATAAAATAGGACAGCGTTTCTCGCAAAACAAACCTCCTATGGATCCTCCTAAAGAATAAAGGAAAAAAGCCAACCAATAAAAAAGCCACCCGAAGGTGGCTTTTTTATTTTTAATTTATATTACTGTTCGTCATCTGATTCGCGTTTCGGTAAATCATTTACCGCTTTCTCGATCAGACCAAACATATAGTTACCATAGGCATTCGTTTTGTCATAATGGAAACGCAATCTTGGCGTAATACGTGTCTTGATACGACGACTCAATTCATGACGCAAGAAACCAGAAGCTTTATTTAATACCTCTAAAGTTTCTTTATTTGCTGCTTCACTTTGCTCATCACCAAGCTCACGTCCCATTACAGTGACATAAACTTCAGCATAACCCATGTCTGCACTGACTTTCACCGCAGAGATGGTCACTAGACCACCTAAGCGAGGATCTTTAAGCTCTTGACGGATCAGCTCAGACAACTCGCGTTGCACTGAATCCGCCATGCGCTTTAAGCGTTGGCTACCCGCCATTAAAGACTCCGTTTAATCAATTGAACATCATAGACTTCAATTTTATCTTTCACTTTGATGTCTTTATAACCTTTCACCGCAAGACCACATTCCATACCGGCACGAACTTCTTCAACCACTTCTTTATAGCGACGAAGAGATTCAAGCTCACCTTGGAACACAACCACGTCATCACGTAATACGCGAATCGGTTTATTACGATGCAATACACCTTCAAGTACCATACAGCCTGCTGCTGCACCAAACTTACTTGAGTGGAATACTTCACGCACTTCAGCAACACCCAAGATAGTTTCACGATGCTCAGGAGCAAGTTTACCACTCATGGCATCTTTCACATCATCAATCAATTCATAGATGATGCTGTAGTAACGAATATCGATACCGTCTTGGTCACTTCTCTGACGAGCAGTCGTATCAGCACGAACGTTAAAGCCTAACAATACAGCTTCTGAAGATTCAGCAAGAATCACATCAGACTCAGTAATCGCGCCAACACCTGAACTAATTACACGAACTTTTACTTCATCAGTAGATAATTCATGTAAAGCTGCATTCAATGCTTCCAAAGTACCACGTACGTCAGTTCTTAAAACAACGTTCACTGTAGGAACATCTTTTTTGCCCATTGACGACATGATATTTTCAAGACGCATTGCGCTTTGACGATCAATACGTTTTTGACGTTCACGGTCAGCACGAGCATCAGCAACTTCACGTGCTTTCTTCTCGTCATTTACAACAAGAACTTCATCACCTGCCATTGGAGCATCTGGAAGACCCAGAATTTCTACTGGAATAGATGGTCCTGCTGATTTAATAGGCTTACCATTTTCATCAGACATTGCACGGACACGACCATATGATGAACCTGCAAGAACAAGGTCACCAATGTTTAATGTACCGTTTTGAACAAGAATAGAAGTTACTGCACCACGGCCTTTATCAACACGCGCTTCAATAACAACACCTTGTGCAGCACCTTCAGCAGATGCTTTTAATTCCATCAATTCTGATTGAATAAGAATTAAATCAAGGAGTTCATCAATACCTTGTCCACTGTGCGCAGAAACCTTAGCAATCGGAACATCACCACCCCATTCTTCTGGAACGATTTGTTTCGTTGTTAATTCGTTTAACACACGGTCTACATCAGCAGACTCTTTATCCATTTTGTTGATTGCAACAATAATTGGAGTACCTGCTGCACGCGCATGGTCAATTGCTTCTGCAGTTTGTGGCATTACACCGTCATCTGCCGCAACAACCAATACAACGATATCCGTTGCTTTAGCACCACGTGCACGCATTGAAGTAAACGCAGCGTGTCCCGGTGTATCAAGGAATGTAATGATTCCTTTGTCTGTTTCAACGTGATATGCACCAATATGCTGGGTAATACCACCTGCTTCACCTGCCGCCACTTTCGAACGACGGATACGGTCAAGCAATGATGTTTTACCATGGTCAACGTGACCCATAATAGTAACAACTGGCGGACGAGTTGTTTGCTCACCACGTGCTTCTTCAGCCGCTTCAAGCAAATTATCTTCCGCTTGTGTATCAGAAACTAAAACAGGGTTATGGCCCATTTCTTCAACAACAAGTGCTGCTATATCTTGATCAATAGCTTGTTCTTGATTAACCAACTCACCCATTTTCATAAGTGATTTGATAACTTCACGTACTTTAATCGCCATTTTTTGAGCAAGATCGGCAACAACAATGCTTGAACCGATTTCTACATCATAAACTTGCTTTTTAACTGGCTTTTCAAATCCATGCTTATTTGCCTGACTTGATTTTAAACCACGTTTGTTATGGTTAACAAAGCTTTGCTCTTCTTGACCACGACGGCCACCTTTTTTACCCGAACGAGGGTTAGTGGTTGCGCCACCGCGTTTAATTTCACGGTCTTCTTGCTTAAATGAATCTTCATAAGCTTGGCCAACTAGACCTGAAGCAAGTGGAGAATCATCAATCACACGAATTGTCGTAGCAGCTTCGTCATTTGAATACTTAGACGCCATTTTGCGCATTTGTTCAAGTGTACGTTGCTGAGCTTCTTCAGCCGCTTTACGACGCGCAGCTTCTTCAGTTGCTTTTAACTGAGCTGTTTGTGCTTCACGCGCTTTCTTTTGCTCTAATGTTTCTGCTGGTTTTGGTGCAGGTTTTACTGTACCACCACCACGTCTTTTCACGACTACAGCAGCTTTAGGAGCTGTTTGCGCAGCGCTATCTTGTTTATGAGCAGCACGCATAGCATCTAAAGTTGCTTTTGCTTTTTGCTCTGTTTGAAGACGCGCGTTTTGCTGTGCAGTGTCACGCGTTTGCTGTTCTACACGTGTTTTAGCTTCAGCTTCTGCACGTGCTTTAGCTTCAGCTGCAATTTGTTCAGGGTTTGGTTTAGCAAAAACCTGTTTTTTACGTACTTCTACGTTAATTGTTTTTGCTTTACCTGAAGTACTTGCAACTTTAGCGGTACTGGTTGTTTTACGTTTCAACGCAATTTTTCCTGTGTTACCACTTTCCTGACCATGCACTTTTTTCAAATGATTGACTAAAGTATCCTGTTGTTCAGTGGTAATAATATCGTCTGCTGTACGTTGAGGCAAACCTGCTTCACGAGCCTGTTCTAGGAGCTTCTCAACAGGACGTTCTACACTGAGAGCTAACTCTTTAATCGACTTGTCCGTCATATTTCATCTCCTAGTTAAACCATGATTCGCGAGCTTTCATGATCAATTGACCTGCTTTTTCATGATCAAGACCTTCAATATCAGAGATATCATCAGTAGCCTGATCTGCCAAATCGTCGACAGTAATAATACCGCGCGCGGCAAGCGAGTAAGCGATCTCAGAAGTCATGCCTTCCATAGTTAGAAGGTCTGCGCTCGGTTCTTGAATATTTTCTTGCTGTTTCAAAGCATCAGTAAGTGCTGCTTCTTTTGCACGACTTTGCAATAACTCAACCAATTCAGCATCAAGCTCAATTTCGTCAAAAGTTTCAGCTGGAACATAAGCAATCTCTTCTAAAGAGGTAAAGCCCATTTCCACCAATGCCATTGCTAAATCTTCTTCAATATCGAGACGTGATACAAACATGTCAAGATATTGCTGAGCTTCATTTTGCTGACGAGCACGATACTCTTCTTCAAGCATCATGTCGAGTTTGTAGCCAGTTAAATCAGAAGCCAAGCGAACGTTCTGGCCTTGTGAGCCAATCGCACGAGCCAATTGATCGCTGGTTGCAAAAATAATATCGGCACTTCTTGCATCTTCATCAAGCACGATGCCTGAAACATCAGCTGGTTCTAATGCACTTGCAATGTACTGAGCTGGATCATCAGACCAGACCACTACATCAATACGTTCACCGTTTAACTCTTGTTGTACTGCTTGAATACGCGTACCACGCATACCAATACATGCACCGACAGGGTCAATACGATGGTCATTTGTTTTCACTGCAATTTTAGCACGAACGCCCGGTTGACGTGCCGCTGCTTTAATTTCAATAATTTCTTCAGAAATCTCAGGAATTTCTTTTTTCATTAAAGCAATTAACATTTCAGGCTTAGCGCGTGATAACAACAACTGAGCGCCACGACCTTCACGGTTCACATTGTATAAAATAGCGTTCATACGTTGTTTAGGGCGAAGAATTTCTTTAGGAATCATTTCTTCGCGCGCAAGATAAGCTTCTGCGTTGTCGCCTAAATCGATAATAAAGCCATCTTTGGTTTGTTTTTTCACTTCACCGTAAATCAACTCACCAACTTTAGACTCATATGCATCAGCAACTAAAGCACGCTCAGCTTCACGAATTTTTTGTACAATAACTTGTTTTGCAATTTGTGCAGCGATACGACCAAACTCAATAGATTCTACTTCGAGTTCACGTACATCACCAATTGACCATTTAGATGGGTCAAGGTCAGAAATCGCATCTTGGCAAGCTGGCATTTCATGATCTTCATCTGCCACAACAGTCCATTGACGGAACGTACTGTAATCACCAGTTTTACGATCAATTTCTACACGAAGCTGAGCTTCTTCAGCATGCGTACCTTCGTAAAATCTTTTCTTCGTTGCAGCAACTAGAGCTTGTTCTAAAGCCTCGAAGATCGCTTCACGACTAACACCTTTTTCATTACTAACCGTTTCAACAACGGTAAGAATTTCGCGGCCCATAAGTCACCTACCGATTTCTTATAAAATTTAAATAAATTTAATCTTGATAGATCAAGTTTGCCTTATCGATATTGTTGCTGTCGATCTCAAGCACGTGTTGCCCATCAACTTCAACCTGAATTTCTTCATTTTCAAGGTCTACTGAGATAAGTTTTGCTTGAAATTTACGACGGTTTTCTACTGCTGCAATCAAACGCAAAGCAATTTGTTGTCCAATGTAGCCTTGTAACTGTTCTAGTTGAAAAAATGGACGATCCCAACCCGGTGAAGAAACTTCTAATGAATACTCACCTGAAATTGGATCATGAACATCCAGCATTGCGCCAACTTGTTGTGTTACACGCACACAATCTTGTACACCAATACCACGGCCTTGTTCTACTTCGCCATCTTCATCAAGTACAGGCTCAGCATCTTCACTTACCGCTTTGTCGATATAAATACGCAATAATGAACGTTTGCCTTGTGGGAGAAACTCGATTCCCCAAAGGTCGACACCACATGCTTGTACTGCAGGAACAATTAAGTCATGCAATGCTTGGGATTTATTTGATAATTTCATTTACTCTCGTCATTCTCGTGCGATTCAATCGGTTGTTTTAACCGACACAGACCTACTATAGTGAAGCATGACTATTTGACCAATTGATGTCGAAACTACACGATAGCGATACGATAACCAATAAAAAAGGGCGTTAATCGCCCCTGTCTTGCACAGAAAACAATAGTCCACTGTGCAAAAAGGCCCACTTGTTTGTGAGCCTCTTTTAAGAAACTTGGTAGCGGGAGCTGGATTTGAACCAACGACCTTCGGGTTATGAGCCCGACGAGCTACCAGACTGCTCCATCCCGCATCAACGTGCAAAAATTATATACAAATATCAAATAAAGTCAATGTAAACTTACTAGATATTTGCCTGATTAAGTTGCACCTTAATCAAATTGGTAGCGGGAGCTGGATTTGAACCAACGACCTTCGGGTTATGAGCCCGACGAGCTACCAGACTGCTCCATCCCGC